>DUOQ01000131.1 GCA_012838755.1 Propionibacterium sp. | reverse complement strand
TGGTGCCCGACCTTCGCCTGGAGGGTCCGGGCCGGGACATCTACATGATCACGATCGCGTTGGCGATCGCGCTGGCGGGGGTGTTGACGATCCTGCAGGTCGGGGTCGCGCTGGTGCGCCGGGACGGCCGCAGTGTGGGCCGGCTCCTGGTCGGCGTGGCGGCCTTGTGGATGTTCCTGGCGGTGGGGATCGCCTACATGGTGTTGGTGTTGGCTGCGGCGTCGGCGATCACCCGCTCGTTGATGCACCCCCTGCTCGGGGTCACGACGTGGCGAGAGTTCCAGCCGTGGACCCCGTTCGCGTTGGAGGACGTCACCGACGCCGTGCTGGCCACCGTGTTGGGGTTCTGCGCGGGCTTCCTGGTGATCGCTGCGATCGCGTTCTTCCTGATCATGGTCGCCCGCGGTGCAGCCCTGATGGTTCTCGCGGTCACCAGCCCGATCGCCGCCGCCGGTCTGGTGTCCGATGTGGGTCACGCGTGGTTGTGGAAGCTGGCGCGCTGGTTCCACGCCGCGGCGTTCACCCCGACCGTGGTGGTGCTCGTGTTGGGCATCGGTATCCAGATGGCCAACGGTGTGGCTGCTGGCCTCTCGGATGGGGTGGCTGCCTCGATCGGGACGGCGTTCGCCTCGACGTTGTTGATCGCCACCTCGGCGTTCGCGCCGTTGGCGTTGTTCCGGCTGCTGGCGTTCCTGGACCCGGGCACCGCCTCGGGTTCTTCGGCGCGGGCTGGGTGGGCGGCCGTGGGTGGCCTGTCCGGCCTGATCGGCGGCAAGCAGACCGAGGGCGGCACCAGCTCGGCGGCCTCGACCACGAACGCGACCGGCGGCTCCCAGGGTGAGTCGCAGGCCCAGAGCAGCAACCAGGGCCGGCTCAGCAACGCGCTGGGTTCCCTGACCGGTGGTAACCAGCCGTCGGCGTCCTCGCAGTCGGGTGGCAGTGGTGTGCTGGGTCGCCTCAACCCGTTCAACCAGCAAGGCGCCCAGCAGCAGGGTCAGCAGGGTCAGCAGCAGAGCGTGTGGAACCAGCATGGTGGCGGGCAGCAGAGCCCGCTGGCCGCGGGTGTGGCAGCTGCGCGCAGTGGATTCGCCCAGGGGATGGAGAAGTTCGCCAGCGTGGGCGCCCAGGGGGCTGCGATCGGTGCGGACCTGCAGGGTCAGGTCGGGGTCGGCCACAACGGCTACTACCCCGACTTCCACGGCTCCCCGCGTTCCCAGCAGCAGGCCCAGGTCGCCAACCAGCACAACGCCCAGCAGCAGGCTGCCAACCCGGCCCCGCCGGCTGCGAATGTGCCGACGCCGCCGATCCCGACGCTCAACTACGGCCCGTCCGATCCGGGCAACACCTCCGGTAACTCCAACCAGACAGGGACTGTGTGATGACGCTCTACAACGACTACTCCCGCGACAAGGTCGGCCTGTTCTTCGGCCTGACCGCCCCCCAGTTGGCCACCCTCGTGGTCGGCGCGATGCCTGCCCTGCTCGCGTTGAGCGGCAGCCGGTGGCTGCTGACCGCCGTCCTGGTGGTGGGCTGGATCGTGCTGGCGCTGTTGACGGTGATGCCCATCCACGGCCGCTCGGCGGTCGGCTGGACGGCAGCGGGGGTCCGGTTCCTGACCGGCCGGGTGACCGGCTGGTCGGTGTGGCGCTCGAAGCTGACCCGTGGGGTGGTCGAGGATGTGGCCGCCCCCGACCTTCCCGGTGTGATGAACGCGCTGGAGATCCACGAGGGCACCCCGCGGCCGCCGTTGATGCAGCGCGTGGCGATCATCCAGGACCACGTCGCGCGCACATGGGCGGTGACGGCGAAGGTGACCCACCAGGGCATCATGACCGCCACCGAGCACGAACGGACCGGCATGGGCCGAGGGCTCTCAGACCTGCTCGACATCTGCTCGCGTGGCGAGCTCGTCTCTGAGGTGTTGTTCGTGGTCCGCACGGTGCCCGATGACGGTGCCGAACGCGCCCAGTGGGTCTCCCGCCATCGGGTCCGGCAGGGGACCGGTGCGGCCGAGGTCAACGACCAGCTCGCCGCCGCGCTCACCCGCGCGAGCGTGCGGACCGAGGCGTTCGTCACCTTGGTGGTGCCCGAGGGCCGGATCGCCCGGCGTGCCCGTGAGGTCGGCGGCCGGATCGAGGGCCGCGCCCGCGTCCTCGAACTGGTCATGGGCGAGGTCGAGGCCCAGCTGCGCGGGGCGCTCGGCTTCACCGAGGTGGTCTGGCTGACCTCCCCCGAACTCGCCATCGCCGTGCGGACCGGGTTCGCGCCGGCCGACCGGGCCGGCATCATCACCGCCTTGGCCGAGCGGGAGCACGACCCGACGGTGAACGCGAGTGTGCCGTGGTCCCAGGCCGGCCCGTCGGGGGCGGACACGCTGGCCCGCTGGTACTCCCACGACGCCTGGAACTCCGCCTCGGTCGGGATCGCGCTGCCCGCGCGCGGTGTCCTGATGGGGGCGATGGCTCCCATGCTCACCCCGAGCGAGGCGTTGGAGCGGCGCACCATGGTCGTCGCCTACCCGATCAAGACCCTGCAGGCCGCCGAGCGGGAGACCGGCAAGGGTGAGTGGGCCGCCGACATCGGGGAGGCCATGCGCGAGGGCGCCAAGATGAAGACCCGCGCCAAGGAAGCCACCAACATCCGCCACCGCCGCCGCCTGGACGCCAAGCTCGCCGCCGGCAACAGCCTGACCGTCCCCTACGCGGTGTGCACGGTCACCGTACCCAAGACCTACTCGATCGGTGACTTCGCCCACCAGCTCGAGGCCTCAGTCCGCCGGGCCGGTTTCGCCCCCCAAGTCCTCGACCTGGCCCACGACGTCGCCTTCGCAGCCTCCTCGCTGCCGTTGGGCATCAGCCTGAGCAGGAGCACCACATGAACAAGCCCACCCCCACCCACAGCCGGACTATTCCGCGGAATAACGGCCATTCCGGCCGGTCGGTCGACGCCCTGTTGTCGGACTTCGGCCACCAGCTGCCCCGCCAACCTGAGGCGGCTGCGCCCGCGCACGACCGGACGCCGCTGTTCCGCCCGGCGAACCGGCGCGGCCCCCTGCGCCGCAACCAAGGGTGGGCGCCGTCCCTGCCCCCGGTGCCCGGGTGGCGGATGACCTCAGACCAAGCGCCCGCGTTGTGGCCGTTCGTGGCTGGGCCGGGCCTGCCCCCGACCGGCGCGCAGATCGGTGTGGACGACTTCTCCGGGGGAGCGTTCTACGCCGACCCGGTCGGCTGGACCCTCGATGACTCCATTCCGGTCACCAACACCAACGTGTTCTGCTTCGGTGACCCCGGACGCGGCAAGTCCGGCACCACCAAGGCGTTCGTGCTGCGCATGTCCGACTTCGGCTACAAGACGCTGATCCTGGGCGACATCAAGGACGAGTACGAGGGCCTGTGCCACTGGTTCGGTGTCGAACCGATCGCCGTCGGCCAGGGCCTGCACGCGCGGATCAACCCCCTCGATTTCGGGCCACTCATCCACGGGTGGGAGAACCTAACCCCAGCCGAAGCACGAACGCGGGCGACCGTCGTGTTCGGCCGCTGGGGCACGCTGGTGCGCGGTCTGGTCGGGTCGCAGAAGGTCGGCGACGTCCACGTGCCCTACGGGCCCACCGAGGCGCGCGTGGTCGACCAAGCCCTACGCACCCTCACCGGCTACGCCGACGGGCAAACCCGCCTGACCGAGACGACCCTGCCCGAGTTGAGCAAGTTGATCGAGGACCCCAGCGACGAGCTCGTCAACGAGTGCCGCTACGCCAACCGGCGCCAGTTCCTGGACGACACCCGCCTGCTGCGCGATGCCCTCAACCGGCTCGTCCGTGGCGTCCTGGCGGGCATCTTCGACGCCCACACCACCATCACCGTCGACTGGACCGCACCCATCCAGTCCCTGTCGTTGTCCCGGCTCAAGCCGCTGGGCGATGAGGCGGTCGCGATCGCGTTGGCGTGCACCAGCTCGTGGGGCCGCGGCGTCCGGGAAGTGTCCGACCCGAACCAGCTCAACATCACCATCCGTGACGAGGTGTGGCTCCAGCTCCGCCTCGGCCCGGACGCGGTCAAGAGTTTCGACGCCGACCTGCGCCTGTCCCGGTCGGAGGGGTCGGTGCAGTGGTGCAACATGCACCACCCGGCCAACTTCGAGGCCATCGCCGATGCCGGCTCACAGTCCTCGATGATCGCCCGCGACCTGGCCAAGCTGGCCTCCACGACGATCTACCACGGCATCGAGGACCCCGACGCCGTCCCTGCCAGCCTGGGGCCGGTCGCCCACCACGCCATCACCGAGTGGGCCTGCCAGAACAAGGGCCGCGCCCTGTGGAAGGTCGGC
>DUOQ01000130.1 GCA_012838755.1 Propionibacterium sp. | reverse complement strand
GACGACGCCGTCGGTTCCGCCGCCCGAGCTCGGACGCCCCGCCCCCGGCCCGGGTGCCGCCGTGGTCACGGCCGAGCGCAGCGGCGCGCGCGTCACCTTCACCTGGACCTATGACCACCGCCTGCCCGACGACTACTACCTCGTGGTGGTCGACGGGGGCACCCCACAGCAGGTCGCCGACGCCACCCTCACGCGCGAGGACCCCGACCGGACCTGCGCGCAGGTCCGCGTGATGCGTGAGGACGGCAGCGGCTACCAGGCCGAGTACTCCCCGGAGGTTTGCGCATGACCCAGGCCCACCCCCTCACCGTCGACTTCCTCGGCGAGATCTACCACCCCGCCCCCGACGTCCCCTTCACGATCGGTCGTGAGGCCGACCTGGTGGTCGACGACGACAACCCGTTCCTGCACCGCCAGTTCCTGTCGGTCACCCAGACCAGCGGCCTGTGGTGGCTCAACAACGTCGGCACCCAGCTCACCGCCACGGTCAGCCACGACGAGGGCCGGGTGCAGGCGTGGCTGGCGCCCGGGGCGTCCCTGCCGCTGGTCTTCACCCACACCGTGGTGTGGTTCACCGCCGGTTCGACCACCTACGAGTTCGAGCTGCACCTGGCCGAGTCGCTGCTCACGCCGCTGGAGGCCGAGTCGGTGCCCGACGGGTCGGCCACGATCGGCCGCGTCACGCTCACGCCGGAGCAGAAACTGCTCATCGTCGTGCTGTGCGAGGACGTCCTGCGCCGTGGCGACCGTGGGGCCGGGTCGGTTCCGCAGTCGGCGGCCGCGGCGGCCCGCCTCGGATGGCCGGTCACCAAGTTCAACCGCAAGCTGGACGCCGTGTGCGGCAAGCTCGCCGACCAGGGTGTCCGCGGCCTGCACGGGGGGCCGGCGAAGCTCGCCACGTCCCGCAAGGCCCGCCTGGTCGAGTACGCGATGGCGGCCCGCATCGTGACGCCCGACGACCTCGACCTGCTGCCCCGGGTAGCCTGACAGGGAGATTCACCCACCCCCCCATGAAGGCCCCCACCATGCTCCGACGCCTGCCCGCCCTCCTGCCCAGCGCCATCGTGGCGCTGGCGATGGTCGTGCTCGTGGCGTTCGCGGCCATCGCCCCCGGCTTCCCGGTGCGCAAGCTCGACCTGAACGACTCCGGCATCTGGGTGACCAACGACGCCGAGGCGCTCTTCGGGCGCCTGAACAAGTCGGCGGAGTCCCTCGACGGGTTGCTGGGCCCGGCCGGCGGCGCGCAGGGGGCGACGAGCTTCGCGCTCGACCTGGCCCAGGACGCGGCCGCGGTCGTCACGCGGGACCTCCGCTCGGGGCGGGTCACCTCCCTCGACGTCGCCGGCGTCGCCCACCGCACGGACCGGGGCGGCACGATCGACCCCACGTTCCCCTTCGACATGCGCGGCGGGACGGCCGCGGTGCTCGACCCCGCGTCCGGACGGGTGTGGGCGGTGCGCTACGCCACCGACAACCCGCTGGTCGACATCCCGCGCCTGGAGGCCAGCCAGAAGGTCGTCGCCGACCTCGGCAAGGCCCCCGACGGGGTCGTCCAGGGCCAGGCGGCGGGCCTGTCGGTCGGGCTCGACGGCGCCGTGCACGCGGTGTCCACCAACGGGAAGTCGGCGGTCATCCGGCCCGGCGGGGAGGGCTTCGCCGAGCCCGAGTACCACGACGGACCCGAGCGCAGCGCCGTCCAGGTGGCCGCATTCGGCGCCGACCACGTCGTGCTGGACGCCCAGGCCGGCGTCCTCACCACGGCCGAGGGGCGCACCCACGACCTCGGCAGCGACCCCGAGGCGAAGCTGCAGCGGGCCTCCGGCACGTCCGAGCAGGTCGTGGTCGCCACCACGCTCGCGCTGCTCGGCATCGGCCGCGAGACCACCCAGCTGGCCGAGGGCAACGGCGCCACCCCGGCCCAACCGGTCGTGCTGGCCGGGTGCGCGTTCGGCGCCTGGCCGGGGGATCCCGGCACCGTGGTGCGTTCGTGCGACGGCGTCCCCGCGGCGGCCGAACCCGGCGCCGAGGCGTTGGCCCTGAAGGCGCCCGCCTTCCGCACCAACCATGGTCAGATCGTGCTCAACGACACCAGCGACGGCAAGATCTACTCCTTCGAGGAGCAGCGCTACGTCCAGAACTGGGACGAGACCCAGCCGCAGGAGAGTTCCGACCAGGGCGACCCCAACCGCGAGAGCCGCGCCCGCGACGACGTACCGCCGCACGCCGCCGACGACCGCATCGGGGCGCGGCCGGGCCGCACGACGGTGGCGCACGTGCTCGACAACGACGCCGACCAGGTGGGCCGGATCCTCGCCGTGGTCGACGTGACCCAGCCCACCGGCGGGGCCACGACCGCCATCGCCCCCGACGGCCAGTCGGTGCTCATGACCCTGCCCGAGGGCGCGCACAACACCTCGTTCCACTACACGATCAGCAACGGGGCCGGCACGGCCACGGCCCGCGTCGACGTCGAGGTGCGCCCCGAGTCGCAGAACGCCGCCCCCGAGGTGAGGGCCGGTGCCGAGCCACGCACGTTCTCGGTCGCCTCGTGGGGCACGATCGTGCTGCCCGCGCTGGGCGACTGGCGTGACGGGGATGGCGACCCGGTCGCCATCGACACGGTGAAGGCGGGCGAGCACAAGATCGGCACCACCCCCGACGGGCGCATCACCTTCACCGCGCCGCGCGTCACCGAGCCGACGATCGTGCCGATCACCTACGACGTCTCCGACGGCCGCTCGGATCCCCAGCAGGGCGCGATGAACGTCAAGGTGCTCGCCTTCGACGCCACCAACGGCGATGCCCCGATCACCGAGCCGGACGCCGTGCGCGGTGAGGTCGGCCGGCCCATCCTGGTCCGCCCGCTCAGCAACGACATCCCGGGGGCCGACCCCCTCAACCCGCGGGCCACGCTCGAGCTGGCGTCCCGGCTGCAGGGCGTCGACGGCCTCGAGGTCGAGACCGACCTGAAGTCGGGTGAGGTCATCGTCACCGCGCAGGAGGCGCGCACCTACTTCCTCGAGTACACCGCCAAGTTCGGCGCCGCGAAGTTCGCCCAGGGCAACATCCGCCTCGACGTGGCCGAGTCGGGGCCGACGAGCCCCACGGCGTCCCCCGACCACGTGACCGTGCGCGGGACGTCGTCGGTGATGGTCGACGTGCTGGCCAACGACTCCGACCCGACCGGGTCGCTCCTCACCGTGCAGACGGCCCGCCCCGCCGACACCGGCGCCGACGGCGGCCAGCTGCAGGTCGCGGTCCTCAAGGGGCGCTGGGTGCGCATCATGCCGCGCACCGAGAAGCTCGACCCGAACCCGCAGGTCGTCCACTACACGATCTCCAACGGCCTGGCCGACCCCGTGCAGGGCACCATCACCGTCACCCAGCTGCCGGACCCGCGCGTGGACGAGGCGATCATCCACGACGACTTCGCCACCGTCCGCGCCGGCGACACCGTGCTGGCCGACGTGCTGGCCAACGACACCTCGACCTCGGGGGAGGAACTGGTCATCGACCGCAACACCCCCGACCTGCCGGCCGGGCAGCTCGCGGTCGTCGACCCCAATCTCGCGCCCGGCACCGAGGCCCCCGACGTGGGCCGCGCCTACGTCGTCAACGACCAGGTGCGCTACGTCGCGCCCGAGACCGTGGACGCCCCCCGCGAGGTGCGCGTGGAGTACCAGGCCTCGGTGGCCGGCGGCACCCCGCAGACCGGCATCCTGACCGTCACCGTCAACCCGGCCCCCACCGAGGAGGCGCCCAACCGGGCCCCCGCCCCGCAGAACCTCGAGGCCCGCGCCTCGTCGGGGCAGACCATCGAGATCCCGATCCAGCCGTGGGGCCAGGACCCCGACGGCGACACCGTCACCGTGCTCGGCCTGGCCTCGCCGCCCACGAAGGGGCGCGTCCTCGGGTTCACGCCGAACGCGCTGACGTACCAGGCCTACCCGAACCTCGACAACGGCGGGACCGACACGTTCCGGTACCTCGTCACCGACGCCTGGGGCGCGACCGAGGCCGGCATCGTGCGCGTCGCGATCACGCCGCCGGGTGACGTCCAGCCGCCCGTCGCGGTCGCCGACGTGGTCACGGCCGAGCCCGACACCGACGTCCAGGTGTTCCCGATGACCAACGACATGGTCGACGAGGCCGACCGGGCCACGATCGTCCCGTTCGAGGACCTGGGCAACGAGGTGCCCGAGGGCATCGAACTCACCGGCACCATGGGCCCGATCACCGGCCGGACGCCGGCGCGCGACGGCGCACCGGCGCAGTTCGCCTACGCCCTGCAGTCCTCGGGCGGGGTGGGTCCCGCAGCGCAGGTGACGATCCGCTCCCAGCCGGGCCACCTCAACCCGCCGCGCCTCTACGACACGGTCGCCGAGGCGGAGGGCACCAACGCCAGCGCCGACGTGTTCGAGCGGGCGTGGGACCCCGACGGCCCCAACTCCGAGCTCCGGATCAGCCACGTCAGCAACCCCGGCGCCACGGTGTCGGGCGGCACCATCGGGGTGCCGCTGGCCGAGCGCGCCCAGGTGGTCAGCTACGAGGTGACCGACCGCACGGGCGCGACCTCCTCGGCGGTGCTGTTCGTGCCGGCCGCCGGCGCCGGCCTGCCGCACCTCAAGCCGGGCACCGTCATCGAGATGTCGCCCAACAGCAGCCACAGCTTCGACCTGTCCGAGCACATCGAGTCCCCGCGCCAGGCGCCGGTCCGGATCACCGTGGCCGAGTCCCTCACCACGTCCCCGGCGCAGGTCTCGGTCGCCCCCGAGAGCGCCGAGCGGATCACGCTCACGGCGTCCGGGGACTACGTCGGGCCCGCCTCGGTGACCCTGGAGGTCATCGACGGGGAGGCCGACGAGGCCGCCAGGCCCGCGGTCATCTCGATCCCGGTCCAGGTCGGCCCGGCCACGCCGGTGCTGCGCTGTCCGCCGAGCACCCAGCGGCTGGTCCAGGGCGGCGCCCCTGTGACGCTGCGCATCAACGCCATCTGCAGCGTCTGGACGCCGAATCCCGGCGACGCCGAGACGTTGGAGTACTCCGCGGAGCTGTCCGGCGGCCTGTCCGACGTCCGCGCCTCGGGCGCGGTGGGTACCGTGACGGTGGAGGCAGGCTCCAACGCCGTGCCCGGCCAGACGGGCGTGCTCAAGGTCGGCGTGGCCGGCAGGCAGACGACGCCGCAGGAGATCAACGTCGAGGTCGTCGCGGCACCGAAGCCGAGCCTGGCGGTGCGCGACATCACCGACGTGCGGCAGGGCACGACGGTCAGCCAGCAGGTCCAGCTCAGTTCCCCGCTGCGGCGGCCGACCCCGCAGGTGGTCTCGATCGAGCAGACCGGTGGCATGCCGGCCGAGGCCTCGCGGAACGGGGCCACGTTCACGATCACGCCCGGCAGGGACAGCTCGGGGGTGATGACGTTCCGCGTCGTGGCGACCGACGTCTCCGACCTCGGGCGGACCGACCGGCACGTCACGGGCACCCTGTCGGTGACCGTGTACGGACGCCCCGACATGCCGACCCCGCCGCAGCCGGCCATGCAGTTGCGCAGCAAGTCGGCCTCGGTGACGTACACGCCCGGCGCCGACAACGGTGCCCCGATCACCCGCTTCGAGGTGCGCGGCGGCGGCCGGGCCGTCGACTGCGGCCGCGCCACCCGGTGCGACATCACCGGCCTGGAGAACGGCAAGGAGGTGTCGTTCGAGGTCCGCGCCGAGAACAAGGCCGGCTGGTCGGACTGGAGCGCCCCCGGCCCCGGCGTGACCCCCGACGAGATCCCCGGCCGCGTGCCGTCATTCACCGCCGGCAGCCCCTCGGACGGCTCCCTGGTGCTGACGTGGGCGCCCGCGATCAACGAGGGTTCACCGGTCACCGGCTACGCCATCACGTACGGCGGCCAGACGCTGGACGCCCCGGGCTCGGCCACCTCGGCGACCGTCCGCGGCCTGAACAACAACGCCAACTACACCTTCACGATCGTCGCCCGGAACGCGGCCGGCACCAGCCAGCAGCCGACGAGCACGACGGGGCAGTCCTCGGGACGCCCGCGGATGAGCAGCCTCAACGTGGCCGCCAGCGACCTCGGCTCCTCGGCGCAGGTCAGCGTCTCGTGGGCGGCCGCCGACCCGCAGGGGCCGCGTCCGGTGACCTACACGCTCACCCGATCGGGTGGCACCGCCGGCTCCCGCACCTGGACGGGGCTGACCGGGACGTCGGTGGCCGACACGGTCACCTACGACGGGTCGACCTACACCTATGCGGTGACCGCGACCAACGCCACCGGCGGGCCGTCGCACACCTCGGCGGCGGTGTCCAAGCAGTTCAAGGCGACTGGCAAGCCGGCCGCGTGGGGTTCCTGGTCGGCGAGGCCGACCGGGTCGAACGGGCAGCTGTCCCTGACCTACACCGTGCCCCCGTCACGCGGCGGTTCGTCGACCGTCACCCTGATCGGGGCCGGCGGCAATCGCACGATGGCGGCGGGCAGCGGGACGTCGGCCACCACCTTCAGCGGGGTGACCGTCGGGGGCCTGACCAACGGGCAGGCCTACGGCATGCAGCTGCGCGTGTGCAACGAGGGCGGCGCGTGCAGCAGCTCCTCGACCGTGACAGCGACCCCGTACGGGCCGCTGGGCGCACCCTCCCTGACCGCGTCGGCGAAGGCGGACTCGTTCACGTGGTCGGCCTCCGGCAACGGCAACGGCCGGACCGCGGCGCTGACGGTCTCCGACTCCGTGGGCTCCCCGTCCACGCAGAACGTGGGGGCGATGTCGCTGGGCCCGACGACCCGCAGGGTCGGCCACGACAAGAGCGTCACGATCACCGCGACGCTGTCCGACCCGGCCGGCGGCCGCGCGTCCCAGTCGGTGTCGCGGACCGTGAGGACTGACCCGCCGCCGCCCCCACCACCCCCGCCGCCGCCACCCCCGCCCCCGCCGCGGACCGTGACGGTCTGGAAGGGCGGCCGCGCCCCGGTGACGCAGAACTGTTCGTCGTACTACGGCGGCGGTGCGTGTTTCTACATCGGGATCACGACCGAGAACTTCACCGGCAGCTACCGGTGCTCCATCCAGGGCAACTACGGCGGGGCGTACGAGGAGTTCGCCTCGGCGAACCTCAGCGGGAGCACCCGGACCCAGACCAGTGCCCGCTACGGCTACGACGCGACCGTCCGGGTCGTCTGCGACGGCGTCGTGGGCAGCCTCAAGTGGTGACCGAGAGAACAGGAACAAGCATGAGCATCAGCCCCGACCAGGCCACCTGGTTCGCCTCGACGTTCGACCAGCTGGTCGCCAACGTGGGCCTGGCCATCCGCGGCAAGGAGCGGGTGATCCGCCTCGCGCTCACCTGCATGCTGTCGGAGGGCCACCTGTTGCTGGAGGACAACCCGGGAACCGGCAAGACGGTGCTGGCCAAGGCCATCGCCGCCACGGTGCAGGGCACGCACCACCGCATCCAGTTCACCCCCGACCTGCTGCCCAGCGACCTGCTCGGCGTCACGGTGTACGACCAGAAGACGCAGACGTTCGAGTTCCACAAGGGCCCGATCTTCGCCACCGTCGTGCTGGCCGACGAGATCAACCGTGCCTCGCCCAAGACCCAGTCGGCGCTGCTGGAGGTCATGGAGGAGTCGCGCGTGACCGTCGACGGCGCGCCGCACTCGGTGGGACGTCCGTTCATGGTGATCGCGACCCAGAACCCGATCGAGCAGGCCGGCACCTACCGGCTGCCCGAGGCGCAGCTGGACCGCTTCCTGATGAAGACCGAGGTCGGCTACCCCGACCTCGCCGTGGCCGTCGAACTCATGGCGCAGGCCGCCAACCGCGACCGCGCCGCCGACGTGCGGCCCGTGATCGCCGCCCACGCCGTGTCGCAGATGTCGTCGTTCGCCAACATGGTGCACGTCGACGAGGCCGTGCTGTCCTACGTCGGCACCATGGCCGAGGAGTCGCGCCGCCACACCCACGTGAAGCTCGGCCTGTCGATGCGTGGTTGCCTGGCGTTCATCCGCTCGGCGAAGACCTGGGCGCTGTCGCAGGGCCGCCAGTACGTGATCCCCGACGACATCAAGGAACTGGCGATCCCCGTCATGGCCCACCGCCTGATCCTGAACGCCGAGGCCCAGTTCTCCGGGGTCAACGTGGAACGCGTCATCGACGACCTGCTTGCCTCCGTCCCGGCACCGGCCGACCGCGTCCGTTGAGCTCGTCCGCCCGCCCCGTGTCGCCACGGTTCGCCACCCTCCGCCGCTGGTGGGGGGTGCTCGCCGACCTCGCGCGCCCCGTCACGGACGCCGTGCGCGCCGGGCTGGAGTGCGTCTCGGCCCTGGGCTGGACGACCCTCGCGCTCGGGCTGGTCGCCCTGGTCGGCGGGTGGGTGCTGGGCTGGCACGAGTTCCGCATCCTGGGGGCGACCCTGCTGGTGCTGCTCGCGCTGTCGGTGCTGTTCCTCATCGGCCGCACCCAGCTCGAGGTCGACCTCGAGCTGGCCCCCGAGCGGCTGGTCGCCGGCGACTCGTCGGCCGCCCACGTCCACGTCACCAACGTCGCCCGGACGCCGCTGCTCCCGGTCGGTCTCGAGGTGCCGGTGGGGGAGTCCTCGGCCCGGTTCACCCTGCCCGCGCTCGCGCCCGGCGGCACCTTCGAGGACGTGCTCGTCATCCCCACCGAGACCCGCGGGGTCATCCCGGTCGGGCCGGTCCGCACCCAGCGCGGCGACCCCTTCGGGCTGCTGCGCCGCGAGCTGGAGTGGAGCGAGGGCCTGGACCTGTTCGTCCACCCGCGCACGGTCGCCCTGGAGAGCCTCGGCTCGGGCCTGTTGCGCGACCTCGAGGGCCAGACCAGCAACGACATGTCGATGAGCGACCTGGCCTTCCACACCCTGCGCGAGTACGAGCCCGGTGACGACCGGCGCTACATCCACTGGCGCAGTTCGGCCAAGGCGTCGGGCGCCTCGGGCCAGAGCGCCTTCCTGGTCCGCCAGTTCCTCGACACCCGCCGCTCGCACGTCGCGGTCGTCGTCGACGTCGACGAGGCCGCCTACACGAATCCGGACGAGTTCGAGCTGGCGCTGTCGTGCGGGGCGTCGGTCACCGTGCGGGCGCTGGCCGACGAGATGGAGACCACCATCGTGTGCGGGGCCCAGGCCGCCGTGCAGCCCGCCCCCCACACGGCGCTCGACACCTACAGCCGCGCCGAGTTCGGGCCGTGGCCCCTGCCGGCCGCGACGTCCCGGCTGGGCACGCTGGCCCCCGACGTGTCGGCGGTCGTGCTGGTCACCGGGCCGCTGACCACCTTCGAGGTGCTGCAGCGCGCGCGCGCCTACCTGGCGCCCCAGGTGCGCTTGGTCGCCGTGCAGGTGGTCCCAAACAGCGCCCTGTCCTACCGCGAGGGCCTCGGCATCGTCGTCGTCACCCTGGCCGACCTGACCGAGCTCCCGCTCGTCCTGGCGGGGGGTGTCACGGCATGAGGGTCGTCGCACCGCGTCGCGCCGAGACGAGCACGGCGTCCGCCTTCACCGGGACGCTGCAGCTCCTGCGCCCCTCCCGGGCCGACCTCGTGGACGCCCTGTTCGTCGTCGGGCTGGGCCTGGTCGCGCTGGCCGCGTGGGCGTCCAGCTTCAGCACCGGCTCCCCCCTGGTCGTCGGCGCGCTGGGACTGCTGCTCGGCGTGCTCGCCGCCCACGTCACCACCGCCCTGCGCTGGCCGTGGGTCACCGCGGTCGGGATCGTGGTCGTGCTGTACGCCCTGCTCGGGGGGGCCGTGGCCCTGCGCGACGACCTCGTCGTCGGCTTCGTGCCCTCGCTGACCACCCTGCGCGGGCTGGCCGGGGCAGCCGTCGGTGGCTGGAAGGACCTCCTCACCACCCTGCCACCGGTCCCTGGCGACTCCGAGTTCCTCGTCCTGCCCTGGCTGGTCGGGCTGGCGTTCGGCTCGGGCGCCCACCTGCTGGCGCGGCGCACCCGCAGCGCGTGGGGACCCCCGGCCCTGGCGGCCGGGCTCCTGGCGGCGCTGATCCTGTTGGGCACCTTCGAGGCGGCCGCGCCCGTCCTGGTCGGCGTGCTCGGCACCGCCGGCACCTTCGTGTGGTTGTTCGTCCGGCACACCCGCCGCCGCTCCCTGGGCGGCACCGGCCTGGGCCGGTCCACCCGCTGGGTCGCGGGTGGCGTCCTGCTGGCCCTCGCGCTGGCCGGCGGGGTCGGCGCGGCCCAGCTCATGCCCGGCCCCGAGCGGACCCCCCGCACCGTGCTGCGTACCTGGGTGCAGCCACCGCTCGACGTCGACCGCTACCCCTCGCCGCTGGCGGGCTTCCGCAAGTACTCCTCCGACAGCCAGGCGCTCTACGACCAGCCCTTGCTCCGTGTCGAGGGGGCAGCCCCGGGCAGCCTGCTGCGCATGGCCGTCCTCGACGACTGGGACGGCTTGGCCTGGAGCGCCTCGGGCGGGGTGGCCGGCGACCCGCGCACCGGCTTCCAGCGCATCGGCGCCCGCATCCCCGGGACGCCCACCGGCCAGACGACCACCGTCCGGCTGACCATCGAGCCCGCCTTCGCCGCCACCCGCGAGCTCGCGGTGTGGCTCCCCGCGCCCGGCCCGGCCACCGAGATCCAGTTCACCGGCCCCAACGCCCGGGCCCACGGGGACGTGGTGCGCTACAACATCGGCACCGGCCAGGGCCTGGTCCCCGACTTCCTGAAGGCGGGGGACACCATCGAGGTCACCTCGGTCGCCCTGCCCGCCGACACGGGGCAACTGCCTCAGGCATCCGGCCCGGTCCTCGTGCGGGAGACCGTCAGCGCCCCCCTGGTGCCCACCTTCGAGTCGATGGCCGCGGCCGCCGGCGACCCGTGGAGCCGTGCCCAGGAGGTGGCCCGCGTCCTGCGCGAGGACGGCGCGTGGAGCAACGGCACCAAGCCCGGCCAGCAGCAGTACCTGCCCGGCCACGGACTCAAGCGCCTGCTCACGTTCGGCACCGAGCTCGTCGGCAGCGACGAGCACTACGCGGCCACGTACGCGCTCGCGCTCAACCGCCTGGGCTACCCGGCGCGCGTCGTGATGGGCGCGCCGGTGCCCGCCGACGGCGTGGTCAAGGGCCAGCACGTGCAGGCATGGGTCGAGGTCAGCCTCGCCGGGCAGGGCTGGGTGACGATCCCCACCGAGGCGTTCACCCCCGACCGCAACAAGGAGCCCACCAACGTCCCGCCCAAGACCCTCGAGCAGCAGAACGCGCCCCACGTGCCGCCGCCGAACCCGGTGCGCCCCCCCGGCTCGTTCGACTCGCTGTTCAACACCCACGGGGTCGGCGACCAGCTCGAGCGGCCGGCCCAGCAGGTCGACTGGTGGAAGGTCATCCTCGGCGTGGTGCGCGTGGTCGGCCCGCCGATCGGCGCGATCCTCGCGGTCGTCGGCCTGCTGCTGGGGGCCAAGGCCCTGCGCCGGTACCGCCGGCGCACCCGCGGCCCGGCGTCCACCCGGGTGGCCGGGGGCTGGCTGGAGTTCCTCGACCGTGCGCGCGACCTCGGGCGTCCGGTGCCGGCGCAGG
>DUOQ01000129.1 GCA_012838755.1 Propionibacterium sp. | reverse complement strand
GCGAGCTGGTTGAACAAGACGACCCGACCCTCGACGACGACGTCAGCACGTGGTTCGATCCGAGCTGCGACCTGCCCAAGCTGATGCTGCTGGGTCCCCTCACCGTCCGGGTCGCCCCCACCGGGACGCCAACCGCAGCCGTGGACCGCAAACCCTACTTCAGCGAACTGCTCGCGTTCCTGGCCACCCGCCCGCACGGCGCTACCACTGAGGAAGTCGCCGACGCCATGGGCATCCCCTCCGGACGCGTCCGCAAGGACGTCCTCGCCCTCCGCACCTGGCTGGGCGTCAACCCGCGCACCGGCCGTCCGCACGTGCCCGACAGCCGCCAAACCACAGCAGCGAGCGTCCGAGGACGAGCTGCTTATCAAGTCGAAGACCTTCTGGTCGACGCGGACCTGTTCCGTCGCCTCCGCGCGCGGGGTGAGGCGCGAGGTTCTGCCGGCCTGGACGACCTTCGTCGGGCCCTGAGTCTCGTCAGCGGCACGCCATTCGGACAACTCCGCCGGAACGGTGGCACCTGGCTCAGCGAAGGGCAGCGGCTCGACCAGGTCCTCCTGTGCTCGATCGTCGACGTTACCCACCTCGTCACGACTGCCAGCCTCGCCCTGGGCGACCACGCCGCGGCCCAAAAAGCTGCCCAGCTCGCCGTCCGTGTCGCGCCAGCCGAGGAGACCGCCCAGCTGGATCTCGCCGCCGCGCTTGCGTCCCAAGGACACCATCGCGCCGCCGAACAACTGCTCCGCGAGAACGTCTTCGACCGCAGCGACGACGAAGATGAGGCCCCTACCGAGATCCCCGCCCGCACCGAACAGATCATCGACAACAACCCCAAGTGGCTCGCCCGTCGAAGCACCAGAGCGTCAGCCTGATGAGCGGGCTGCCATGGATGGGGCCCTCCTACCCCTGCATCGGGACGCCGTTAGCGTCATCGCACGCACCGGCAACGCCCAAATCAGGATCACTGGATGGGCGGCGTGCGAGGTGGCCCAGATGGGGGAACGAGCAGCAGCCAGGAAGCCAGGCGCCCCTCGCGGCCGCGCTCGAATCCCGACATTCGACGCCCCCGAGCGGGATCGCCTGCCGCGTGTAGCCTCGTGGGGTCAGCGGCGCGCCCTGTGTGTTCTCCTGGGGGTGGGTAGGACCCGGGGCGCCGTCGCTGGCCACCCACGCTGACCGTCCACCATCTCGGAGAGGTGAGGATGACGTCTCCCCCGCACGGCGTTTCCGTTCGCCACGGCGAACGACGATGGCCATGCGCACGGTGATCGGCGCGGACGGCGTCCGACACCCGGTCAGCGCGGAGGTGGAGGAGTTCCTCGCCGGTCTGGATAACCTGTCGGTGCGCGAGCTTGTGCTGGTGTTGGCGTCCTACAGTCCCGAGGCCATGCGCGCGCTGCAGCTGCTGGCCACCCCCGACAACACCCACGTCGAAACCGAGCTCGTCAGGATGGTCGACGCCGCCATCTCGGGCGTCGACCTCGATTATGGCGATCCCTTCTCCTATGACGAGGACGATGATGACGGCATCGCAGCCGTGGACGAGGTCCTCGACGAGTTGGAACGCCACCTCGACCAGGGCGCACACCCCATTGTCGGACAGGTGCTGGAGCACCTCCTCACCCGGATCGGCGACCTGGGTCAGTCAAGCGACAACGCTGACGCACTCGTGGGTGTCGCCGAGCGCGCCTGCGAACTGTATGCCCGCGCAGTGGAGGGACACCCCGACCCCACCGCGCTGGCCCGCTGGGTGATCGCGTTCCGGATGGAGTACGGCTGGCCGTCCTTGACTCTGGGCGCCATCGCCCACGCCCTGGACGATCCGGCCTGGGTGGCCTACCGCGACACAGTCGCCGCACTCGCTGGGTACGCGCCGGCGGGTGACCCATACCGCGATGAGGTGGCGGCCATGCTGCTGGAACTGGCCGACCACGACGGCAAAACCGACGCCGCTGTCACCCTGCTGTCGGGCGGACCCACCACCTACTACGGCGAGATCGTGGCACGGCTCCAGGCCGCCGGACAGACGGCGTTGGCCCTGCACTGGCTCGACCGCGCCGTCGCAGCCCACGCCGTCGGTCACCCATGGCAGGCCTTGCACACCACGGTTTCCGCGCCGGTCGCGACCCGCG
>DUOQ01000128.1 GCA_012838755.1 Propionibacterium sp. | reverse complement strand
GACCTGGGCCGAGGTGGCCCGGTCGGCGTCCCGCACGGTCTGGAGCTGGGCGCGCGCCGCGGCGGCCTGGGCCTCGGCGAGGCTCACGGCGTTGCGCAGGTCACGGTCGTCGACCGACGCGAGCTGCTGGTCGACGGTGACCTCGTCGCCGACCTTCACGTCGATCGTGCGGACGGTCCCGGGCACGGCGAAGGACACGTTGGCCTGCTGCTGGGGGGCGAGGACGCCGGCCAGCGACACCGTCGTGGTCTCGTCGGTGCGCGTCGCACGGACGACCTCGGTGGTTTGCTGTTCGGGAGAACGCGACGAGTTCCAGATGACCAGGCCGGCGACCAGCGCGATGGCCAGCAGGACGGCGCCGATCACCAGCACCCATCGGCGGCGCGACCAGGCCTTGCGCGCGCGGGTCTTGCTCATCGGGACTCCTCGGGATGTGAAAGCCCCTCCAGAGTAGTCGGCTCCCGCGACCGGCACTCACCAGTCGTGGACGGTGCCGTCCCGGAGCCGCGCGACGGGCAGGTAGGCACGCTCGTAGGGGTGGTGTGCTGCCAGGTCCTCGTCGAGGTGGACGCCGAGGCCCGGCTCGTCGGCGGGATGGAGGTACCCGTCGGCGAACCGGTAGCCGTGCGGGAAGACACGGTCGGTCAGGGCCGTGTGCGCCATGTACTCCTGGATCCCGAAGTTGGGGATGGCGAGATCCAGGTGCAGGGCAGCCGCGAGGGAGACGGGTGACAGGTCGGTGGCGCCGTGGGACCCGGTCCGGACCCCGTAGAGGTGGGCCAGGTCGAAGATCCGGCGCAGGTGGGTCACGCCGCCCGCGTGGACCACCGTGGCCCGGACGTAGTCGACGAGTCGCTCGGTGATGAGCGTCTGGACGCCCCAGATGGAGTTGAGCACCTCGCCGGTGGCGAGGGGCGCCGTGGTCTGGGCGCGGATGTAGCGGTAGGCGGTTTGGTCCTCGGCAGGGGTGGGGTCCTCCAGCCAGAAGGGGTTGAAGCGCTCCACGGACCTGCCCAGCTGGGCGGCCTCGCGGGGGGACAGCCGGTGGTGGACATCGTGGAGCAGGTCGAGTTCCCAGCCCAGTTCCTCGCGCACGGCCTCGAACAGGGTGGGCGTGTGGCGCAGGTAAGAGGGGGTGTGCCAGACCGTCTCCTGGGGCAGGTGTCCGCCGGCGGAGGGGTCGTAGACCTGTCCCGGGACGGAGACGCCGTAGGCGCCCTGCGTGCCCGGGGTGTCGGTCTGGATGCGGATCGCGCTGAATCCCGCCTCCATCAGGCGCCGGGTGTCGGCGACCGTGTCGGGGATGGTCGCCCCCGTGGCGTGGCCGTACACCCGGATGCCGTCGCGGCTGCGCCCGCCGAGCAACTCGTAGAGCGGGACGCCGGCGCGCTTGGCCTTGATGTCCCACAGCGCTGTGTCGACGGCGCCCAGCGCGGTCATGCCGACGGGACCGCCGCGCCAGTAGGCGCCTCGATACAGGTACTGCCAGGTGTCCTCGATGCGCCCGGCTTCGCGCCCGACCAGGAGGGGGGAGAGGTGGTCGGTCAGGTAGGAGGCCACGGCGAGCTCACGGCCGTTGAGCGTCCCGTCGCCCCAGCCCACCGTGCCGTCGTCGGTCGTGAGCTTGAGGGTGACGAAGTTGCGGTCGGGTGAGCAGACGATCACCCGCGCCTCGGCGATGCGGACCGGCGCCATCAGTCGTCGTCCCTCGTGTCGCGCACGCGCGCCACCAGTTGGGTCGGGTTGACGAACCGCAGGGCGACCACGAGCGTGATGAGCATGGTCGCGGTGTAGAGCACCGCCATCGCGGACACCAGTTGGCGTGCTTCACCGCCGCCAGCCGAGGTCATGGCCCGGTAGATGGCCACGACCAGGGTGTCGACCTGAGGGCCGGAGACGAGGAAGGTCAGCTCGAACATGCCGACCGTCCTGACCAGCACGAGGATGCTCGCGGCGAGCACGCCGGGGACGAGCAGCGGGGCGAGGATGCGCACGAAGATGTCCAGCGTTCGGGCGCCGCACATGCGGGCCGCTGATTCGATCGAGGGGCTGATCTGCTCGATGAACGGCGTCATCGTCAGGATCACGAACGGCACCGAGGGCACGAGGTTCACCAGGACCACGGCCAGGAGCGTCCGGCCCAGGCCGTTGGCGTACATCACGGTGGCCAGCGGGATGCCGTAGGTGATCGGGGGGATGATCACGGGCAACAGGAACAACAGCATCACGAACCGCTTCCCCGGGAACGTGCGTCTGGCCAGGACGTAGGCCGCGGGGACGCCGATCAGGATGGAGAGCACGACGACCGTCAACCCGACGCCGATCGTGACGCCGATGACCCGGGTCAGGTTGAAGCGCTCCCAGGCGTTCGTGTACCAGTCGGTGGAGTACTGCGGCGGCAGCCACTGGCCGAACCACTGCTTGGAGAAGGAGTCGACCACGACGGACACGACGATGCCGACCAGGAAGACGAAGAAGGCGGCCACGATGGCCCAGGTGATCCACGTGCTGGGCGCTGCGACGATCGCGCGGCGCGGGGGCGCGCTGGGCGCCCCCCGGCGCGTGGGGGTCTCGGTCACGGTGGACATCAGCCCTTGCCTCCTGTCGGTCCCTTGAACAACGTCGCCCGCCACAGGAGGACGACGGCGATGACGACGAGCTCGACGAAGCCCATCATGATCGCGATGGTCGAGGCCATCGGGTAGTCGATCTGCTCGGCGAACGACCGGTATGCCATGAGCGCCATCACGCGGGTCTCGCCGCCCGCGTCGCCGACCAGGCGGGCGGAGGGGAACACGGAGAAGGCGAGGACGAACGTGAGGATGAAGGTGGTCGCCAGGCCGGGTGCGAGGAGGGGCAGGATGATCCGCCTGAAGCGCTCGAACCAGTTGGCCCCCAGCGTGCGGGCGGCGGCCTCGAGCGAGGGGTCGATGCCCGAGAGGTAGGAGGAGATCAGCAGGAACGAGAACGGGAACCCCGAGATCACCAGGGACAGGAACACGCCGGTGTAGTTCATGACCAGCTGCAGCGGCGCGTCGATCAGCCCGATGTCGATCAGGAACCGGTTCAGCCAGCCCTGCCGCCCGGCGAAGATCAGCAGCCCTTGGGCGGTGAGCACGGTGCCGAGCGTGATGGGCAGCACCAGCAGCGTCGTGAGGAGGCGCTTGCCGCGGAACCGGCCGCGAAGCTTGAAGGCCACGGGGACGGCCGCCACCACGTTGAACAGGGCGGCCGGCAGGGCCAAGCGCATCGTGATCCAGATCGAGTCGAAGATGAACGGGTCGGTGAAGAACCCGACGTAGTTCGCGAACAGCCCGCCCCCGTACCGGGCCTGGCTGCCGGCGGTGGGCTGCAGGGTCAGCCCCAGCCCGTAGGCGAACGGGTAGACGAACAGCACGAGCGTGAAGATGAGCGCCGGGACGAGCATCAGCAACCCGGCGTCCACCCCGCGCTCGGCCAGGCGGTGGCGCAGGCTGGCCGAACTCCGGGTTGGGTCGGCCCGCCCACCCGCGGCGGCTCGCCGCGTGGAAGCGCTCGATGTCATGCCCGGGCCTCCTCCAGGTCGGCCTCGTCCGGCGAGAGCCGGTCGACGTCGCGGAACAACAGGGCCCGCCGGGGGTCGACGGTGAGGCGGACGGCGTCACCGGGCTCCGGTGCGAACAGCGAGCGCACGTGCCACGTGGCGCCCGCGGGGTTCACCACGCCGACCGAGAACTCGCGGCCGTGGTACTCCACGACCGAGACCTCGGCGTCCAGCACGTTGCCGCCCCGGGGTTGATCACCCCCGCCGAGCGCGGTGAGGTCCTCCGGGCGGATCGCGAGGCGTCCGCCGTCGCCGGGGCGCAGGTCATCCATCGCGGTGACGGACAGCGGGATGCCGCCGGCGTCGACCCGCGCCGCGCGGGTTCCGGTCCCGGACGCCGCGGGCTCGATCTCCGTGACGGTGACGTCGAGGGTGTTCCGGTAGCCCATGAAGTCGGCGACGTGCCAGTTGACCGGCGCATCGTGCAACTCCTGGGGTGTGCCGACCTGCTGGACGCGGCCCTCGCGAAGCACGACCAGGCGGTCGGCCATGGACAGGGCCTCCTCCTGGTCGTGCGTGACGTAGATGGTGGTCAGCCCGAGGCTCTGGTGGATGCGGCGGATCTCGGTGCGCATCTCGAGGCGCAGTTTCGCGTCCAGGTTGGACAGCGGCTCGTCCATGAGGACCAGCCGCGGTTCGAGCACGATGGCACGGGCGATCGCCACGCGCTGCTGCTGGCCGCCGGAGAGCTGTCCGGGGAGCTTCTTGACGTGGTCGCCGAGCTTGACCAGGTTGATCGCCTCGGCGACGCGGCGCCTCGTCTCCTCGCGGGAGACCTTGCGCATGGCCAGCCCGAACGCGACGTTCTTCTCCACGGTGAGGTGGGGGAACAGGGCGTAGTTCTGGAACACCATGCCGAAACCACGGCGTTCGGGGGGCTGGGTGTCGACCCGCTCGGAGTCGATGTGGATCTCGCCGTGGGTCAGGGGGAGCAGCCCGGCGAGGCAGTTCAGGGCGGTTGACTTCCCGCAGCCCGATGGGCCGAGCAACACGATGAATTCCCCGGCCCGCAATCCGACCTTGCAGTCTGTCAAGCATGAGTCATCACCGTTGTGGAGTCGTGACCGCGCTAGCATCCGCAGCATGGACCGGATGTCGACCCCCGCGGGGCGGCTGGCCCGCCGCGGCTTCGGTGACCCCCACCACGCGGTGACCGTCATCGAGTCCTGGTTCGCGGTCTTCGACGAGGAGGACGCGATCCGGCGCCTCGTCGACGAGGTGCTCGCCAGCTCCGACCCCGACCTGGCCATGAGCGGGTTCGCCCGCATGGCCGCCGAGCAGCCCGACTTCTTCGTCCGGGTGATCAGCCACCCCGACCGCGTCCGGCGCGTCGCCCGGGTGATGGGAGCCTCGGTCGCGCTCAACCAGCACCTCGGCGTCCACCACGCCGCCCTCGCCGAGCTCGACGACGAGCCGTTCCCCCGCAGCGCCGCCACCTTGCGCGCCGAGCTGTTGCGCGCCATCGGCGCTGACCCGGACGCCGCGGCCCCCGTCGCGCAGCCGGGCACCT
>DUOQ01000127.1 GCA_012838755.1 Propionibacterium sp. | reverse complement strand
CTGGGTCGACGGCGAACTGCAGGACGCCGCAGGGTTGCGTCGCCTGCGGGGCAAGGGGCTGTCACTGGTGCCGCAGAGCGTCGCGTACCTGGACCCCACGATGACGGTCGGGCGGCAGGTGCAGGGCGCGGCCACCGACCGCGCGGACGCCCGGCGCCGGGTGCTTCGGCAGCGGGAGTTGTTCGCCCGCTACGGCCTGGACGCCGACGTCGCGCGGATGTACCCGCACCAACTGTCGGGCGGGATGGCGCGGCGCGTCCTGCTGTGTTGTGCGCTGATGGACGACCCGCGGGTCATCATCGCCGACGAGCCCACGCCCGGGCTCGACCTCGAGCTGGCGGTGCGCGCGCTGGGTGACTTCCGTGACTTCGCCGACGCGGGCGGCGGGGTCCTGCTGATCACCCACGACATCGAGTTGGCCCTGCGGGTGGCCGACCGGGTGGCGGTCTTCCAGGACGGCACGGTCGTCGAGGAGGTGCCGGTGGAGCGCTTCGCGTCCCCCGAACTGCTGCGGCATCCCTTCTCGCGTGCGCTGTGGCATGCGCTGCCCGAGCACGATTTCGCGGTGGTCGAGGAGTCCGGGGCCTCGGACGAGGAGGGCCGCGATGCTTGAGGGGCGTGATCTCGGGTTCAGGCATGCGGGAGCGCGCCGGCCGTTGTTCGAGGGGCTCAGCGTGAGTGTGTCGCCGGGTGAGCGGCTGGCGCTGAACGCGCCGTCCGGGTTCGGGAAGACCACCCTGTGCCGGCTGCTGGCGGGCTACGAGCGGCCCCAGGCAGGGCAGGTGTTGATCGACGGGGTGCCGCTGCCCCAGCGGGATGTCTGCCCGGTGCAGTTGATCAACCAGCACCCGGAACGCGTGCTCGACCCGCGGTTGCGCATGGCGAGCAGCCTCGCCGAGGCCGGCGAGCCCGAGGGGCGGGTGCTCGACGCGTTGGGGATCCAGGAGAGGTGGCTGACCCGGCATCCGCACGAGTTGTCGGGCGGCGAGATGCAGCGTTTCTCCATCGCCCGGGCCTTGACCGCCAACCCGGCCTACCTGATCGCCGACGAGATCACCACGATGCTGGACGCGGTCACCCAGGCGCGCATCTGGGCGTTCCTGCTGGCTGAAGCCGAGCGCCGCGGCCTGGGGCTGGTGTTCGTCTCGCACTCGCCCGCGCTGACCCGGCGGCTGGCCACCCGCTCGTTGGACCTCACCGAGGTCTGTGCGCGGCGTCCGCTGCCATAGATCCTGAAGGCCCACACGCGCGGGAGCGACTGCGGAGGGAACGGTCAGTACCGGCGCAGGTTCAGGCGCCCCTGGCCGGTGGTGACCGACCGGTCGTGCTCGTTGACCGCCAGCGCCAGGGCGCTCAGCGCGTCGGTCGAGGACGCCAGCGCACGCACCATCACCCACGGGATCCCGTGGCGCGCTCCGGAGGTCACCCCCGCCCTCTCCAGCCCGGCCGCGTCGACCAGCTCGCGCACCGCGTCCACGTAGGTCTCGTCGACGTGCTGGCCGAGGATGAGCACGTTGCCCATGTGGGAGGCGCCCTCCATGTAGCCGATGCCGTCGATGGCCGCCCCGATGTCGCCGGGCACGATCCGCACGTTGTCGGCGCACACGAGGCCGCCGTCGGCGTGGCGGACCTCCAGGCGCAACAGCATGCCGGTGTAGGTGAAGGGGGTCCCGTCGGGGTCCCAGCCGGGCGTGACGATCTCCTCGACGAACACCTGCGCGTCGGCCGCCATCGTGATCGTGGTCACCTGGCGGTAGTCGGCGTCCCGGTAGGCGATGAGCTGGTCGGGGACGTACTCCAGCCGTGCGCCCTCCCCCACCGTGAAGGACGCCTCCTGCACGGCCGGGCCGCGGGGCGTCCGGTAGATGCGGGTGGCGCCCTGCGAGGACAGCAGCAGGCTGGCGCCGGGCAGCACCTCGACGTCCATGCGGCAGGCCTCGCTGAAGTAGGCACCGCCCGGGTTCACGACGAAGTAGGAGACCTGCCCCGAGTCGTCCAGGTGGAGCGGCTTCATCAACCGTAGGACGCCGGCGCTCTCGGTCCGCACAGGGCGGGAACGGTCGCCCGACCGCCCCACGGACAGGTTCATCGTCCCCGCGTACGCGTCCGGCCTGGACGCGGCCGCGCGGAACCCCAAGGCCGAACTCATGCCAGGTCGTTCATCAGCACCGCGTGGTTAAACCAGGCCTCGACCTCGTCGAGCCCCTCGTCGGTCTTCAGGTTCGTGAAGACGAACGGGTTCTTCCCGCGCACCTTGAGGGTGTCCTCCCTCATCACCTCGAGGCTGGCCCCGACGTAGGGCGCCAGGTCGGTCTTGTTGATCACCAGCAGGTCGGACTTGATCATGCCGTGCCCGGCCTTGCGCGGGATCTTCTCCCCCTGCGCCACGTCGATGACGTAGATCGAGAAGTCCACCAGCTCGGGGCTGAACGTGGCCGACAGGTTGTCGCCGCCCGACTCGATGAACAGCACCTCGAGGTCGGGGTGGCGGCGCATCATCTCCTCGACGGCGGCGTCGTTCATCGAGGTGTCCTCGCGGACGGCGGTGTGCGGGCAGCCGCCGGTCTCGACGCCGATGATGCGGTCCTCGGGCAGCACGCTCGTGGCGGCGAGGATCTTGGCGTCCTCGATGGTGTAGATGTCGTTGGTGATCGCAGCCATCGACACCCTGTCGGACATGCGACGGGTGATGCG
>DUOQ01000126.1 GCA_012838755.1 Propionibacterium sp. | reverse complement strand
GGCGCCCAGCCGCCGTACTTCTGCTTCGGGCCCGCCTCGTACCACGCCTGGTAGACCTCGGGGTCGGCCATCGCGTCCGGCGTCGCTTGGACGATCATCGTGCCGGCCAGCGTGAGCAGGCCCAGGATGAGGATCAGCCACAGGCCGGTGCGCATGGAGATGAGGACGTTCCACACCGCCTCGAGCGGGTTGGTCCGGCGGCCGCGGTGGCGGCGCTCGGGCTCGGGGTGGACGTCGTCGAGCACGTCGACGCCGCTGTCGAACACGTCGACCTGCTCCTTGCGGGAGCGGGTGCGTTCCTTCGCGTGCGAGCTCATCGGATTCTCTTTCAGACGGGGAACTGCGGTGTGAACTGGGCCAGGCGGGCGAACAGGTTCGTGAGCATCAGGAACCCGACGACCATGAGCAGGGCGCCGGTCACGATCGAGACGACGGCCTGGTGGTTCGTCACCCAGGCCAGTCGCTGGCGGACGGCGTCAGCACCCAGGGCGACCAGCACGAACGGCAGGCCGAGACCGAGCGCGAACACGACGAGCAGGAGGGTCCCCTGCCCGAACGTGTCGTTGAGGGAGGCCATCCCGATGATGGCCCCGAGCGTCGGGCCGACGCAGGGCGTCCAGCCCGCGGCGAACACGACACCGAACAGCGCCGAGCGGAGCACGTTCGGCGCATCCTGCACGACCGCTCCGGAGGCGTCGCGGCGCACGAGGCGCCCGGCACCCACCGAGACGGTGTTGCGCAGGAAGGGGATGGTGACCAGGCCGGTGACGTGCAGCCCCATGACGATCAGCAGGACGCCGGCGACCTGGCGGATGATGTCGACGTAGCCGCGCAACAGGTAGCCGACCAGGCCGATGGACGCCCACAGGCCGACGAAGACGACGGCGAACCCGGCCACGAAGGCCAGCGACTGCTGGAGGGCGACGAGGCGGTTGGTGCGCTGTCCGGCGGGGGTGCCCCCGACGATGTAGCCGATCCAGACCGGCACCATGGGCAGGCAGCAGGGCGAGGCGAAGGTCGCCACCCCGGCGACGAACGCGACTGCCAACCCGACCTCGACCATGGCTCAGCCGTTGCCCTCGGGGGTCGCCTGCGGGCCGGCCTCGGCGGCCGGCGCTGCGGAGCCCATGGCCTCGGGCTTCACGCTGCCCACGTGGCTCTGGACGGTCTTGGCGAACTCGGACTCGGGCGCGATCTCGATGACCTTGTCCCAGGCGACCTTCATCTCGTCCATGCGCTGGGTGGTCATGTAGAGGAAGCCCAGGTCGTAGAAGACCTCGGGGTTGTTCGGGTAGAGCTCGGCCGCCCTGTTCCAGACGGTCTCGGCCTTCTCGAGGTCACCGAGGTTGAACGACGTCGCGCCGAGGGCGACGAGGCCCTTCTCGTCGTCGGGGTTCACGTCGATGACCTTCTGGTACCACTCGCTTGCCTGCTGGTACTGGTCGGCCTGGTAGTAGGCGTTGCCCAGGTCGAACAGGACCGCGACGTCGTCGGGGTTCGACTGCAGCTCGCCCATCAGCTCGGCGACCCTCGCCTCGTCGAGGCCGGGGGCGGCCGGTGCTGCGGTGGCACCCTCGGCCGCGGTCATCGCGGGGAGGTCCGTCGGGGGCTTGCCGATCTGGTACACGCCGAACACCACGGCCGCGACGGCCGCGAGACCGGCCAGCCACTTCGCCCACGTCGGGAAGCCGCCGGGCGCCGGGGCGGTGGCCTGGCGGGCGGCCACGAGGTCGGCGAGGTCGGAGTCGGGACCGGTCAGCAGCTCGAAGATGCGGTCGGCCTCGGCCTGGCGCTTGTCGGCCCAGCCACGCAGTTCCTCGGGCGCACCGTCCAGGAAGTCGCCGAGCTGACGCTGCGAGGCGGTCAGGGACTCACCCCTGCTGCCCGCGGGAAGCCCGAGGCGGCCGAGCAGTTCGTTGCGCGCCTGGTTCACGGTGACGGTCTGCGTGCGGGACATCGTTCGTGACGCTCCTCATCGGTACCGCGCGCGGACGCACGCGGGCTGGTACCACAAGTGTCGTTTTGAGCGATTTGTATAACTATCCGCCGGATGGTTCATATTGGATAGAGAGGGGTATCTACCCCGCCTCAACCCCCGCATCAGCCGTTGCTGTACCGGATGCCCTGGTGGTCCTTGCCGTGGCAGGTGAGGGTGCAGCTGCCTCCGGTCGCCGTCTTGGTGAACCGCACCGTGCCGCCCAGAGCGGTGCTCGGGTGCACGTTGGGCGAGAACGTCACCAGGCCGGAGCCGTCGAGCGCCTGCTCGCCCGGGGCGTCCGAGGGCCCGTGGCTGCGGAAGTGGCACTCGGCGCAGCGGGCATTGCCCTGGCCGGCCCCGGCCAGGTCGATGTCGGTGCCGCCGGTGCCGCGCGTTCCGATCCCGGCCGTGTGCAGGCCGTGGAAGTCGAAGTTGGTCGCGGTCGCCGCCCCCGGGCCCATCTGGTTCATGTAGGGCGTCTCGGCGTGGCAGGTCAGGCACAGGGCGAAGCCGGCGGCCTCGTAAAAGGTGCCCCGGGTCGACAGCACGCGGTTCTCGTAGGGGCGCACGAGGATGCCGCGGTTCTCCGAGGCGTGCACCGGGCGGGCCGCGCCGGCCACGGTCGTGGCGTCCAGCGCGCTGCTCGCATGGCACATCGTGCAGGAGATGGTGTCGGTGGTCTTCAGGTCCCACAGCTTGTACGACGAGGAGCCGGCCAGGCTGTCGGCCATCTTCGGTGTCTGGTTCTTCCCGGGCGCCTCGACCGGGTGGTAGGACGCGTTGTCCGGGTTGAGCGCCAGCCCGAGGTCGGTGCGGTCGCGCGAGGGGTGCTCGGGGTCGTTGGGCAGCTGCTCGGTCCAGCCGGAGTGGCACTTGAAGCACAGCTGATACTCGGCGGTGATCGGCTGCACGCGCCCGTCGATGCGGGAGTAGGTGGGGGCCGTGCCCGCCTCGCCGTTCTCGACGGCAACGCCGGACACGCCGAACGGGGACGCCTGCGACACGTCGTGCGGGTTGTGGCAGTCGGTGCACTGGCTGTGGCGGTTGAGCTGGCCACCGAACTCGTCGTTGCTGTCCAGGACGTGGCCCGCTGCGGCGAGGTCGTGGCTGTAGTAGCTGCGGGTGTCAGGGTCGTTGGGCTGCCCGGCGGCGAACTGGGCCGCCACGTCGGCGGCGCCGCCCATGCCGGCCGCGCCGTGGCACGTGTGGCACAGGGTGGTCTGGTCGGGCGTCCGCAGCAGCGACAGGGACTGCCCGGTGTGGGTGCTGTGGCAGGTGGCGCAGCTGGACGCTGCTCCCGGCTTGTGCATCGCGCTGGGCACGTCCTCGACCACGCGGATCGCAGACAGCTCGGTCGCGGCGGCCTGGGCCGTCATCCGGGCCTGCGGCAGCACCAGCGGAAACTCGGGCGACAGCGCCCTGCCCTGGCGCGCCCCGTCGGGTGCGGCGATCCCGGGGTCGTCGGCCATCACGACGCGGAGGATCGCGCCGTCGGCCAGGGGCGTCCCTGCATCGGTCACGCGGACCTCGTAGGTGGCCCGGAAGGCGGCCTCGATCGAGGCGCGGAACGTGAACTCCTGCTCGAACGCGGTGCGGGCCGCGACGGTGGCGGGGGCGTCCGGGTTGGGGCCGCTCGCGCGGCGTCCGGGCGCGGTGGCGAGTCCGTCGGGGAGCCCCAGCACGGTGTCGGCCAGGGGGGCCGTGACCGGTCCGGCCTCGGAACCGCCGCCCGCGACGGCGGCCCACTCGTGGGTGGTGTGCAGCGGGACGCCGGGCGTGGCCATCTCGGGCAGCGGCACGAACGCGGCGCCCGGGTCGGCGGCGGGGCGGAACTCGAGCTGGGGCGTCCAGACCAGCGGGGCGTCGGTCGCGTTGGCGACCAGCACCCGCAGGCGCAGGGTGTCGAACGGCAGCACGCCGGTGGCGTCGGCACCGGGCGCGAGGTAGGTGGCGTCGTCGGCGGTGTCGCCCACGGTGGCCAGCACGGCGTTCGGGGGTGCGGCGGGGGCCTCGGGTGCGGTGGTGGCGGGGGCGGCGCTCGTGACGGGGGCGGGCACCGGTACGTCGCCGGGAAGGGCGGTGGTGGACGCCGGAGAGGTGTCGGGGAGGAGGGTGGGGTCGGGGGCGGCGCTCGTGACGGGGGCGGGCGTGGGTGCGGGCGAAGCGGTGGGCTCGACACCCACCGCCTGCCCGGCGAGCACGACCGCGAGCACGGTCACCGCCACCAGCGCCAGCGGCCGGGCCGCTGACCGGTGCCGGGTACGTCCCGCGGTCGTCCTCATCTGTGTTCCTCGTGGTTGGTTGGGACGGTGTCAGGTTCGATCTGGCTGATCGATCAGACGTTGTGGCACATCAGGCAGACGCCACGCTCGGAGACGCGCAGCAGGCGGCTGTCGGTGCTCCTGGTCTCCGGAGCGAGTGCCTCACCCGGCCACTCGACGGCGGAGCCGCGAGCCGACATCTCCGCGTTCGATCCGTGTGCGACGTGGCACTGGATGCAGTTGCGGTTGTTGGCGACCTCACCGGAGATGTTCTCGCCCGTGTGACGGTACGTGAACACGGCGTCCCCGGAACTGGTGCGCCAGGAACCACTCGGGGCCAGGTAGCGGGTGTGGCACGTGGTGCACCACGCCGCGACGTTGGCCAGGTACATGTCGACGCCACCGTTGGCGGCGACACTCGCGGACACGGTCTTCACGACGGGCGTCGGGTCCTGGATGCTGGTGGCGCCCAGGTACTGCGTCGTGCGGAACTCGGTGTCGGCGTCGAACGCCGGCTCGTCCGCGGCAACCCAGTAGTTGTCCGTCGTGTAGACCTTGACCGTGGTGTCCGGGATGGTGACCGGGTTGGTCCCACTCGGAGCGTTGTTCGGCACCGGCTTGAGGATGCGGTAGTTGCCGTTCCCGTGCGGGTCGTGGCAGGAACCACACTCGAGCTTGGTCGAGGCGGAGGTCACCGTGCCCGGGTCCACCGTGGCGGAGATCGGGCCGTTTCCCCAGACCACGTTCGGGCCACCGAGGTGGCTCGACGTGACGGCCGCGGGCGCGGCCAGGGTCGGGATGACCTGGTTGGTCGCCGAGTACGAGTTGCGCGCCGCGTTGTAATACATGTCCTTCGTGGCGTTGTCGGCGTCGATCATCGCTGCGTCGAAGCCGCCGCCCCGCAGGGCGCCGCCGTCCCGGTTGTTGACACCGGACTGGACATTCGTGGCCGCACCCGCACCACCGTCACCGTGACACGTGAAGCAGAGGTCCGTCTGGTTGCTGGCAGCCAGCAGGTACGGACTCTTGGCCGTGTGTGCGCGGTGGCAGGAGGCACACCGGGTGTCGCCGAGGGTGTTGATCTGGGTTCCAGTCGTGACCTCGTCGATCGCCCGGGACCGGTGTGGACCCGCGTCGGCATACGCGCTCGGCGCGCCGATCAAGAGTGCGGTGGACACGCCCACGAGCGTCGCGAGCACACCCCCCAGCACCCTTTTCATAGTGCTCATCTTGTTACTCCCTCCTGAGCTCGTAGGGCCTGTTCTGTTGTGCGATTCAGTTGTGTGCACCCCGCGCGCACGACCGGCTGCCGTGCCTCCGGGGAGCAACGTCTGTTCCATCAGAACCCCCACACCTGGAGGCGGTTGTTCTGGCGGTCGGTGATGTAGATCCGGGCGCGGTCGTCGACGTCGAGCCCGTTGGGGAACATGAACTCGCCGTCGTTGATGCCCACGTCACCGAACGACCCGGCGAACTCGGGCTGGTCGGTGAGCTGGGCGCCCTTGGTGTACATGCGCACCATGTGGTCGGTGCTGTCGACCACGAAGATGCGGCCGCGGTCGTCGATGCCCAGACCGCGCGGCAACCCGAGGTCGCCTGAACCCACGCCGGTCGAGACCAGGGTCGACCGGGTGCCCTCGGCGTCGAACACGACCAGGCGCCCGTTGTTGCCGTCGGTGGCGTACAGGGAACCGCCCTCGAGGAAGAGCTGGTTGGGGTAGTTGAGCTCGCCCTCGCCCCACGTGTCCAGCAGCAGGCCGTTGGCGTCGAAGACCAGGATGCGGTGGTCCTTGGGCTCCTCGCTGGCCACGTCGGCGATGTAGAGCGTGCCGTCCTCGGCCACCGCGACCCCCAGCGGGGAGAAGGTGATGGCGGAGTCCTGCGGGATGAACCGCTCGATGTAGTCGCCCTCGGGGGTGAAGAGGTAGACCTCGCCCGCGGCGCGGTCGCCGACGTACAGGTTCCCGTTGGGGGCCACCGTCAGGTAGACCGGCACGTGGTAGGGCTCGTCGGCCGGGAACTCGAGCGAGCGGACCTCGCGGCCGTCCCGGTTGAATACCTTCACGCCCGCGGTGGCGCCACCGTGGCTGGCGTAGATGGTGCTGCCGTCCGGGGCGACCGCCACGCCCAGCGGCGCCTCCAGGCCGTAGATCGACGTCTTGTACGTCGGCATGTCCACGACGCGGGTGCCGGGCAGCTCGGTGAGCGGCTTGCGGTTGAGCAGGTACCAGCCGATGACCGCGCCGGCCACCAGCATCACCAGGGCGAGGATGAGGGCTAGTATCTTGCGCCGCCGGCGTCGCGCGTCGTCGTCGACCGGACGCCCCGGGCCGGGTCCGCCGCCACCCGGCCCCGAGGGCGAGGTGGGCGGGACCGCGTGGTCGAGGTCGCTGTCGAACAGGTCGAGGATGCTGCCGTCGGGGGCTGTGTCGCTGCGGGCCATGGTCGGTTGCCTCACTTCTCCGGTTCCACGACGGTGCCGTCGGGGCCCACGCCCAGTCCCGCGAGGGCCGAGATCGCGCCGATGTTGCGGGCGTCGCGCTCGAGCACCTTGCGGTACCACTCGACGGCGAGCGCCTTCTCGTTGTCCTGCTCGGCCATGAGGCCCAGCGAGAGCATGGCGTCCACGCCGGCGGGGCCGTCGGCGAGTTCGGCCAGCCGCTCGCGCGCGGCCATGCGGTCACCGGTGCAGGTGGTGGCCATCGTCTCGGCCCACGTGGCCTGCTCGGGCTGGCCGAGCGCGCCGAACGACTCCTGCATCGACGTGTAGGGCTCACACCAGTCGACGGGTACGAACGTCAGGGCCTTGCGGTAGGCGTCGATCGCGGCCTGGTGCTCCCCCAGCTTCGCCTGCGCCTGACCGTGCACCAGCAGCGCGTCGGAGTCGGTGGGGTTGATCACGAGGGCCCGCGCG
>DUOQ01000125.1 GCA_012838755.1 Propionibacterium sp. | reverse complement strand
TTCGGCGCCCAGTACTGCGCCTGGCCGTTGGGGCCCATGACGCGGTCGTAGCCGCCGATGCCGAAGTTGTCCTCGGCCGAGACGCCACCGGAGAAGTCCAGCGACTGCTTGCCGGTCAGCACCATGGCCGAGTCGGGCGTCATCACGAGGATGCCCTTGGTGTGCATCAGCATCGTGGCCTCGGCGTTCCAGTACGGCTGGGCGCCGACGTTGATGCCGGCCACCACCACGTTGATCTCGCCGCCGGCCTGCGTGAACTCGATGATGCGGCGCAGCGCGGCACCGACCCAGTCCATGTTCTCGGTGCCGGAGTCCATCGAGATGCGGGCACCCGACGACAGGGTGAACCACTCCACCGGGACGCCCATCGACTCCGCGAGGTCGATCGCCGCGATGATGCGCGCGCACTCGGGCTCGGCCACCGCACCCAAGCCCTTGGTCGGGTCACCCGACAGCACGATGCGGGTGACGCCCTCGGGGTGCAGGTCGGTCGGCGTCGTGACGCGGGCGACGATGATGCCGGCCTTGTTGCGCCCCGGCTCGCGGGACACCTCGACCAACGCACCGTTCTCGTCGAGGTCGAGCTCGACCAGCGTGCCCCCGCGCCCGGCCAGCGTGGCCGACAGCTCGTAGGGGTAGACCAGTCCCCGCCGCTTGGCGCGCAGCACCTTGGAGGCGTAGTCGTCCAGCGGGCGCAGCGGCTCGGTCGGCGGCTCACCCACGGATGCCTGGACGCCGGCCCCCGGCGCGGCGTAGAACCGGATCGCCATCGGCACGGTCTCCTGGCCCGGCCGCGCGAACCGGCCCTGGGCCAGCACCTCCTCGATGCCGGCGCCGTCCGACAGCGGGGTGATCTTGTGCCGCAGCGCGGCGACGTCGGCGAGCTGGAGGTCGATCTCGGGCCAGACGTGCACCCACACGTGGTTCAGGTCGAGCTTCGAACCGGCCGAGCCCCGGGCCGACCGCGTCCGGCGGATCGCCTCGAGGCAGTTCTCGACGGCCCGCTCGGCGTGCGGCAGGCCGATGAGGTGGCCCTGGGCGTCCCGCACGGCGGCGAGCTGGCGCACCTGCGCCATCGCGACGAGACGGCGGTCGTCGGGGTTGGTCTTCGCGACGCACTCGAACAGCAGCACGTCCCGGGGGGCGGGGATGCGGGTGACGTCGAACTCGCGCAGGCGCCACAGGTCGAGCTGGCGGGCAGCCATCGGGTGCAGGCCGCGGATGCGGTCGTCCTCGGCCAGGCCGGCGTCGCCGAAGCGGAAGGTGCGGTACTCGACCTCGCCGTCGGCGGTGCAGATGCCCACCGCGACGCGGCGCACGCCCTCGCCCCAGCTCCACGAGGACAGGGCGGCGATCAACTGCTCGCCGATCGCGCCGGGGTCGGGGGCCTCGTCGAACAGGACGTACAGCTCCACGACGGCCTCCGAGCCGTCGGGACGCCGCCCCAGTTCGCCGGCCACGACGCGGGCCAGCGGCCCGTCGGTGCCCATCTCGTCGGCGGTGCCGATCGTGCTGATGAACCGGGTCGGGCGCGACTCGATGCGGTAGTCGGCGACGACGACGGCGCGGCCCTCGACGGCGAACGCGAAGGACTCCCCCAGCTCGTAGTCGGCGTAGTACTTGTGCAGCATCACCTCGAGCATCGGCTCGCGCTCGCTGACACCCCGGCCCAGGCGCAGGGCGAGGTTGTTGACCGTCCACTCCGGGATGTCGGCGAGCCACTGGATGCGCTCGGCGTAGTCGGGGGTCGCGGGGTCGGACGCCAGCGCGTCGGCCTCGGCCCCCACCCCGGCCAGCAGGGCGGCACGCTCGGCGTCCACCTGCGGCTGGTCGAACCAGCGGAAGCGCACGGAGCGCGCGAGGTCGCCGACCGCCGGGAACCGCAGCTGGGTCGCCCGGACGAGGCGCTCGAGGTGGGCGCGCGCGGAGGCGGCACGGTCGGCGTCGGGGGCGGGCTCGTTGATCCAGCGGTCGAGGATCCCCAGCACGATCGGCACGTCGTTGGCGACGCGCTTCTGGGCCAGGAAGATGCGGAAGACGGCCTCCTCCAGCGCGGGCGTCCGGTCGAGGGAGTCGACGCCGTAGTGCTGCAGCACCGTCGCCAGGCGCTTGACGAAGGTGTGCGGCAGGTCGGCGCGCGCGGCGTCCAGCGTGGTGAGGAAGCGGTGGAAGTGCTCGCGGTCGGAGTGCACGCGCAGCTCGGTGTTGACCTGCTCGTTGACCGGCCGGTTGCGGGTGAGCACCGCGAGGTCGGCGAAGAGGGCGACCAGCGCGATCTCGTCGGTGAGCACGTCACCGCCGGCGGCCAGCACCTCGTCACGCGCGGCGAGGTAGCGGGCGAGCGTCCGCGAGGACGGGTCGGTGTCGTACCCCATCAGGATCGCCGACAGGTCGTTGCGCAGCCGATCGGCCCGGGCGCGCGGGGTGCCGTTCGTCGGCGCCTCGGGCAGGTCGACGGACGCCGCGGGCGCGGCCGGTGCGTCCGCCTCGTCGCCGTCGCCGACGGGCTCGAGCCGGACCAGCGGCGCCATGGTCTCGACCTGGGAGCCGGTCATGACCTGGAGTTCCTTGACCCGGGCGGTGAAGGGGGCCGGGATGACGGTCTCCATCTTCATCGACTCCAGCACCACGACGGGGGCGCCGGCCTCGACGACGTCGCCGACGGCCACGGGGGTGGCGACGACGAGCGCGGGCGCCGGCGAACGCAGGACGCCGCCCTCGTCGCGGGCGATGCGGTGCATGACGTCGTTGACCTCGATGAGGTGCACCGGCCCGTGGGTCGCGGTGATGAGGCGGTGGCGCTCGCCGTTCACGATCAGGCGGCCGTGCACGTCGTCGAGGCGCTGCATCTCGGCGTCGCAGCCTTGGCCGCCGACGACAACCCGGTAGCGGTTCGGGGCGGTCGCGAACGCGGTGACGGTGTGGACGACCCCGCGAAGCTTGAGGTCGACCGTGACCCCGGACTTGTGCTGGGTCTGGGGGCGCCCGCCGTACGCGGTCTCGAGGAGGCGCTCGGTCTCGAGGCGGGTGGTGTCCTCGTAGGCCTCGATCGCGGCGGCGACGAGGGCGACGCCGGCGTGGGCGTCCGCGACGAGGCCGCCCTCGGCACGGGTGCGGTCGATCCAGCCGGTGTCGGCCCAGCCCGTGGTGGCGGGCTCGGCCCGGTCGTGGGCCTCGGGGTCGGGCGACCAGAGGTACTGCTCCTCGCCGGCGTCGGGGCCGATGACCTCGGGCTGGTCGAGCAGCTCGAGGATGAAGCTCTTGTTGGTGGCGCCGCCCTCGATGACGACGGCGGTCTCGGCCAGCGCGCGGCGCAGGCGGGCGAGCGCGACGGAGCGGCGGCGTCCGTAGGCGATGATCTTGGCGACCATCGAGTCGAAGTCGCCGGGGATCGTGTCGCCCTCGGCGAAGCCGGTGTCGACCCGGATTCCGGGGCCGGCGGGCAGGTCGAGGCGGGCGATGCGGCCGGGGGCGGGCGCGAAGTCGCGGTCGGGGTCCTCGGCGTTGAGGCGGGCCTCGATCGCGTGGCCCTCCTCGGTCGGGCGCACCGCGGGCAGCTTCTCGCCCGATGCGATGCGGATCTGGGCCTTGACCAGGTCGAACCCCGTCGCGACCTCGGTGATCGGGTGCTCGACCTGGAGGCGGGTGTTCACCTCGAGGAACGCGAACTCGTGCCGGGTGGGCTGGTAGAGGAACTCGACGGTCGCCGCACCCTGGTAGCCGACCATGCGCGCAAGGCGCTCGGCCGAGCGGGAGACCATGGCGACCTGGCTCGGGGTGAGCAGGGGGCTGCGCGACTCCTCGATGATCTTCTGGTTGCGGCGCTGCACCGTGCAGTCGCGGACGCCGAGGGCCCAGGCCGTCTCGCCGTCGCAGATCAGCTGGACCTCGACGTGCCGGGCGCCGGTGACCAGCTGCTCCAGGAACAGGACGCCCGAGCCGAAGGCCCGGAGCGCCTCCTCGGAGGTGCGCTGGTAGGCGTCGGCGAGCTCGTCGGGGGTGTTGACCCGGCGGATGCCCCGACCACCGCCGCCCGCGGTCGCCTTGAGCATGAGGGGGTAGCCGATGCGCTGGGCGGCCTCGAGGGCCTCGTCGAGGGTGTGGACGCCGCCACCCGACCACGGCGCGACCGGGACGCCGGCCTCCTCGGCGAGCAGCTTGCTGCCGATCTTGTCGCCGAGCTTGCGCATGGCGTCGCCGCTGGGGCCGATGAAGGTGATGCCGAGCTCGGCCATCCGGTCGGCGAACGCGGCGTCCTCGGCCACGAAGCCCCAGCCGACCCACACCGCGTCGGCGTCGGCACGGGTGAGCACGTCGGCCAGCAGGTCGTGGTTCAGGTAGGGGCGCTCGGACGCCGGGCCCAGCGACCAGGCCTCGTCGGCCTCGCGGGCGAACATCGCCGAGGTCTCGCCGTCGGTGTGCAGTGCGATCGTCGTGATCGGCTGGGTGCTCCTCCGCTCCGCGTTGAGCTCGCGAACCGCATGGATCAGCCGCATGGCGGCCTCGCCCCTGTTGACGATGGCGATGCGCTTGAACACTGACTCTCCTCTGGCACGACGATGGATCCCCGGGGGGATGGGTTGAATCTCCCACCGAACCGGACGCCTCGCATCTCGGGCAGGCGCTTTCTGGGGAAGTTGCCCAATTCAACCGGCGCACGCCCAAGCGGGCCCGGCGAATCTTGTGGGGACCCCACAAAATCTCCCGACAGTCTGCGACGGTGGCACCCGGGGACCCGTCCGCCACAATGGTCCCCATGCCACCACGCGCGCGCTACCTGGTGTCCAACCCCTGCGAGGACGCCTGCGGCACCATCACCACCGACCGCACCGCCGAGGGCGCCCCGGTCTACCGGTGCCCCGGCTGCGACTCCGAGTGGATCGAACTGGCCGAACGCACCGAGCCCGCGCCCGACGCGTCCACGCCCACACCTCCCCCGACGGAAGGAACGTGACCGGTCACCGCCCCCTGAACGCGGACGCCGCCCAGTCCAGCACGGCGGGGTCCATCGAGTAGTACAGCGCGTACCAGCGGCGGTAGGCGTCCACGAGCCAGGCGTCGGCCCCGAGCCGTTCCTCCAGCAACCCGCCCAGCCATGCCGTGTCGGCGGCTGCACCGGGGTAGGGCACCAGGTCGAGGAAGCACGCCGCGGCGACCTCGTCCATCGCCGGGTCGGCGGCGAGCGCGTGCACTGACACGTCGAGGACGCCGGTGATCCGTTCGCCGTCGGTCATCACGTTGCCCGGGACGTAGTCGTTGTGGACGAACGCCGGCTCGGCACGGCGGCCTCCGAGCTCGGCCCACAGCCGTGCCAGGTCGTCATCGAGCTCCGGCACGACCGTGGCCAGGAGGTCATCACTGAATGCCATCCCGAACGTGGCGCGCTCACGCAGCAGGTCGAGCAGGGATGCACCGGGACCGACGGCGTCCGGGAAGAAGAGCGCCCGGAACCCGCCGTCGGGCAACGGGAGTTGGCGCAGGCGTCCGGCCACGTCGAGGTGGTCGGCCAGCAGCGCACGACGCCGCCCTTCGGGGTGGGGGCGGGCCAGCCATGCCGCCAACGACTCCCCGGGGACGCGGACGTCGACGGTCCAGTCCTGCCCACCGACGCGTCCGTGCTCGAGCACCCGCGGCAGGGCGACGCCGAGGTCGACGCCCTCCCACCCCCGCACGAGGTCCAGCACCCGCAGGTCGGTGACCCCACCGAAGACGCGCAGTACGCGGCCGGCGTCCAGCGCGAAGACCCGGGACTCCCCACCGGAACCGAGCAGGGCGTCCGGGGTCAGCCCGAAGCGGGCCAGGATGGCCGGCTCGTCGGGCCCCGGACGGCCGAACGTGCCGGGAACGCTCATCGGGTCAGTGGTCGTGGGGCATCGCCCGGCGCGGCCCAGCGGCCCGGGACGCCGTCGCGGCCACCGCGCCACCCACGGTCAGCGCGGCCACGCCGGTGGTGAGCGGGACGCTCAGCACCAGGCCGATTCCGGAGCCGAGCGTGCGGACGATCTCCTCGGCGAAGGGTTCGGTCGACAGCAGCAGGTCGAGGGGCTGGCTGTACAGCGAGAGCAGCACCAGCGTCGACAGGGCGGCGCCGGCGTAGGCGAACACGATGGTGTAGATCGTGGACGCGATGTGGTCGCGCCCGATGCGCATGCCGGCGGTGAACAGTTCCCAGCGGGAGAGGTGGGGCCCGGCGGCGCGCAGTTCCCAGACCGCCGAGGACTGCGTGATCGTGGTGTCGTTCAACACGCCGAGACCGGCGATGATCAGCGAACAGGTCAGCAGGGCGGTGAACGAGAGTCCCTCCGACTGCCCCGCCAGGGCGATGGTCTCGTCGGTCGACAGGCCGCTGAGCCTGGCCGCCCAGACGCCCAGGGCCCCCAGGCCGGCGGTGGCCAGCAGGCTGACCAGGGTGCCGACGAAGGCCGAGGTCGTCCGCATCGAGATGCCGTGCGCGAGGTAGAGCACCGCGAACATGATCGCCGAACCACCCACCAGGGCGACCGCGACGGCGGGGCGTCCGGTGGCCAGGGCCGGGAGCATGAACCCGAAGAAGATCGCCCCGGAGACCCCCAGGCCCAGCAACCCGCGAACCCCCTTCCAGCCGGCCACCGCAATCACGACCGCGATGAAGGCCAGGGTGAACAGGCCCAGGGGCAGGAGCCGGTCGATGGTGACGAGCGCGTAGTAGGGGGTGCCGCCCTCCCCCACATCGGTGACGTGGACCGGGTCTCCCGGCACGAGCCCCGACACCGCCGAGACACCGATCAGCTCGACGGGCACCGTGTCGCCCGCGGCGGCCCCCGAGGTGAGCTCGACGGTCGCGACCTGGCAGGCGTGGTGGATGGACCCGGACGGCTCGGTGTCGAACCCGTCGGGGCAGGGCTGCAGCTCGACCACGCGCCCCTTCACCACCGGCGCGACCGACTGGGTCGCGCCGGCCCCGGCCTGGTGGAGTTCCGGCCGCGCGGTCGGCCACAACAGGATGACCCCGATCACGGTCGCGATCGCGACCGCGACCAGCAGCCCGATGCTGCCGAGCCGCGCCGCGCGCGAGAGGTCGAGATCCGGCGCGGGCCCGTGGCTGTGTCCTGCTCCCATGGGGCCCCAGTCTGGCAGGACAGTCAGAAGGCGGAGGCCTTCGACTGGTAGCCGGCCTTGGCGACCGCGGCGACCAGGTCGTCGACGCTCTGGCGGGAGGCGTCGTGGTCGACCTCGATGCGCGAGGAGGCGAAGTGGACCGTGACGTCCTCGACGCCGGCCAGGGCGCCGACCTGCTTCTCGATCTTGGCGACGCAGGAGGGGCAGGAGAAGCCCTCGGCGCGGAGGATGGTGTGGGTGGTGTCGCTCATGGTGGAACTCCTTGTCGTGGTGGTGTGGATCGGTTGTTGTCACTGAACTTACGGAGGAACCGGGCCCGGCTCCTTGACGGATGTCAAGCGCTGCCGACGAGGCTGCGCCGCGGCTCCGCCGGGGCGTGGGACGCGGCGGCCGCGCGGTGCTCGGGCTCGCGGCGCAGCAGGCGCATGGCGTTGACGATGACGACGAGCACGGACGCCTCGTGCACCAGCATCCCGATGGCCATGGTGACCCCGCTGAACAGGACGCCGGCGAGCAGCGTGCCGACGACGACGAGCGCAACCACGATGTTCTGGCGCATGTTCGCCACCGTGCGGCGGGCGAGCCGGACGGCCTGGGGCAGCTTGAGCAGGTCGTCCTTCATCAGGGCGATGTCGGCGGTTTCGATCGCGACCCCGGTGCCGGCGGCCCCCATCGCCACGCCGATGTCGGCGGTGGCCAGGGCGGGGGCGTCGTTCACGCCGTCGCCGACCATGGCCACGACGTGGCCCTCGCGCTGCAGTCGGGTGACGATCTCGAGCTTGTCCTCGGGCAGGAGGCCGGCGTGCACCTCGTCGACCCCCACCTGCGCGGCGACGGCCTCGGCCACGCGCCGGTTGTCGCCGGTCAGCATGACGACCTTCTCCACGCCGTTGGCGTGCAGGCGCCGCACCATCTCGGCGGCGTCGGCGCGGATCGTGTCCGCGACGGCCACCACGCCGATGACGTGACCGGCGCCCGTCGTGGGGTCGGCGACGGCCACGACCATGGCCGTCCTGCCCGCGGCGGAGAGCTCGTCGACGACGGGGGCGGCAGCGGTGGCGTCGATCCCCCGGGCGTCCACCAGGGCGGGGTTGCCGACCAGGACGTCACGGTCATCGAGGGTGGCGATGATGCCCTGGCCGGGGACGGGCTCGGTGTGGCGGGGCAGCCCGGCGACACCGAGGCCGCGGGAGGCGGCGGCGTCCCTGATCGGGCGGGCGAGCGGGTGCTCGGAGCCGGCCTCGGCACGGGCCGCCAGGGTGAGGACGCCGTCGGCGTCGTACGCGGGGTCGAGGACGACCACGTCGGTGAGCTCGGGCCTGCCCTCGGTCAGCGTGCCGGTCTTGTCGAGCGCGACCGCGGAGATGCGGGCGGAGGTCTCGAGGAACTCGCCGCCCTTGATCAGGATGCCGTCGCGGGCGCCGCGCCCGATGCCGGCCACGATCGACACGGGGATCGAGATGACCAGCGCGCCGGGGCAGCCGATCACGAGCAGGGTCAGGCCGAGGTGGACGTCACGGGTCAGCAGGCCGACCACCAGGGCCAGCAGCATGATGCCGGGGGTGTACCAGCGGGCGAAGCGGTCCATGAACTTCTGCGTCCGGGCCTTGGCGTCCTGGGCCTCCTCGACGCGGTGGATGATCCGCGCGAGCGTCGTGTCGGCGCCCACGCCGGTCGCCTCAACCTGCAGGAAGCCGCCGGTGGAGATCGTGCCGGCGTACACCGGGTCTCCGTCGACCTTCTCGGCCGGGATCGACTCTCCGGTGATGGACGCCTCGTTGATGGCGCCCGTGCCGCCGATGACGACGCCGTCGACGGGCACCTTGGCCCCGCTCTTCACCAGGACCGTCTCCCCGGTCGCGACGGCCAGGGCCGAGACCTCGACCTGGTCCCCGTCCCGCAGGACGATCGCGGTGTCGGGCGCCACGGCCACCAGTTCGGCCAGCGCCGAGCGCGTGCGGGCCAGGGTGGCGGTCTCCAGGGCGTTGCCGATGGCGAACAGGAAGGTCACCGCGGCGGCCTCCCAGAAGTCGCCCACGATGATGGCGCCGGCGGCGGCCACGCTGACCAACAGGTCGATGCTGACCATCGTGACGGCCAGCGCGCGGATCGCCTTGACGGCGATGGGCAGGCCGGCGACGACCGCGGCGGCCAGCATGAGGGCGCTCCCCACCGGCGCGTTGCCGCCGAGGTGGGTCACGCCCAGGGACGCGATGATGATGCTGCCCGAGGCGATCGGGACACCCCACCGACCCTTCAGCCAGGACTGGATCTTGTTCATGCCCCGAAGCTACGAAGGATCGCCGCCCACCTCCTTGACGGGCGTCAAGCGCCCTAGGCTGGACGCCGTGACCAGCGTGGTGATCGACCCCGGCCCGGGCGTCCCGGAGGGCCTCACCATTCCCGCCGGTGAGCTCACCGAGCGCTTCGCCCGCGCGTCCGGCCCGGGGGGCCAGGGCGTGAACACGACCGACTCCCGCGTCCAGCTCAGCTTCGACATCGCGGCGAGCACTACGCTGACGGACGCCCAGCGCGTCCGGCTCCTGCGCCACCTCGCCGGACGCCTGGTCGAGACCACGCTGACCGTCGACGCGTCGGAGCACCGGTCCCAGTTCCAGAACCGGAAGGCGGCCCGCGAACGCATGGCCGCGACGCTCCGGGCCGCGCTGGCCCCGCCCCCGCCGGCCCGGCGTCCCACCCGCCGCACACGGGGCAGCAACGAGCGCCGGCTCGCCGCCAAGCGGATCCAGGCGGAGAAGAAGCGCAACCGCCGGTGCCACGAGGGGTGATTCTCTACTACTGTGTGTCGCAGTAGGCCATCCTGATCACCCACAGGAGGACCGATGACCCTCGATGCCCCACCCCGCGCTGCCACGCTGCGCCGTCTTCGCCTGCTCGGCCTCTTCGCCCCCGTCGTCTTCGTGGCCGTCCTGCTGGGCCTGCGCCCGCTGGTGGTGGCCACCTTCGACCTGCGCACCGCCCACCTCCTGCTCGGTGCGACCCTGTTCCTGAGCGCCTCCGCCTTCGGCTGGGCGATGTACAGCCTGCTCGGCCGCACCCACGACGCCGTGGTCCAGGCCGAGCGCCAGACCGCGGCCCTGCTCGAGCGCGACCGCATCGCGCGCGAACTGCACGACAGCCTCGCCCAGGTGCTCAGCGTGGCCCACCTGCGCCTGCGGACCCTGGAGGGCCGGCCCTGCATCCGGGGTGACGAGCGCGTCCGCGCCGAGATCGACGACCTGGCGACGCTGTGCCGGGAGGCCCACCGCGACGTGCGCGAGGCCATCGTCGGGCTCAAGGACGCCCACCACCCCGAGCGCACGCTGCTGGATCACCTCGAGTCGTTCGTGGACGTCTTCGAGCGGACCAGCGGCATCCCCACGACGCTGACCACCGACGTCGAGCACGACCTGGGCCTGTCCGACGCGGCCCAGGTGCAGGTCGTCCGTGTGGTCCAGGAGGCGCTCACCAACGTGCGCAAGCACGCAGCGGCCCGGCGCGCCGGCGTCCGGATCAGCGCCCGGGACGGGCACACCGAGTTCGTGGTCGAGGACGACGGGACCGGTTTCGACGCCCACCACCCCCGGCCGGGTGACGGGTTCGGCCTCACCACGATGCGCGAGCGCACCGAGTCGGTCGGTGGGACGCTGCGGATCGACTCCGCCCCCGGACGCGGTACGCGCGTCGTCGCCCGGGTCCCGGTCGGGGTGCTCAGCGCATGAGCGCCATCACCCATGCGCGCATCCTGCTGGCCGACGACCTGCCCCTGTTCCGACGGGCCATCGCCACCCTGATCGACGAGCAGGACGACATGGAGGTCGTCGGCCAGGCCAACAACGGCGTCGAGGCCGTGGAACTGGCCCAGGTGCTGAACCCCGACATCATCCTGCTCGACGTCGAGATGCCGGTCATGGACGGCGTCACGGCGGCCGGGCGCCTCCGCGAGGTCGCGCCCGGGGCGAAGGTCATCATGCTGACCGTGGTCGACGACGACGAGCACCTGCTCGGCGCGATCCGGCTCGGCGTGCACGGCTACCTGCTCAAGGACCTCCACCCCGACGACCTGTTCACGATGATCCGGTCGGCGATGCGCGATGAGTCCCCGGTGGCACCCAGCCTCGTCGGCCGGCTGCTGTCGGCGTTGCGCACCACGCCCGGCCCCGAGGAGGCGCCCCCCGAGGAGGCGCCGCTCTCCATGCGCGAGCTCGAGGTGCTGCGCCTGGTCGCCGACGGCCTGTCGAACAAGGAGATCGGCGTGGGCCTCTCGATCACCGAGGGCACCGTGAAGAACCACGTCCACAACGCCCTGAGCAAGCTCGGCATGGACAACCGGATCCAGGCCGCGGCCTACATCGTCCGCCAAGGACTGGGGCGGCCGCGCGGCTGAGCCGCCGCGGCACATGCCGGGGTGTGCCTCCTTTGTGCCTCCCGGCGGATGGGAATCCCCCGCCAACGACGACAGACTGTAGGAGAACGGGAAAGCTGTCGTGCGCGGAAGGGAGGGACGCCCCATGGCCACCAAGCCCAAGGGCCTCCTGGGCATCCTGAAGAGCTACAGCGGCGTCGCGATCGGGATCGCCGGCGGGCTGGTGGGCATCCTGCTCGGCATCGCGGTGTTCACCTTCGGCTACGCCGGCGGCTGGGCCTACTTCGGCAACGACCCCCAGACCTGCAACCAGTGCCACGCGATGAACGAGCAGTACGACGGCTGGCTCAAGGGCAGCCACACCAACGTCGCCGGGTGCAACGACTGCCACTCGCCGCACGACAACATCATCAGCAAGTACGTGAACAAGGCCGACAACGGCTTCTGGCACGCCCTGAAGTTCACGACCCGCCAGTACCCCGAGAACATCAAGATCCGCGACATGAACCGCCAGGTCACGCAGGACGCGTGCATCTACTGCCACGGCGGTCTGGTCGAGGGTGTCTCCAGCACGCGCACGTTCTCCGATTCCGTCAATGGGCACTCCACACGGATCGATTGTCTCCAATGCCACGCCGAAGTCGGACACATGAGGTGATCTGAATGACAGAGAAGAAGAAGGACCGCCGGCTCCTGTTGGCCGGGGTGTTCCTCATTGCAGGAGCCCTCGTCACGGTCGGCATCGCATCGATGCTCATGAGCATCTTCGAGAGGCGGGCGGAGGCGGAGAACCCCTACTTCCGTGTCGCCGAGCTGTCGGAGACCACCTACGACGCGGCGGTGTGGGGCCAGAACTTCCCGCTGCAGTACGAGGGCTGGCGGAACACCGCGGAGTTCCCGGCCGATGAGCAGGTGCCGCAGGAGGCCACCGCGGATGACCCCCGCACCGCCAAGACCCACAGCAAGTTGGCCAACGACCCGCGCCTGGTCAACATGTGGCAGGGCTACGCGTTCTCGGTCGAGTACAACGAGCCGCGCGGCCACGCCTACATGCTGGAGGACCAACGGCTGGTCAAGCGCGTCCAGGACCCGTTCAAGCAGCCGGGCGCCTGCCTCAACTGCCACACCTCCCTGCCCGAGGTCGTCGACGCGCTCGGCGACGGTGACCGTGCCAAGGGTTGGGCCGAGATGAACAAGATGCCGTACCACGAGGCGGCCGAGTTCGCGAAGCACCCGGTCAGCTGCATCGACTGCCACGACCCGGAGACCATGCAGCTGCGCGTCACGCGTCCTGCCTTCGAGGAGGGCATCAAGGAGTACAAGGCCGGCCAGGGAGTCGCCAACTACGACGTCAACACGATGGCCACCCCGCAGGAGATGCGGACCTTCGTGTGCGCCCAGTGCCACGTCGAGTACTACTTCAAGGGCGAGGAGAAGACCCTCACCTTCCCGTGGGACAAGGGACTCACCGCCGATGACGCGCTCGCCTACTACGACGAGGTCGGCTTCAGCGACTTCACCCACAAGCTGACCGGCGCCGACGTGGTCAAGGCACAGCACCCCGACTACGAGACGTTCAGCCAGGGCGTCCACGCGAACTCGGGCGTCACCTGCGCCGACTGCCACATGCCGTACAAGCGTGAGGGCGCCGCCAAGGTCACCGACCACCAGGTCGCCAGCCCGATGCGCAGCGACGAGCAGATCAACGCGTCCTGCCTCACCTGCCACAGCACCACCGAGCAGGAGATGAAGGACCGCGTGGCACGCATCCACGACACGTACGAGCAGACCAAGAACGTCGCCTTCGACGCCTTCACCGCCCTGCTCTACGACATCGAGGCCGCCACGAAGGACGGCACGCCCGCCGACCGTGTGGACGCCGCCCGCGCCTACCAGCGCAAGGCCCAGTTCTTCATGGACTACGTGGTCTCCGAGAACAGCCGTGGCTTCCACGCACCGCAGTACACCAACCGGCTCCTCAACGACGTGACGGACGCCTCGCGTCGCGGCCAGATGGCGCTCAAGGGTGTCACCTACGAGCCTGCCGGTCCCGCCGAGTCCGTCCCGCAGGGGACGTTCCCGGTGCCGTTGGCTCCGAACAAGCAGGGCTGACCGGCTTCGTTCGGTGGCGAGCGGGGATGGGGAGGGTGACCCCATCCCCGCTTCGTTTACGCTCAGCCCATCACCCACGAGGAGACACCATGGCCCAGCCCGACGACCCGATCGACATCTTCGACCGCCGGGAGTTCCCCGACGAACCGCTTCCCAAGCCCTCACCCACGCCGCGGCAGGGGGCCACGGCGCCCGACGGTACGAAGCGCCGGCCACTGTGGATGTTCGCGCTCGTCGGGGTGGCGATCGGCCTGGTCATCTCGTGGGTCGTGCTGAACCAGGGCAGGTCGCAGCAGCCGGAGATGCCCGCCGACCACCCGCCCGTGGAGGCCTCGTCCGCGACGCCCACGCCACTCTCGCCCGCGGAGTTGGCCGACCTGAAGGCCAAGGTGGACGCCGAGCCCGACAACCCCGACCACCGCCTCGTGTACGGCGTCGCGCTCTACAACGGGGAGCAGTACGAGCAGGCCGAGGAGCAGTTCCTCGCCGCGACCGAACTCGACCCGGCCGACACGGCACCCTGGTACAACCTCGGCTTCCTCTACCTGAGCCTCGACCCGCCGGCGGTGGACGAGGCCAGGGCCGCCTGGAACAAGGTCGTCGAGCTCGTCCCGGGCACGAGCATGGCCGAGACCGTCAGCCAGCACCTGCAGCGACTGGACGCGCCGCCCCCGACGGCGATGCCGACGCCCACCTCCACCCCGTGAAGTTCGGGCAGGAGCGCTGCGGCTCGCCACGGGGAATCGCCGTGTCCGGGCGTGATCTGGGGTAGAAACGGGCCATGAGGGCCCTCACCGCGGACGAGGTCCGCGGCAGCTTCGTCAACGCGACCGAGCCCGAGCTCGAGCGCCTGGAGTTGCCGTGGTGGTTCGACGCGACGTTGTGGGACACCCTCGACTACCTCGGCTGGGTGGACCCGGCCCTCCCCGAACGCGGCTACCTCGTCAGCGAGACTTCCTTCGGCGTCGTGGGCATCATCCTGCGCCTGCCCAAGAACCGGCCCCGGGGACGCCGCGCCCTGTGCAACCTCTGCTGGACCCAGCACCCGGGCCAGGGCGCCCTGCTGATGGTGGCCCGCCGGGCCGGCCGGGCCGGGCTCAACCACAACACAGTGGGCACGTACATCTGCGCCGACCTCGCCTGCTCCCTCTACCTGCGCGGCCTGCGCCGGGCGATCGGCGGTGGCCGGATGCCCGAGACCCTCGACGAGGACGCCCGGGTGCGGCGCCTCAGGGACAACGTCGAGGACTTCCTGGCCCGGGTGGTGGACAGCGACGCGCCGCGTCCTGTGTGAGTGAACAGAGTCCGACTTTAGGACGAGTGGGTCCATACCTTCAGCCGATGGATCCGACTTGTGCGCCGCATATCGTGCCGGTGGATGCCCTGTCGAAGGGGCAACCCGAACAGGGGAGTTTTCACATGAAGTCCACACTCGCATCGATCGTGGCAGCCGTCGTGCTGGCCGCCGGGGTTCCGGCGCTCAACGTTGACCAGACGCTGTTCCCGCCGTGGTTCTGCCAGCTCCTCCCGCCCTTCTGCGCGGGTCGGATGTGATCCCACAGACCTGAAGCCGTCGCCCACCCTCGACCACTGAGGCCCTGACTCCACCGAGTCAGGGCTGACGTGTTCCTGCCCCCCTTGTCGGGGTCCTACCGCCGGGTGGACAGGCAGAAGCGGGGCCACCCCGACTCGCACAGGGGGCCCCGCTTCCGCGGCATCAGCCCTCGGGCTGACGATCGGGGCTCGGGGATGTCCTCTTCGCCCACGGGGGGAGGGCGGTCAACGAACAGCCCACCACGAGCCCCACCATTGCTCCCACGGCCCCGAAGGTCCGGGCGTCACCGGCCACGAGACCGACGACCAGCCCCAGCACACCGGCCACCGCGATCGCGGCGACGACGATGAGGTCTGAGCGCAAGGCCATGTCGGGCTACTCCTGGCTGGTCACGGGGACGTGAGTGCTCCTCCACGGTAGCCCGGCGCCGGCGCCACCGGATCGGGGGAAAGTTCGACATCGCCCCCCACGAAAGTACGAGACCGCCCAGGTCCCCGACGGGTCGCGCGTGACAGACTGGCGCCATGACCGTGCCGGCGCACACTCCCCGCGCCCGTCGCCCCCGGGTCCCGCGGTGGGTCGCGCAGCTGGGCCGCAGCGGCGTGCCCGAGGCGGTGACGGCGTCGCTGATCTTCATCTACAACGAGGCGTTCCCCTCCCTGACCTGGGACCGGAGCGTGACCGGTGCCGCCCTCGACTTCCTCATCTGCCTCTTCGCCGGCATGGCGGGGCGCTGGCCCCGGCTCGGGACCGCGGGGGTCGCGGTGTGCCTGGTGCTGTTCGTCACGGCCACCCCTGAGCTGTCGACCACGGTATTCGTGATGCTGGTCCCGCTGGTCTCCACCGGGGCGCACGGCCGCACGCACTTGCGTGACCTCTCCCCCCCGGTCTACTTCGTGCTGGCGGTGGCGAAGACGATCCCGTTCAACGAGACAATCAGTGACCAGGTACAGACCGTGATCATCTGGGCGGGCCTGATCGGTCTGGCCTGGGGCACCGGACGTACGGTGCACCGCCTGCGCCGGGAGGGCGAGGAGCAGGCCGAGCTCCGCACCAAGGCTCTGCGCGGCCAGCGCCGCAGCATCGCGCGCGACCTGCACGACACGGTCTCCTACGCCACGACGACGATGATCATGCGGGCCGAGCAGATCAAGCTGCGCCATCCCGACGACCCCCAACTTGCCGAGGACCTCGACTTCATCATCGCGACCGGCCGCCGCTCGGTGCGCGACCTACGCGGGATGATGGAGACCCTGCGCCGCAACGATCCCGAGCTCGACCTCGAGCAGGCGACACCATGGCGCCTCCTCACCGTCAGCGACGTGATCCAGGAGCGCCGTGCGGAGCTGGCGTCCCACGGCCTGACGCTGGAGGTCAGCGCGGGCGCCGAACTCGACGAGCTGCCGAACTCGGTCCGCGAGACGCTGGCCAAGCTGGTCGTCGAGGCCACCTCCAACATGGTCAAGCACGCGGGGAAGGGCCCGTGCCGGCTCATCATCGAGGTGCACGACAACATGCTCGAGGCGGTGTTCACCAACCCCCTCCGGCCCGGGGTTCCCGGCGGGGACGCCCACGCCGGACTGGGTCTCGTCGGTGCGGCCGAGCGCGTGCGTGCGCTCGGCGGCGAACTGGAGGCCACGGCCGCATCGGGCACGTGGATCCTCAGGGCGCAGCTGCCCGTGGGAGAATGAGCCCATGCCTGCCCCCGTGACCGTCGCCATCGTCGACGACGACGCCATCGTTCGCGCTGCCCTGGTCGCGTACCTGGCCAGCACCGAGGGGTTCGAGGTGCGCCACGAGCTCACCAACGGGGCCGAGGCCGTGACGGTGGTCACACGCGACCCGGTCGACGTCGTGATCATGGACGTGCGGATGCCCACCCTCGACGGCATCCAGGCGACCCAGGCGCTGCGGGCCACGCTGCCGGACGTCAAGATCCTCGTGATCACGTCCTTCGACGAGGACGGCGCCGTCCGCGACGCCCTCCGCGCCGGGGCCAACGGCTTCCTGTTGAAGGACACCTCCCCCACCGGGCTGGTCGATGCGATCCGTGCGGTGATGCAGGGCACCTCGGTCGTGTCGCCGGGCCCCATCACGAGCCTGCTGCTGCACGACCAGCGCCGTGCCCGCCCGACCCCGGCCCCCGAGCTGGGGCTGAGCCCCCGCGAGCTCGAGATCCTGCGGCTGCTGTGCGCGGCGTACAGCAACACCGAGATCGCCGAGGAGCTCTTCGTCTCCGAGTCGACCGTCAAGACCCACGTGTCGGCGATCATGACGAAGATGGGCGTCCCCTCACGGCTCAAGGCCGTCGTCCGCGCCTACGAGTTGGGTCTGGTCGAGCACTCCTGAGCGATGGCGCCCGGGACCCCGGCGACCGGGCAGGATGGGGGCATGGACCTGCATCCCAACGTCGCCTCCCTCGCGCCGCTGCTCGGCACGTGGCGCGGGAAGGGTCGTGGCGAGTACCCCACGATCACCTCCTTCGAGTACGCCGACGAGTGGACGTTCAGCCACTCGGGCAAACCCTTCGTGTCCTTCGTGCAGAGCACGCGCTCGGCGGAGGGGAAGCCGATGCACACCGAGTCCGGTTACCTGCGCGGCACGGGCGACGGCGCGATCGAGATCGTGGCGGCGCTGCCGACCGGCCAGGTGGAGATCGGGGGCGGGCGCGCCGACGAGGCCGCCGGTGTGCTGACCCTGACGACGGACGCCTCGGTCACGAACACCCCCACCGCGAAGACGGTCGAGCGCGTCACCCGTAGCTACCGCGTCGAGGGGGACGTCCTCGACATCGATCTCGCCATGGCCGCCGTGGGGCAGGAGCTGGGCCACCACCTCGCCTCACGCCTGACGCGTGACACAATGCCCACGTGAGCCCCGACCAGTCCCCGACCTTCGCCGAGGTGCTGACCGCGGCCATCCAGGGCCGCGGCCTGTCCCTGGAACGCATCCGTGCCCGACTGGACGCCGCCGGCGTCCCCGTCAGCATCGCGACGTTGAGCTACTGGCAGTCAGGGCGGTCCCTGCCGACCCGGTCGCGGAGCTACCACACGCTGGTCGAGCTCGAGCGCATCCTCAACCTGGACCCGGGCCACCTCACGCAGCACACCCACACCGCCGACGGTCGCACCCGCCGCGAGCTGTTCGAGTGGCAGAACGTGATCCCCTCGCGTGACCTCGCGACTCAGATCATCGAGGACCTCGGCATCGACATGCAGGGCCAGCTCACCCGGGTGACGATGCACGACCTTCTCGAGGTGGACGCCGACCGCAACGAGTCCGCCCTCGAGGTGCGCGTGGTGTGGCGGGCCGAACGCCAGGGCCTGCACCGGTGGGCGGTCGTCAACGAGACCGACACCGGCACCACCACCGCCCAGTCGATCGAGCCGCTGTTCGGCTGCGTCCTCGGCGAGGTCATCGAGGTGCCCGAGCGCAAGCTGCTGGTCGCCGAGATGCTGGCCCCGCGCCCGATGCAGCGCGGCGACCTGTTCACCTCCGAGTACCGGCTGTCGTTCGGCGCGTCCACGCAGCCGTCGTTCCGCATGCTCCGGGCCATATCGGACCCGGTGAAGGCGCTGGCGCTGGCCGTCCGGTTCGACCCGTCGGCGGTCCCCACCAACGTGCGCGCCGGCGTCCAGCCCTCGCTCGAGGAGGAGGAGCCCGCCGACACCGTGCCGGTCACCCTCGCCCGCAACGAGGCCCAGTTCGTCTGGACCGACGCCAAGCCCGGCGTCTACTCCCTCTTCTGGGACTGGGACTGACCAGCCACGACGCCGCCGTCGACGCGCTCTACGGCGGCGACCCGAGCGACTTCGTGGCCGGGCGGGACGCCTTGGCCACGTCCCTGCGCGCGGCCGGCGACCGCGACGCCGCCACCGCGGTGAAGGCGTTGCGCCGCCCCAGCGCGGCGGCCTGGTACGTGAACGTGGCCTCACGGGCGTCGCTCGTCTCGCTGCACGAGTGGCTGGCGTTGGGGGCGTCCCTGCGGTCGGCCCAGGGCGACCTCGACATGGACCGGGTGCGCTCACTGTCGGCCGGCCGCGCCGCCTTGGAGCGCCGAGTGGTCCGCGACCTGACCGCCCACCTCACCGCGTTGGGCGTGACGGTCAGCCCGACCGCGCTCGAGGAGGTGCGCGCCACGCTGCGCGCCGCGCTGGCGGATCCCGCAGCGTCCGACCTCGTCGCCGCGGGACGCCTCGAGCGCGCGCTGTCCTACGGCGGCTTCGGCGAGGTGGACCTCTCCGCCGCGCTCGCCGCGATGGCCCGGTCCACCGACTCCCCACCTGCTCCGCCCAGCGGAGCAGGTGGGGAGGATCCCGAGCCGGTACCCGAACCTGAGCCGGAGCCCGAACCTGAGCCCGAGCCCGAGCCCGACCCCGAACTCGTCGCCGCGGTCGAGGCGGCCCGGTGGCGGCGCGACGACGCGGAGGAGGCCCTGGCCCGCGCCGAGGCCGCCCTCGCGGTGGCACAACGGGAATTCCGCGAGGCGAAGGGGGCGTTGCGCGCGGCCGAACGCGCGCTGGATGCCTGAGACGCCCCTACGCTGAGGGGATGCCCTTCACGCGTCCCTCGGTCTACGCCGCGCACGGCGTGGTCAGCACCTCCCACCCGCTCGCGGCCTCGGCCGGGCTCCGCATCCTGCAGGCGGGCGGCAACGCCGTCGACGCGGCGATCGCGACGGCCGCCTGCCTGCCGGTGCTGGAGCCCTGCTCGAACGGGCTCGGCTCCGACGCGTTCGCCTTGGTCTGGGACGGTTCGCGCCTGCACGGCCTCAACGGGTCGGGGCGCTCGCCCGCGGCGGCCTCCGCCGATGGCTTGCGCAACCGCGGCCTGACCGAGGTCCCCCTCTTCGGTTGGGACGCCGTCACCGTGCCCGGCATGGTGCGGGCCTGGACCGACACGCACGCGCGGTTCGGGCGGCTGCCGTTCGCCGATGTCCTCGCCCCGGCGATCGATTACGCCGAGCGCGGCGCCCCGGTGCCCCCGATGGTGGCCTGGGGCTGGGAGCGGGGCGTCCGGGCCGTCGAGGACCGCCTGGCGCGTGACCCCGACCCGGGTGCGGACCACTTCCTGCCCCTGTTCGCCCCCGCCCCGCTCGTCGGTGAGGTGCGGGCCCTCCCGGTCATGGCGCAGACGTTGCGCGCCATCGCCGCCTCGCACGGTGATGACTTCTACACCGGCGAGCTCGCCCGTCGGATGGTCGCCTTCAGCGAGGCGTCGGGTGGGGTGTTCACGGCGTCCGACCTCGCCGACCACCGCAGCACCTGGGTCGAACCGATCTCGGCGCGCTACCGCGACCACGAGGTCTGGGAGATCCCACCGAACGGGCAGGGCATCGCGGCGTTGATGGCCCTCACGATCCTCGACGGGTTCCCCGCCGACACGGTCGCAGACTGGCACGTGCAGGTCGAGGCGATGAAGCTCGCGCTGGCCGACACGCACGCGTTCGTCGCCGACCCCGACGCCGTCGCGGTCCCGACCCGGGAGCTCCTCTCCGCCGCCCACGCCAACCGGCGCCGCGCGCTCATCGGCGACCGGGCGCTCGCGGTGGAACCCGTCGACCCTCGGCCCTCCGACACCGTCTACCTCTGCGCCACCGACTCCGACGGGATGATGGTGAGCTTCATCCAGTCGAACTTCCACGGGTTCGGGTCCCAGGTCGTGGTGCCCGACACGGGCATCGCGCTGCAGAACCGCGGATCGGGCTTCTCGCTGGTCCCGGGGCACCCCAACGAGCTGGCCGGTGGCAAGCGCCCGTTCCACACGATCATCCCGGGGTTCCTGACCCGCGGCGGCGAGCCGGTCGGCCCCTACGGCGTCATGGGCGGCCACATGCAGGCCCAGGGGCACGTGCAGGTCGCGCTGCACACCGTCGACGGACGCCTCGACCCCCAGGCCGCGCTGGCCCGGCCCCGGTGGTTCTGGGACGCCTCGACCGGGCAGGTCGTCGTCGAGTCCACCGCCGACGCGGCGATGGTCGAATCCCTGCGGGCACGGGGGCACGACGTGGTGGTGGCCGGGCACCCCGCGACCTTCGGGCGCGGCCAGGCGATCTGGCGGCTCGACGGGGGCGGCTGGGTGGCCGGGAGCGAGCCCCGGGCCGACGGCGTCCCGATGGCCTGGTAGGTCAGGGGCCGAGCAGCAGGGAGCGCAACTCGTCGACCGTGTCCACCACGGCGACCGAGGGCTCCGCGCGCAGCTCCTCCGGCTCGCCCGCGCCCCAGGTGACGCCGATGCCGGCCATGCCCGCGGCGTCCGCTGCGCGCAGGTCGACCACGGCGTCACCAACGTAGGCGCACTCGGCCGGAGGGGCGCCGAGGCGCTCGGCCGCAAGCAGCAGCGGGGCCGGCAGCGGCTTGTGCTCCGTCGTGTCCTCGAGCGTGGCCAGCACCGGCAGGTCGAGGCCCAGGACGTCGGCGAGGTTCTCCGCGCTCTCGCGCCGGCGGGAGGTGGCGATGCCGATGCGGACGCCGGCGGACACCAGCTCCGGCAGCAGGGTGTCGAGGCCGGGATAGGGCTCGAGGTAGGTCGTCACGTTGTCGCGTTGCCAGGCGGAGTAGGCATCCATCAGCTCGGCGGCCCGTTCGGCGCCGCCCAGCTCGGCCATCATGTCGGGCAGCGTGCGCCCGATCGTGGCCCGGATCTCGTCGTCGGTCAGGGCGGGCAGGTCGTGGTGCTGGATCGTCCAGCGATAGCTGGCGATGATCAGCGGGATCGTGTTGGCGAGCGTGCCGTCGAAGTCGAACAGGACGGTCTTCCAGCGCGGGTCACTCACCCGGTCACCTTAGCCAGTCGGCCCACGCCCCGTGCGGGCTGCACCGGGCCACGGGCTCACCGTCCAGCGCGAGGACGAAGTGGGGACGTCCGTCGTCGGGGACGCGCCCGCGCAGCTCGGTGACCACCGTCGGCCCCTCGAAGCTCACCCACCGGACGCCGCTGGCCCTGATGCGGGCCACGACGGCGTCCCGCTCCGGACGGGACAGGTAGGCCAGGGTCGCCGAGTGGAACACGACCGGCGTGGCCCCCAGCCTCGCGGCGGTCGCGACCGCGTGCTCGAGGAACGCGGGCAGGTCGTCGGGCAGGCGTCCGGTCGCCACGGGCGGCGGGTCGTCCGCGGCGACGGCGAGGGCGGCGGAGAGACGTGCCTCGCGGGCGTCCTCGCCGGGCCAGACCAGCGAGCGCAGCCAGCGGGCGTCCTCGGGGGAGGACGCGTCGAGCGGGTGGGCGTCCAGCCCCTCGCGGTGGACGACGTCCAGGCACGGGGTGTCGAGCCAGGGGTAGCGGTCGGGGATCAGGCACAGCCCGGCCGAGGCCCCCAGCTCGAAGAGTGCCACCGGCTGGGGCAACGACGCGAGGACGGGGGCGAGCACCGCGCAGCGGCCCGGCTCGTTGGTCTGGGTGAAGCGCGTGAGGATGAGGTGCTCGATGGCGTCCCAGTGCGCGTCGACCCAGGCGAGGAACTCCGGGCCACCCACGAGCGGACCGTCGAGGTAGCGGATCGCGCCGAGGAACAGGTTGGGCTGGCGCTTCAGGCCGGGCAGCGCGTCGAGCCGGGCGAGCAGGGCGGGGGTGTCGGCGACCCACCGGCAGAGGTCGCCCCAGGTGGGCGAGGTGGGGTCGGCCTCGCCGGCGAACCAGCGGTAGAGCTCGTCGATCGGCATCGCCGCGTACGCGTGGGCGCCCTTCATGGCGGACACCCTAGACCGGTGGGCTGGACTCGACCGTTACGCTGACCGCATGACCGAGCCTGTTGCTGACCACGACATCTGGGCGACCATCCGCGCCGAGGCGGAGCGGGACATGCGGGCCGAACCCTGCCTGGGCGGGTTCCTGCACGAGTCGATCCTGCGCCACAACTCCCTGATGGAGGCCCTCGGGAGCCTCCTGTCGCACAAGTTGTCGAACCCGGTGATGTCGCCGCTGACCTTGCTCGACCTGGTCGAGGAGGCGTTCGACGGCGACCATCTCATCGAGGAGTCGGTGATGGCCGACCTCCAGGCGGTCGTGACGCGCGACCCGGCGACCCGCGGGTACAGCCAGCCGCTGCTCTACTTCAAGGGCTTCCACGCGATCCAGAGCTTCCGGATCGCGCACCACTTCTGGGTGTCGGACCGGTTCGCCCTGGCCCTGTGGCTGCAGTCGCGGATCTCGGAGGTCTTCGCCGTCGACATCCACCCCGGCGCGCGCATCGGTCGCGGCATCATGTTCGACCACGCCACCTCGGTGGTGATCGGCGAGACGGCCGTGATCGAGGACGACTTCTCGATGCTGCACGAGGTGACCCTGGGCGGTACCGGCAAGGTCGGCGGCGACCGCCACCCGAAGATCGGGCGCGGCGTCATGATCGGTGCCGGCGCGAAGGTACTGGGCAACATCCGGGTCGGCGAGGGCGCCAAGGTGGGCGCCGGGTCCGTCGTGCTCGAGGACGTGCCGCCGCACACCTCGGTGGCCGGCGTCCCGGCCAAGCCGATCAGCCGCACGCGCGAGCCCTTCCCCGCCCTGGAGATGGACCAGCGCTTCGAATGCGACGTGGAGGGCTGATGAGCCAGGTGAATCCGGCGGCCGTGGCCGCCGACGCGCCCTCGGTCGAGACCCCCGAACCGGTCGAGGGCGACACCAAGGACTGGACCTGGGTGCTCGAACGCCGCTGCCCCGAGTGCGGTTTCGACCCGGCGTCGGTGTCGGTCGAGCGCATCCCCGAGGCGATCACGGACGCCGCCCGCCGCTTCGCGCTCGCGCTGGAGCAGGCGGACGCGGGCGTCCGCACCCGGCAGGGCGTGTGGTCGACCGTGGAGTACGGCCAGCACGTCGCCGACGTGCTCGAGGTGATGACCGACCGGCTGGGCCTGATCCTCGAGTCAGCCGGGCACGGAGCCGAGTTCGCCGACTGGGACCAGGACGCGGCTGCCGTGGAGAAGGAGTACTTCAAGGCGAACACGCACGTCACGGCGATCCTCATCAAGGAGCGCGCGGCGGTCGCCGCGGAGGCGTGGGCCGAGCCCGAGGGCGAGCAGTGGGACTGGCCCGGCCTGCGCAGCAACGGTGCGCAGTTCACCGCCCGCAGCCTCGGCGCGTACCTGGTGCACGACCTGACCCACCACCTCCACGACGTGGGGGCCTGACCCCGCCACATTTCAGGCGTGCTTGCCCTCCGCGAACTCCTCGACGAGCTTGGCGTTGAACGCCGGCAGGTCGTCGGGGGTGCGGCTGGAGACGAGGCCCTGGTCGACCACGACCTCCTCGTCCACCCACTCGGCACCCGCGTTGCGCAGGTCGGTCCTCAGGCTGGAGTACGACGTCATCTTCCGGCCCTTGAGCACGTCGGCGTCGGTGAGGATCCAGCCGCCGTGGCAGATCACCCCGACCGGCTTGGAGGCGTCGAAGAAGGCACGCGTGAACGCGACGGCGGCCTCGTCCATGCGCAGGTGGTCGGCGTTGACCACGCCGCCCGGCAGGACGAGCGCGTCGAAGTCGCCCGCGTCGGCGTCGGCGGTGACCTGGTCGACCTTCTGGGTGTGACCCTTCTTGCCCTCGACCTCACCCTTCTCCGGCGCGACCAGGACAGCCTCGGCGCCGGCCTGCGTGACGGCCTCCCAGGGGCTGGTCAGCTCGGAGTCCTCGTAACCGTTGGTGAGGAGGAAGGCGACCTTCTTGTTGGACAGTTCAGACATCACAGCTCCTTCACGTAGCGTCCGTCCAGCCTAGTCACGGGCACCTTCGACACAACACCCCCGGGGGCACCACTACGCTGCGGCCATGGCGCTGCCGATCGCACTCCCCCTCGAGCCGATGCTGGCCCGCGCGGTGCCCGAGGTGCCCCGGCCCCGGCGCCTCGGCGAGCTCAGCTACGAGCCCAAGTGGGACGGCTTCCGCTGCATCGTGGCCCGCGACGGCAACGAGGTCGAGCTGTGGAGCCGCTCCCGCAAGCGCCTGACCGGCTACTTCCCCGAGGTCGTGGCCGCGTCCCGCCGGTTCCTGCCGGGCCAGGTGGTGCTGGACGCCGAACTCGTCGTCCGCAGCGGCCCGCCCGGTGCCCAGCGCCTGGACTGGGAGGCACTCAGCCTCCGCATCCACCCCAGCGCGAAGCGCGTCGCGGGGCTGGCCGAGCAGACTCCGGCCGAGCTCGTCTGCTTCGACCTGCTGGCCCTGGCCGACCTGGACCTGATGCCGCTGCCGCAGCGCGAGCGCCGGGACGCGCTGGTCCAGTTGCTGGGTGGCCTGCCGGACGACGCCCCGATCCACGTCACGCGGGCGACCGACGACCCCGCCGAGGCCGAGGCCTGGTTCGCCCAGTTCGAGGGCGCCGGGCTCGACGGCGTCATCGCCAAGCAGACCGACGCGCCGTACTCCCCCGGCCAGCGCACCATGTCCAAGATCAAGCACGCCCGCACCGCCGAGGCCGTGGTCATCGGCTACGGGCTGTCGAAGGGCACCCGCGCCCGGGCCGGCAGCGTGGGGTCGATCCACCTGGGCCTCTACGACGACGGCGAGTTGATCCCGGTGGGCGGGATCGGGGCCTGGCCGGACGCCGTGCGCACCCAGCTCGCCGACGTCCTGGCCCCGCTGGTGCTGGAGGGCGCGGAGGCCGAGGCGGCACCGCGTCCCAACGAGCTCACCCGCACCGGCGTCCGGGAGTTCGTGCCGGTCCGCCCGGAGCTGGTCGTCGAGGTGGCGTTCGACCAGCTCGAGGGGCGGCGTTTCCGCCATGCGGTGCAGTTCGTCCGCTGGCGGCCCGACCGAGAGCCCACCTCGTGCACCCTCGACCAGGTCGAGCGGGCCCCGGCCTACGACCTGGATGCCGTCCTGCGGCCCTGACGACCGGGGAACTCAGGCGTACGCGCTGAGGTCGCCCTCGCCCCGGGCCATGGCCTCGAACATCGCCGAGGACTTCTGCTCGTCCCACAGCACCGACGACCCGGCGGAGGTCTGGGCGCCGGTGTTGCCCACCGGGACCATGAGCGTGTCGCCGCGCCCGGTCGCGATGCGCAGGCCACCCTGGGCCAGGCCGAACATCTCCACCGGTCCAGTGCCGCGTCCGACCGTGATGCCGCGCGAGAGCGACCAGTTGAGGCCGAACCAGCGCGGGGGCAGGACGACGGTCATCGGGGAGAGGGCCTTCTTCGCCAGCGCACCGACCATCTCGCGCTGGCGCTCGGCCCGGCCGAGGTCGCCCCGCGGGTCCTGCTTGCGCATCCGGACGTAGCCGAGCGCGGTCGGGCCATCCATCTGCTGGCAACCGGCGGGGATGTCGAGGTTCGACTGCGGGTCCTTGATCGCCGTCTCGGGGCACATCTCGATGCCGCCCACCGCGTCGACGACGTTGGCGAAGCCGCCGAAGCCGATCTCGGCGAAGCCGTCGACGTGCAGGCCGGTGTTCTGCTCGACGGTCTGCACCAGCAGTTCCGGCCCGCCGAACGCGTAGGCGGCGTTGATCTTGTTCTTGCCGTGCCCCGGGATCGCCACATAGCTGTCGCGCGGGATCGACACGAGCGCCGCCCGACCCGACGGCGGGACGTAGAGCAGCATGATCGTGTCGGTGCGGCGTCCGGCGTCGTCGCCGGTGCCCAGACGGTCCTGCTCCTCCTTCGACAGGCCCTCGCGGGAGTCCGACCCGGCCAGGACGAAGACGTGGCCGGGGGTGTCCGCGGGGCGGTCACCGGCCGGGGTCGCCTCAACCCGCGGCATGAACGGCCAGGTCAGCAGGGGGATGCCCAGCAGGTAGGCCAGCAACAGCGACACCACCCAGCGCACGACCGGACGCCCCCGCCGTGGCCGGGGGGCGGGGGGTGGGGC
>DUOQ01000124.1 GCA_012838755.1 Propionibacterium sp. | reverse complement strand
GGGGATGCTGGGCTCGGCCGGGAGGACCGTGCGGCGGGCGCGGGCACGGAGGACCAGCCACACCAGGGCGGCGGCGACGGCCGCCAGCACGAGGGCGACCGCGTCGTTGCGCCAGGCCAGGTTGCCGCCGCCGTAGACGAGCAGGACGGAGGTGACCGCCGCAGCCCGGCGCAGGGTGACCGAGCTGGTGCGGGCGAGCGGGAGGAACAGCGCGCCCCACAGCAGGTACCAGGTGTGCAGGGCGGGGCCGAACACCGCGAACGCGAGGTAGCCCCAGGCGAGGAACGTGATGGGGCGGGTCCGGGCGTGGCGCACGGCCAGCCACGCGACGAGGCCGAGGGCGACGACGTACGAGACGGTCTGCACGACGGGCGGCACCTGGGCGGCGGCGGCACCCAGGTCGAGCGCCGTCAACACCTGCTGCACGGCCCACCCCAGCAGCGACAGGGGCGCGAGGGTGACGATCATGCCGGGCACCCCCATGGCGTTGAGCCAGCCGAAACCGAGCCCCGTGAGCGCGGAGATGCCGGCGAAGACCCCGACGACGCCCGCCAGCACGAGGAGGGCCCGCGGCAGGAAACGCAGGAGGTCGCGCGGTCTCCAGGACGCCCAGCCCGACCCGATCACCGCCACGGGGAGGGCGGCCAGCAGGGCGGGTTGCTTCACCGCCATGCCGACGCCGACGGCGAGGATCGCCACCCAGAACCAGCCGCGGTAGGCGCACCAGATGCCGAGGACGACCAGGCCCAACATGAGCGCGTCGTTGTGGGCGCCGCCGACGAGGTCGATGACCATCAGGGGGTTGATCGTCGCGAACCACGCCGTGCGCCGCGGGTCGAGGCCCATCTGGCGGGCGATGCGTGGCAGCAGGTGCACGATCAGGCCGACGCCGACCAGCGCGGGCAGGCGCTGCAGCACCGCCGAGTAGTAGGGGTTGAGCCCGGCGAGGTCGACCAGCCAGTGCGAGATCTGCAAACCGAGCGGGCCGTACGGGGCGGGCGTGTAGCGCCACAGCCAGGCGACCTGGTCGGCGAACGGCCCGGGCAGGACCGACGGCGACACCTCGTAGGGGTTCAGCCCGTTGTGGATCAGCCAGCCCTGCGCGGCGTAGGAATAGGCGTCGTGGCTGAAGATCGGCGGGGCCACCAGCAGCGGGATCGACCACCACGCCAGCACCGCCCAGTGCTTGACGTCGCGGTACACCGCGGGGCGCAGCCGGTACCACGCGAAGATCAGCAGGCCCACCGCCCCGAGGACCATGACGGTGGCCAGCGCGCGGGCCAGCCACGAGTCCAGGCCCAGCGCGCGCATCGTCGGCCAGTACGGGGACGCCTGGGGCAGGTAGGCCGGCGACAGCGAGCCGAGCGCGAGCAGGACGGTGCCGACGAGCCCGAGCCGGACCGGCCGCAGCCGGAACGCGGCACCCATGTCGGCACCGAGCACGGCCAGCCGTGCCCCCACAGCGCGGAACACCGCTCGCCTCCTCCCGCAGGTCTCGATCGGACCGGTCCCAGCCTAGTGGGACCGCCTGTGGCAGGCTGGGGCGGTGCGGTACTACGACTGGTTCGGCGACGGTTCCCTCGTCGTGGGCGCGATCGGCCTGGCCTGTTGCGTCGTCGAGACCGACGCCGCCACGGCCGGACGCCCCGAGCTCGCATTCCCGCCCGACGGCGCGCGCGTGCTGCTCGCCGTGGCCGGCACCGTGACGGACGCCGTCGCGCCGGCCGTCGCCCGCATCGTGGCCGCCCATCCGGGCGCGTCCGTGGTGTCGTTCGGCGCCTGCGCGAGCGCGGGCGGGCCGTACTGGGACTCCCCCGTCGTCACCAAGGGCGTCGACCAGCTCGTCGCCGTCGACCACTACCTCCCGGGCTGCCCGCCCTCCCCCGAGGCGCTGTCGGCCCTGATCCACACCCACTACGCGACCACGGGGCGGGTCCATGGCTGACGACGTGCGGCGCGTGGACGCCGCGGATTGGCGTCCGGCGGTCGAGGCCGCCCGTGCCGAGGGCCACACCTGGTTCGACTGGCTCGGCGCGGTCGACGAGATCGGGCGCGAGGACGCCCTCCGCGTCGTGGTCCGCCTGGCGCCGGACGCCGACAGCGAGGGCGTCCGGATCGAGGCCCTGGTCCCGCGGGACGGGGGCTCGCTGCCCAGCCTGGGCGACCTCGTCGCCGGCGCGACGTGGCACGAGCGCGAGGTGCGCGACTTCTTCGGCCTGGACTTCGACGGCGGCGACAACCGACCGCTGCTGCTGCGCGAGGGGGCCGTCGGGCACCCGCTGCGCCGGGACGCCGTGCTGGCCGCCCGCGTCGTCCGGCCCTGGCCGGGCGCGAAGGAGCCCGGCGAAACCG
>DUOQ01000012.1 GCA_012838755.1 Propionibacterium sp. | reverse complement strand
GGAGACCAAGCCCGAGGAACTGTCGGAGGAGACCAAGCCCGAGGAACTGTCGGAGGAGACCAAGCCCGAGGAACTGTCGGAGGAGACTTTTACCGTCACCAAGTGGCAGTGATGCGGTAGCCATGGGCCTCCGGGCCGGCTAGGGAACGCTGAACACCCAACTGAGCCGGCCCACACAGGAGGACCGGTCGGGAGAATCCAGTTTACGCCTTCTCGATCCCGCCGGTCGCACCCGACATCGCAAACTCCTATGGCTGCAAGTGGCCGGGTGGAGCCGCAAAGTGCGATAATCCCCTCGACAAGGGCTTCCGCATCTACATCCCGTTCGACAACAAGACGCAATACGACGTCATTGTCCAGATCAGCGCCTACGCGGTGACCGCTGGGGGCACCGCTCCCCGCGATTTCCAGGTTTGGAACAGCAGCACGCTGAACATCGATGCCGGCGGCGAGGAGGATTTCTGGATCACCTGGCACGACGACAACAGTGGCAACAACAAGACCATGAGCGTCACATACACCTACACCGTCGTGAACCCCATCGGCGAGACCCAGGTGTTCGGTCCGTACACGATCCCAGTCGCCAAGGTGTTCAACACAACCTGCACCGGCAATCCCACCCCCACGATTCCGACGGGTCCGGCCCGGACCGACGGCTCGCCGTACAGCCACTGCCCGGAACCCGGATCTGGCGAGCGCGTCGTCGAGCAGGAGCCCGTCGTCGAGGAGAAGCCCGTCGTCGAGCAGGAGCCCATCGTCGAGGAGAAGCCCGTCGTCGAGGAGAAGCCCGTCATCGAGGAGCCGAAGGAGGAGATCCAGCCCGTCATCGAGGCTGAGGTCACCGAGGGCGCCCCGGCCGAGACCGAGGCCGCACCCGCCGACGCTGAGGCTGACGCCTGATCTGAACTGATCACCGAAGGGCCCGCGAGGATTGATCCTCGCGGGCCCTTTGCTGTCCGGGCCTCACCATCCCCCGGACTTGAGAATGGTTATCAATATGGCCTACTCTACTCCTTGTGCGTTCAACCATCCTCGCTGTCCCGCTCCTGCTGACACTCGCGGCCTGCAGCCCGGCTCCAGCGCCGGCGTCCGACCCGAGGAACCAGGCCACGACCGACGCGGCCCCGGTCGCCATCGCGACCACCACCCAGCTCGGGTCCCTGCTGAGTGACATCACGGTCTGCGCCGGAACCACCTCGGCCACCCTGATGGGCCCCGGCGACGACCCCCACGACTTCTCGCTGTCCTCGCGCGAGGTGGCCGACCTGACCCAGGCCCAGCTCGTCATCACCAACGGCCTCGGCTTCGAGCAGGGCCTGGCGGCGGCGCTCGACGGCGCCAAGGCCGACGGCGCGACGGTGTTCGAGGTCGCTCCCCTGCTCGAGCCGCTGACCTACGCCGACATCGAGGCCAAGGCGGCCGAGCAGCACGCCGGCCACGAGCACGCCCACGACGACGAGGAAGAGGCAGGCCACCACGAGGGCCATGACCACGGCGAGTTCGACCCGCACGTCCACATGGACGTCGCACGGATGGCCAAGGCTGCCAATCTCATCGGTGCCGAACTGGCGACGATCACGGGTGACCAGAAGTACGCCACGTGTGGCACCGAGCTCGAGGGCAAGCTCACCGAGACCGACGCCGAGGTCCGCGAGATCCTCAGCGCCGTCCCGGCCGAGAAGCGCGTCCTCATCACCGATCACGCGGCCTACAACTACTTCGCCGCGTCCTACGGCTTCGAGGTCGCCGGCGTCGTCATCCCCGGCGGCAGCACCGACGCCGAGCCGAGCTCCCGGGAACTCGCCGAGCTGGTCGCGATCGTCCGCGAGGACAAGGTCTCGGCGATCTTCTCCAACAACACCGTCAACCCCCGTCTGGTCGAGGCCGTCGCCAACGAGGCGGGTACCGAGCTCAAGGTCGTCGAGCTGTTTGAGGGCTCGGTCGGGCCCGAGGGCTCCGGCGCCGAGACCTACGAGACGATGATGCTGACCAACGCGCGGCGCATCGCCGACGCACTGAAGTAGGTTGTTCCTTCGTGGATTGGTTCCTTGAGCCCTTCCTGCTGGGTTTCCAGCAGCGGGCGCTGATCGGCGGCCTCGCCGCGGGTCTCATGAGTTCGATCGTCGGCGTGTGGCTCGTCCTGCGCGGCATGAGCTTCTTCGGCGACGCGTTCGTGCACGGCGTCCTGCCCGGCATCGCCGCGGCGACGATCTTCGGCTTCAACCCCTACCTGGGCGCCGCCATCGCGGCGATCATCATGGTCGGCGGCATCGAGCTGATCCACCGCCAGACCGCCCTCAAGGAGGACACCGCCATCGGCCTCCTCTTCGTCGGCATGATGGCCCTCGGCGTGGCGATCATCAGCAAGTCGAACTCCTACACGGGGTCGCTCACGAGCATCCTGTTCGGTGACATCTTCGGCGTGAACGCCGAGACCCTCACCGCCATGGCCTTGCTCGGCACGCCCGTGCTGATCGGCTCGCTGCTGCTGTACCGTCCGCTGCTGGCCCTGTCCCTCTCCCCCACCAAGGCGAAGACGCTCGGCATGAGCCCGCGCTTCACCCACGCCGCCCTGCTGGTGCTGATCGCCACCGCCGTCATCGCCAGCTTCCAGGCCGTGGGGACGCTGCTGGTCTTCGCCCTGCTGGTCGGCCCGCCCGCCACGGCCGCCCTCGTCACCCGGACGGTCCCGCAGATGTTCGTGGTCTCGGCGGTCCTGTCGGCGATCACCGTCTGGCTGGGCCTCGTCCTCAGCTACCACCTCGGCACCGCCGGCGCCGCGACCATCGCCCTGGTCGCCATCGCGGCGTTCTTCCTGACCCTCGCGGTGAAGCCCCTGGCCCGCGGCCTT
>DUOQ01000123.1 GCA_012838755.1 Propionibacterium sp. | reverse complement strand
TTCCACGAGTGGACGCCGTACAACCCGTCGTCCCCCTATTCGTCGACCAAGGCCGGCAGCGACCTGCTGGTGCGTGCCTGGGTGCGGTCCTTCGGGGTGCGGGCCACCTTGAGCAACTGCTCGAACAACTACGGGCCCTACCAACACGTGGAGAAGTTCATCCCCCGCCAGATCACCAACATCATCGACGGCGACCGCCCGAAGCTGTACGGGGCCGGGCTGAACGTGCGCGACTGGATCCACGTGGACGACCACAACGCGGCCGTGCTGCAGATCATCGAGTCGGGCCAGATCGGGGAGACCTACCTGATCGGCGCGGACGGCGAGAAGGACAACAAGACCGTCATCGAGACGATCCTGCGGCTGATGGGCCGGCCCGCCGACGCCTACGACCACGTCAACGACCGGCCCGGGCACGACCTGCGGTACGCGATCGACGCCTCCAAGCTGCGCGACGAGCTGGGCTGGCGCCCGCAGTACACGTCGTTCGAGGACGGCCTGGCCGCGACCATCGCCTGGTACCGCGCGAACGAGGCCTGGTGGCGCCCGATGAAGGCCGCCACGGAGGCCAAGTACGCAAAGACGGGCCAGTGAGCATGGCCGACCTGAACGTCGAGACCACCCCGATCCCGGGGTTGCTGGTGATCACGCTTCCCGTGCACGGCGACAGCCGCGGCTGGTTCAAGGAGAACTGGCAGCGGGTCAAGATGGTCGCCCTGGGCCTGCCCGACTTCGGCCCCGTCCAGAACAACATGAGCTTCAACGCCGAGGCCGGCGTCACCCGCGGGCTGCACGCCGAACCGTGGGACAAGCTCGTCTCGCTCGCTTCCGGACGGATCCTCGGCGCGTGGGTCGACCTGCGCCCCGGCGACACCTTCGGCGTCCCCTTCACCCTCGAGATGGGCACCGACAAGGCGGTCTTCGTGCCACGCGGGGTGGCCAACGGCTACCAGGCACTGGAGGCGAACACCACCTACTCCTACCTGGTCAACGACCACTGGTCACCCGAGGCCCGGGCGTCCTACACGTATGTGAACCTGGCCGACGAGACCGCCGCGATCGAGTGGCCCATCCCCTTGTCGGAGGCCATCATCAGCGACGCCGACCTGGCGCACCCCCGCCTGGCCGACGTGGTCCCGATGGCGCCGCGACGCACCGTGATCGTGGGTGCCGGCGGACAGCTCGGACGCGCCCTGCAGGAGGTCTTCCCGGACGCCGAGGCCCTCGACCGCAGCCGGCTCGACCTCACCAACGCGGACGCCGTCCGCGCGTTCCCCTGGTCGGGCGTCGGCACCATCATCAACGCCGCCGCTTGGACCGCCGTCGATGCCGCCGAGACCGACGAAGGACGCCGCGGCGCCTGGTCGGGCAATGTCGACACCGTCGCACACTTGGTCGGCGTGTGCCGCGAACACCGCATCACCCTCGTGCATGTCTCCAGCGACTACGTCTTCGACGGCCAGACCGAGGTGCACACCGAGGACGAACCCGTCGCGCCCCTGGGCGTGTACGGGGTCACCAAGGCCACCGCCGACGCCCTCGTGCAGACCCTGCCCGACCACTACATCGTGCGCACCAGCTGGGTCATCGGCGAGGGCAGGAACTTCGTCCGCACCATGGCCGACCTCGCCCGCCGCGGCATCGAACCATCGGTGGTCGACGACCAGTACGGCCGGCTCACCTTCACGACCACTCTGGCCGACGGCATCCAGCACCTGCTCCAGGCACGGCCCGCGCCGGGGATCTACAACCTGACCAACTCAGGGCCCACCCGGTCGTGGTTCGACATCGCGCGCGAGGTGTTCACCCTCGTCGGAGCCGACCCCGAAACGGTCTCCCCCCAAACGACCGCAGACTTCGCAGCCGGCAAGGTCATGTCACCACGCCCCCGGCACAGCACCCTCGACCTCACCAAGATCCAGGCCACCGGGTTCACGCCACCCGACGCCGACGAGGCCCTGCGCGCCTACCTCTCCTGAGCCAGAAGGTTCAGCAGGTAGTCGCCGTAACCGGACTTCACGAGGGGCTCTGCCCGGGCACGCAACTCGTCATCGGTCAGGAAGCCTTGGCGCCACGCCACCTCTTCGGGGCAGCCGACCTGGAGGCCCTGACGGGCCTGGATGGTACGCACGAAGTTGGACGCGTCGTTGAGTGAGTCGAACGTTCCCGTGTCGAGCCAGGCCGTCCCGCGCGGGAGGACCTCGACCTGCAGGGTCCCCTGGTCGAGGTAGACCCGGTTGACGTCGGTGATCTCGTACTCGCCGCGGGCCGACGGCTGCAGGGTGGCCGCGATCTCGGTGACCTGCTCGTCGTAGAAGTACAACCCCGGCACGGCGTAGTTCGACTTCGGGTGCGCGGGCTTCTCCTCGATCGAGATCGCCTTTCCCGTGTCATCGAACTCGACGACGCCGTAGGCCGTCGGGTCGGCCACCCAGTAGCCGAACACGGCGGCGCCCTCGATGTCGCCGAACCGGGAGAGCTGTCGCCCCAGACCCGGCCCATAGAAGATGTTGTCGCCCAGGACAAGGGCGCACTTCTCACCGCGGGCGAAATCTGCGCCGATGGTGAACGCCTGCGCCAGACCCTTCGGCTCGGGCTGGGTGGCATAGCTGATCGACACACCGAATTGGGAGCCGTCCCCGAGCAGCCGCTGGAAGGACTCCGACTCGTGCGGGGTGGTGATCACCAGCACGTCCCGGATCCCGGCGAACATCAACGTCGACAACGGGTAGTAGATCATCGGCTTGTCGTACACCGGGACCAACTGCTTCGAGGTTGCCTTGGTGATCGGGTACAACCGGGTGCCGGACCCGCCGGCCAGGATGATTCCGCGCATGGCGTCATCCTGCCACGTCGGACCCCCGCACCTTTCCGTGCGGCGCGTCAGAGCGCGAGGCCGATGTACTTGGTCTCCAGGTACTCCTCGATGCCCTCGAAGCCACCCTCGCGTCCGAGCCCGCTCGCCTTGACCCCACCGAAGGGCGCGGCCGGGTTCGAGACGACGCCCGAGTTGAGCCCGACCATGCCGGTCTGCAGCGCCTCGGCGACCCGGACGGCCTCGCCCAGGTCCTCGCCGAACACGTACCCGATCAGGCCGAACTCGGTGTCGTTGGCCAGCGTGATCGCCTCGTCGATGTCGTCGTAGACCAGCACGGGCGCGACGGGGCCGAAGATCTCCTCCTGCACCACGCGCGACCCGCGGTCGACGTCGGCCAGGACGGTGGGCTGCATGAAGTGGCCCGCACCGGCGTCCTGGGCCCGACCGCCCCCGGTCACGACCCGGGCGCCGTCGGCGACGGCCTCCTCGACCAGGGCGGAGACATTGGCGAGGGCGTCCGCGTCGATGAGCGGGCCGACCTGGCTGCCCTCGGTGAGCCCGTCACCGATCGGCATCGCCGCCAGGCGTGCGGCCAGGCCGGCGGTGAACTCCTCGGCCAGGGACCGGTGCACGATGAAGCGGTTGGCCGACGTGCAGGCCTCGCCGATGTTGCGCATCTTGGCCAGGGCCGCGCCCTCGATCGCGCGCGCCACGTCGGCGCTCGGCAGGACGACGAAGGGGGCGTTCCCGCCCAGCTCCATCGAGGTGCGCAGGATGTTCGCCGACGCCTGCTCGAGCAGGGCGCGGCCGACCTCGGTGGACCCGGTGAACGTCAGCTTGCGCAGGCGCGGGTCGGCGATGATCGGGCCGGTGGTCGCCCCCGAGCGCGAGGTCGCGTAGACGTTCACCACCCCGGCCGGGACGCCGACCTCGTGCAGTACCTCGGCCAGCAACAGCGACGTGAGCGGGGTGGCCGCGGCCGGCTTGAGCACGACCGTGCAGCCGGCTGCGAGTGCCGGGCCGATCTTGCGCGTGCCCATCGCGAGGGGGAAGTTCCACGGGGTGATCGCCAGGACCGGGCCGACGGGCTGCTTGGTCGTGATGAGACGCGACCCGCCCAGGGGCGCGACGGCGTACCGCCCGTGGACGCGGACCGCCTCCTCGGCGAACCAGCGGAAGAACTCGGCGCCGTAGGTGACCTCGCCGCGCGCCTCGGCCAGGGGCTTGCCCATCTCGAGGGTCATCACGGTCGCGAAGTCGTCGGCGCGTTCGACGATGCGCTCGTACGCCGCGCGCAGCAACTCGGCCCGGACGCGGGGTTCGGTCGCGGCCCAGTCGGCCTGCGCCGCCACGGCCGCGTCGAGGGCGGTCATCGCGAGCTCGGGCGAGGCGTCGGCGACGTGGGTCAGCGTGGCGCCGGCGGCCGGGTTCTCGACGGCCAGGGTGGTCTCGTCGTCGGTGAAGGCGCCGTTGATGAAGTGCGTGCGCGGCAGCCGCGCCAGCAGGCCGTCGATGTCCATCATCGCGGGCGCCCACCCAGGTTCGGTCGCACGTGCAGGCCCACCTCGGGGTCGACCACGACCTCCTGGGCCGCGACGATGCCCTCGACGGACAGCACCTCGTCGGTCGGGGTGTTGCGCTTGATGAGCGCGAGCCCGATCGGGCCCAGCTCGTGGTGGATCTCGGAGGTGCCCATCCGGCCGACCACACGGTCACCCAGGAGCACGTCGGCCCCCACCTCGGGGAGCCGCTCCGCCGACCCGTCGAGCTGGAGGAGGGTCAGCCGACGCGGGGGGCGTCCGAGGGTGTGGACCCGGGCAACGGTCTCCTGGCCGCGGTAGCACCCCTTCTGCAGGTGCACGGCCGCGCCGAGCCGGTCACCGACGGGCATGGCGACCTCGTTGGGGATCGCCTTCTCGTCGGTGTCGAGGAAGATCCGGGGCCGGCCGGCGGCGATGCGCACGGCCTCGGCGGCCCAGGTGCCGGCCCGGACCTCGCCGAGCGTGGCCTCGAGCTCGTCGCGGGCCACCACCGTGGGGGTGCCGCCGACGAGGGCCACCGCGTGGCTGTCGGAGCGGTCGGCGAGCTCGACGCGGGAGGCGAACACCATGCGGGACAGCCAGGCCAGCAGGCTCTCGAGGTGGCCGGGCTCGGTGTGGGCCCAGAAGGTCTCGCCGTCGTCGACGCCCTCGAAGACGTGCTCGATGCGTCCGTTGGGGTCGAGGACGAAGGCCGTGACGTGCTCGCCCGGCTGCACGCCCTCGAACGCCTGCGAGGTCAGCGCGTGCAGCCACGTGAGCCGGTCGGGGCCGGCCACCGTGAAGACCGGGCGGTGCGACAGGTCGACCGTCGCCTCGCCCGACTCGAGGCGGCGCTGCTCGCGCAACGGGTCTCCGTAGTGCCAGGCCACCCCGGCGTCGGGACCGGACTCGTTCAGCACCTTCGCCATGTCAGATCCGGTTCAGCGTCGCCCACATGTACGGGCGCAGCGGCACGTCGTTGGTGGCGCGGTCGAAGCTGTACATGAGCTTGCCCTCCACGTTGCCGTAGAGGCGGCGGCCTGCCGTGTACTCGATGGCGGCCAGCGGCGAGCGCACGACGGCGTCGGTGGTGAGGTCGACGCGCCCGGGCTGGAGCTTGCCGTACCAGATCTCGGAGTAGCCCTCGGGGCTGCACATGACGACGTCGGCCTCGGCATCCTCGGTGGCGCGCCAGAAGCCGGTCTCGATCGTGAGGGGGCTCTCGGGGCGCCCCTCGTCGTCGAGCAGGAACATCTGGGCCAGGTAGTGCAGGTAGTCGCCACCGTTCTCGGTGAAGTCGATCTGCACGCCGAACTGCACCTTCTCCTCGCCGGGCCACTCGCGGTAGCCGGTGCCCTCCCATCGGCCGCGCAGCCAGGCCAGGCCCATGAGGGCGGGGTTCAGGTCGGTCGGGATCTCAAACATGCGTCTCCTTGCTCGTCTGCCCACCCCAACGCTGGCGCGCCGGGGATGATTCCGCAAGGTCGGGGCTGCCCGGCGAAGCTGGGGCGACCCTCGGGTACGACGATGTGCAGTCCGACTGGCCTTGCCACCGGGTCCCCGACGGCCGAGGGTCGCGCCAGCCTCACTCGGGACGCAAGACCTCACCCACGGGGATCCCGAACACCGCTGCACGCGCCGCGATGATCGCCCGGATGCGCCTGCGCGTCGCCGCGCCCTGGAACATGACGAAGCTGGCCGCCCATCGGACCTCGTGCCAGTTCAGGCCCGCCAGTTGGGTGCCACGGTCCCGGTCCCACTCGAACGCACCTTTCTGCTTGTGGGTCTCGTAACCGTCCACCTCGAAGGACAGCTGGAGATCGGGGATCGCGAGGTCGAGGAACACCAGCCCGGAGTCGAGCGCGACGGGATAGTTGGTCTGGTGCGCCACCAGGCAGCCGGCCTCCCGGTAGCGCCGGTGGAAAATACGCTCAGCGGGCGACCACGGCTCATCGCGGGAGTCATGCAGGAGGTCGCGCCATGCCCGGGTGCCCCGGCGGCCCACCAGCAGGTCATGGACCACCCAGAGGTCATGCAACGTGCAGGCGCGGCGCCTCAAGGCCTCGTCGACGGCATTCCCGCCGTGCACGCCCGTGAGCTGAAGGGTGGAGAGTGCGGGGGAGGCCATGCGCACGCCTCCGTGCTCGACCACGAGTTCGTCGGGGAACCGGGCCTTCGTCCAGCGGTAGCCGGTCACCGCCCGACGTTGGCCGCGCCTCGTGGCCTCCACGACGGGGACCTCCACCTCGGGCCACCAGACCAGCGCCGCCGCAGCCCCCACCACCACCGCATCGGGGTCGACGTGCCGAAGTGCGTTGATCCGCACCGTCGTGTCGACCGTCGTGGCGGCCAGCACGTGCACGCCGGGCAGGACGCTGACAAGCTCCCCCCGGGCCAGCCCGCGCCGCACGCGCTGGTGGTCCCTGCGCGTCGTGGGCACGATGAAGCCGTCGGGCCGGATCAGGTCTGCGAAACGTTCCACGCCCCGAGTCATCGGCACCCGGCAGCGATTCGGTGCGCCCACATCCCGGACCTGTGGACAACCCGGGCTGAAGCCTCCGCGACCCTCGTTGGCTGTGGACAACACCGCCTCTGGTGCCGTCTGGGGCCTCCACCACCGCGAAGGTCGCCCAGGCTTCGGGGAAGGCCCGGCACCCGTGGGGCTAGGGTGGGGCGGGTGATCACCCGTCGAACCCTCCTCGCGGGAGCTGCCACAGGATCCGTCCTTCTGGTCGCCGCCTGCACCAGCGACCAGCCCACCCCGCCGGGACCCCTGCCCCCCGACAGCACCGAAACACCCCGCGTCGACCCCAACACCCACCGCGTCGTGACCCGCACCCCCGCCGGCGACACCGTGGTCCCGAGTGGGCCCGACGCCGCACTGGCCGCCTCGCGCGCGCTCCTCGCCGCCGCCACCGCCGTCGTGGTCCTGGCGGACGCCCCCGTCTCGGCCAGCCCCGACCCCACCGCGTCGCCCGATGCCACGGCGTCCTCCGACCCCACCCCCACCGGGACACCGACCCCCGGCCCCACCGCCACACCGGGGACGGCCGGCCCGACCCCGGAACCCAGCCCCACCGGCAGCCCGAGCCCTACCGACGACCCGCACGCCGCCGCGGCCGCGCTCGCACGGGAACTCGGCATCCCGGCCTTCGTCGACTCCCCCGAACTCACGGCCGAACTCGACCGCCTCCAGACGCGCACGGTGTTCGCCTTCGGTTCCCCGCAGTACGTGGGTGACCGCGAGGTGATCGACGCCCCGGCCTCCGGCGCCGAGGTCGACCTGCCCGGGCTGCCGGCCGAGGCCGAGCCGGCCCCGGTCCTCGCCCTCCACGCCCCCGGCACCGACCCGCTCGCCCTGGCGGTGCTCGCCGCCGCGAAGCTGGTCCCGACCGAGGCGGGCCACCCCGGCGCGACCGCGGAGTCGACGGCGTCGGTCAAGCAGCACGAGGGCCCGCTGCTCGCCGTCGGTGACGGCTTCGGCACCGACGAGCAGTTCGCCGCCCAGGTCGAGGCCACCCGCACCGCGACCGAGTTCCCGGGCGGCGGCATCGTGCCCTTGCCGAACCACCACATGATCGCCCTCTACGGGCACCCGCAGACCGCGGCGCTGGGCATGATGGGCGAGCAGCCGCCGGCCCAGGCCGTGGAGCGCCTCAACAAGCTCCTGGACGAGTACCGCGAGCACATGCCCGACCTGACGGTGATGGGCTCGTTCGAGATCATCGCCAGCGTCGCCTCGGCCGGCGCCGGGAAGGACGGCAACTACACCTACGAGACGCCGATCGACCTGCTCATGCCGTGGATCGAGGCGGCCGAGGCGAACGACATCTACGTGGTGCTCGACCTGCAGCCCGGCCGTAAGCGCTTCCTCGAGCAGGCGAAGGTCTACGAGGACCTGCTCAAGCGCCCCACCGTCGGCCTCGCCCTCGACCCGGAGTGGCGGCTCAAGCCCAACCAGAAGCACCTCCAGCAGATCGGCCAGGTGCCGATCGACGAGGTCAACGAGGTGGGCGCGTGGCTGGCCGACCTGGTCGCCGAGCACAAGCTCCCGCCGAAGGTCCTCACCCTGCACCAGTTCCAGACCCGGATGATCGTCGAGCGAGAGCGCCTCGACACGTCCCGCCCCGAGATCCAGTACCTCGTGCACGTCGACGGCCAGGGCCCCCAGGGCTCCAAGCAGGCGACGTGGGAGGTCATCCGCCGCGACCTGCCCGAGGGCGTCTTCCTGGGCTGGAAGAACTTCGAGGACGAGGACGTGCCGATGCTCACCCCGAAGCAGACCGTCGACCAGGTGCACCCGACCCCGCACTTCATCTCCTACCAGTAGGGCGTCCCGAACCCGTCACCACCGCAGCGAGGAGCCATGCGTATCGTCGTCCAGCGCGTCACGCGCGCGTCGGTCACCGTCGACGGCGAGGTCGTCGGCGCGATCGGGGGCCCCGGCCTGTGCCTGCTCGTGGGCGCCACCCACGACGACACGCAGGCCGACGTCGACCGCCTCGCCGACAAGGTGTGGGGCCTGCGCATCATGCGCGACGAGAAGTCGGCCAGCGACCTCGACGCCCCGATCCTGGTGGTCAGCCAGTTCACCCTGTACGCCGACGTGCGCAAGGGACGGCGCCCGAGTTGGAGCGCCGCCGCCCCCGGCAACGTCAGCGAACCGCTCGTGGACGCCCTGGTGAGCGCCCTGCGCGCCCGGGGCGCCACCGTCGAGACCGGGCGGTTCGGGGCCGACATGGCCGTCGAGCTGGTCAACGACGGCCCGGTGACCCTGCTGCTGGACAGCGCCATCTGGTCGCGCTGAGCACGCAGGACCCCATCACCCCTAGACTTGACGCCGACCCGGACCCGGGTCGGGAGGGGGTACCGATGGCCCACGTGCTGGCCGTCAGCCCACGCGCCCTGAGCGCCGCGGGCGAACCCCCCTTCGCCGCACTGGCCCTGCTGGCCCACACCGTCCGCGCGATGGCGCCCGACACCTCGATCGTCACCGAGTCCGGGCGGGCCGACGTCATCGTCCTCGACGGGCGCACCGACCTGGCCTCCGCCCGCCAGATGTGCCGCCTGCTCGCCTCGGCCGGCAGCGACACCCCGATCCTGCTCGTGCTGGGCGAGGGCGGCCTGGCCGCGGTGACCCCCGAGTGGGGCGTCCGCGACATCGCGCTGGACGCCGCGGGCCCGGCCGAGTTCGACGCACGGATCCGGCTCGCGCTCCGCGACACGGTCGGCCGGGGCGTCGTGACGGCCGGGGGCCTGGTCATCGACGAGCCCGCCTACCAGGCATCACTCGACGGCCGCGTCCTCGACCTGACCTACACCGAGTTCGAGCTGCTGAAGTACCTCGCCCAGAACCCGGGCCGCGTGTTCTCCCGCGAGACCCTGCTGGCCGACGTCTGGGGCTACGACTACTACGGCGGCACCCGGACGGTGGACGTCCACGTGCGCCGCCTGCGCGCCAAGCTGGGTGTCGAGAACGAATCACTCATCGGGACGGTGCGCAACGTCGGCTACCGGTTCATCCCCGATGTCGGCCGGGGAGACGCGGCTTGATCCCTGACTGGGTCACCACCCTCACCGAGACCGACCTCGAGCGCCGTTTCGGGGCCGCCACCCTCGGCCGGGGCCGGGACTACGCCGACGAGGGCCGCGTCCGCGAGATCCGCACCGCGGGCGAACTCATCATGGCCAAGGTGACCGGCACCGACCAGCTGCCCTACCAGTGCTCGGTCGTCGCGAAGGCAGGGCCGGTCTCTCTCGTGGCGACCTGCACCTGCCCGGTGCGGCGGGACTGCAAGCACGCCGCGGCCCTGCTGCTCACCGCCCGCCGCAACGCCGGACGCCGGGGCCCCTCCCCCTGGCAGCTCGCGCTGGCACCCCTGGTCCCCCGGCCCAGCCCCGGGCGCGGCACGGTCCCCCTCGCCCTGCAGCTGAACCGGTCGCGAACCGAGTACACGCTGCGCCCCCTGCGCCCCGGCGCGCGTGACGCCTGGGTCAAGGCCGGCGCCGACTGGGACGACGTGCGCCTCCAGTCCGGCACCTTCGACGCGGACCAGCGCGCGGTGCTGCTCGGACTGCTCGAGTCGCGTCGCCGCAACGAGTTCGCCTACGGCCACCGGGTGGACGCCCTCCCCCTGCGCGAGCTCCGCCCCGACGTGTGGGCGCTCCTGCGCCGCGCCGCCGAGGCGGGTGTCCCGCTGCTGGCCGGCACCGACGAGCACCACCGCCGCCTGCCCGCACCACGCGTCGGGGAGACGGCGCTCGAACCGGTGCTCCGCGTACGCGCCGAGGACGACGACCTCGTCGTCACCCCCACCCTGCTGTTCGAGGGCACCGCGGTCGACCTCCCGTGGCAGGCCTACCTCGGCCACCCCGCCCACGGCGCGGTCTTCGAGCAGGACGACGCGATCCACCTCGCGCCCCTGTCCCGGCCCCTCGACGAGGCCGAGCACACGCTGTTCGCCCGCGGCGAGGTTCTCCGGGTCCCCGAGCGGGACGTGCCCCTCTTCTCGGCCGGGTTCCTGCCCTCCCTCGGCCGCCGGCTCACCCTCGACGTGGCCGACGACGTGGTGCTGCCCGCAGCCATCCCGCCGACGCTGGTGTGCCGCGTCGAGTTCGGTGACGGCAGCGCGACCGTGCGCTGGTCGTTCCGCTACCTGGTCGGCGACACCGTCCACGACCTCGGGCTGGCGCCCGCGGCGTCCGACCCG
>DUOQ01000122.1 GCA_012838755.1 Propionibacterium sp. | reverse complement strand
CGGGCGAACCTCGTCGCGCAGGTACGCCAGGCTCGCCCGGTAGTCGACCGGGTCGTCGTACCCGGGGATGCCGGACGCCGCGCCGTTCAACATGACCGCGTCGCCGGCGAACACGTCGCCCTGGCCGACGACCTCGTAGGCGACCGATCCGGGGGTGTGGCCGGGGATGTGGTGCACCTGCACCCGGACGCCGCCGCCCAGGTCGAGCACCTCCCCACCCCGGAGCGCCAGCGTGGGCTCGACCCCCCCGGAGATGACGGCCTCGACCTGCCGGGCCTGCTCGGCCTCCTGGTCGGGGTGCGGGGCGTACCGGGCACCGATGAGGAGGTTCTTGTCGATGATGGCCTGTGGGGAGCGCAGCAGGTCGGCGTCGGCGGCGTGGATCGCGACCTCCGCACGTCCCCCGGTCAGCTCCAGGAGTGCGGCGGTGCCGCCGATGTGGTCGATGTGGCCGTGCGTGTGCAGGATCCACCGGACGTCCTCGATGCGACGACCCAGCTTGGCCAGCGCCGGCGCCATCCCCTCGACCGGGGAGCCGGCGATCCCGGTGTCGACGATCGCCGGCTCGGGGGCGTCGATGAAGAAGCTGTAGAGCCCGAAGCGCCCCCACGGGGACACGAGCGGGTGGATGGTGACGGTCACGGTCAACCCCTCTCAGGCGTTGAGGAACGCCGCGGTCTCGTCGAACACCCGGGCGAACTCGGGGATCCACGAGAAGTTCTGCACGAAGCCGTGGTTGGCGCCCTCGTACCGGGTCGCGGTGACGGGGACGCCCGCCTGCCGCAGCCGCGTGGCGTACAGCTCGCCCTCGTCGCGCAGCGGGTCGTGCTCGGCGGTGACGACCAACGCCTTCGGCAGGCCGGAGAGATCCTCGCGCTTGATCGGCGAGACCTCGGGGTCGTCCGGGTCGGCGCCCGACTCGAGGTAGAAGGCATTGAAGGGCTTCAGGCCCGCGGTCTCCAGGCCGTAGCCGGTGCCCTCGGTGCGCAGCGACGCGTAGCGGTCCTCGTCGAAGTCGAGGTCGAGGCTCGGGTAGTACAGGACCTGGTGGGTCACCGCGTCCAGCCCCTCGTCGGCGGCCCGGGCAGCCAGCGCAGCCACGAACGTCCCGCCGGAGCTGTCCCCGGCCAGCGCGACCCGTCCACCCTGCTGGGCAGCCCACCGGACCACGGCCCAGCAGTCGTCCAGACCCGCGGGGAACGCGTGCTCGGGCGCGAGACGGAAGTCGACGGAGACGACCCTCCACCCCGTGGCGTTGGCGAGAGCCCGCGCGACGTGGTCGTGCGTGTCGAGGCTGCCGAGGAAGAAGGCACCGCCGTGGAAGTACACGAGCGTGTCAGCGTCCTCGACCGTCGCCTCGGAGCGGTAGGACCGCACCGGGACGCCGTCCGCGACGTCGTCGGTGACGGACGCCACCGGCACCCGCTGGTCGAGCGGCGGGACCTGCGCGGCCTCGCCCGCCCGCATGGCCACGGGGTCGAGTGGACCGGGGGGAGGTGCCGGCAGCGAGGCCAGCACCTCCGCGATCTGGGGGTGGATCACTCGTCCACACCCACCTTCTCGCCCGGGCGCTTCTGGCCGGGGAACACGTCGTTGACCTCGTCCTCGCTCCAGCCCTGGCGGGAGATGCGCTGCAGCTCGTCGGTCTCCGGCTTGCGCTCGGCGGTGTAGGCGG
>DUOQ01000121.1 GCA_012838755.1 Propionibacterium sp. | reverse complement strand
GGCGACGGCGGCGGTCGTCGCGGCGATCCGGGAGCGCGTGCCCGGCCCCGGGCCCGACCGCTACCTGGCCCCCGAGATCGAGTCCGTGGTCGGCCTCGTCGCCTCGGGTGCGGTGGTCGAGGCGGCGGCGTCCGTCACCGGTCCGCTCCCGCCCCGGGAATGAGCCCGCCCCGGCCCGCGGGGTGGCGCAGCTAGCCGCCCAGGCGCCGCGACACCTCGGCCGCCCCGGCCCGTAACGCGGCCACGATCGGGGCCACCTCCCGCACCGGCACCCGCGCCCGCCACGTGCAACTGAGGGCCGCGACCGGCTGTGCGTGCAGGTCGAACACGGCCGCGCCCACCGAGCGCAGGCCGGGCGTGACGAGCTCGAACTCCTCCGACCAGCCGCGTTCGCGCTCGGGGGTGAGATCGGCCAGCAGGTCGACGATGCCGCGCGGTCCGCGGCCGGTCCGGGACACGAAGTCCCCCGGTCGCGCGTAGAGCGCCCGCACGGTCGGCTCGGGCAACTGCGCCAGGATCGCCCGCCCCGACGCCGTGAGGTGCGCCGGCAGGAGCACGCCCACCGCCGTCACCAGGCTCGGCTCGTCGGTCGCCCCCGACGGGGACTCCTTGAGCAGGTAGAGGGTCAGCGGCCCGCGCAGGATGCCCAGGTGCACCGTCACGCCCAGTTCGTCGGCGAGCGAGCGCATCACCGGGCGCGCCAGCCGCTCGAGCCCCTCGTGGGGCGTGTACGCGCTGGTCAGCCCGTAGGCCGACGACCCGAGCGCCCACCCGCGCGACTCGGGCAGGCGCAGCACGAAGCCGCGCTCCTCGAGCACGGCGAGCAGGTGGTACGTCGTCGAGCGCGGCAGCCCCAGGTCACGGGCGATCGCCGACGCCCCGACCGAGCCCGGCTGGCGGGCCAGGTGGGCCAGGATGTCCAGCGCCCGCGCCACCGCCGGGGACGCGCTCGAGGTGGCCACCGCGTCCGGGTCAGCGCATCAGCGCGTGCCGCAGCGCCTCGGCCAGCGTGCCCTGGGCGAACCAGAACCCCGACTCGCCGAGCTTGGACGACGACACGCGCTGGTCGGTGTCGATCATCTCGTCGTAACCCTCCGACCCCAGGACGAGCTTGGGGCCGATCGCGGGCGTCGGCACCACCGAGGGTCGGTGAAGCACGCGGCCGAGCGTGGTGGCGAAGTCCTGTTGCGTGACCGGACGCGGTGCGACCAGGTTCGTCGGCCCGTCGACCACGTCGGTCAGGATCGAGTGCACGTACGCCCGCGCCACGTCGTCGAGCCCGATCCAGCTGAGCCAGGCGTCGGGCGCGGCCAGGCGTCCGCCCATGCCGACCGAGAACAGCGGGACCTGCGGCGCCAGCGCTCCCCCGCCCTCGCTGAGCACGATGCCGGTGCGCAGCAGCGCGACCCGGACGCCGGCGTCCACCGCCGGCTTCGCGGCGGCCTCCCAGGCGCGCACGGTGGCGGCGAGGAAGCCGTCGCCGGGCGCGGAGTCCTCGGTGAGCAACTCGCCGGGACGCCGCGGGCCGTAGTAGCCGATGCCCGACGCCTGGACGAGCGCGGGCACCTTCGCCTCGGCCACCGCGGCGGCGAGGGTCGCGGTTGAGTCCAGCCGCGAGGTGAGGACCTTGCCCTTGTGGGAGCGGGTGAACCGGCCGCCGATCGAGTGCCCCGAGAGGTTGACCACGGCGTCCGCGCCCTCGAGGGAGGCCGGGTCGAGCCGGTGGGAAGCGGGGTCCCAGCGCACGGCGTCCGGTCGGCCCCTGGCCGAGGACCGCACGAGCCGCACCACCTCGTGGCCCCCGGAGGCGAGAAGGGCGCACACCTGGGTGCCGATGAGGCCGGACGCCCCTGACACCACGACCTTGCGCGGGCTCGCGGCGAGGCGGGTGTGGAGGTCGAGGTCGTCGCGCAGTTGCCGCTCGCGGAACGCGAAGAGCCCGTCGAGCTGCATCTCGACGAGGGCCTGGTCGAGGCGACCGGGGAGGGTGACGGGGAGCTCCCAGGTGACGCGGTCGGTGATGATCGTCGAGCCGCCGGGGCCGTCGGCGAACTCGTGCTCGTGGCGCCAGAGCTTGAACGGCCCGGAGACCTGCTCGTCGACGAAGCGCTCGTTGGGCACCAACTCGACGTGGCGGGCCACCCACCGCACGCCGATCGGGACGCCCTTGCGCACGCCGCGGCGGGGCACGTTCGGGAGGAGCCCTGCCACGAGGGGGTGGCTGAGCAGGGCCTCGGTCTCGGACCCGACGTTGATGCCGTCGGTGTGGGGCTTGAGCTGGGTGAGCATCCCCGCAGGGCTGAGTCGGGTCAGCGCACCCGGCCGGGTGTGCCAGGCGAACACGGTCGCGCGCGGGTACGGGTACCGGCTGGTGCGCTCGAACACAGGCATGCCGACAGCCTACTTCGCGCCGACCCCCCACGCCGCGGCGCCGCTTCGACCGCCCTCGGCGTCCCCTGCACCGATTTGCTTACCCAAGGTAATGAGCTAGGCTAAGTAACCGTGCCTGATCGTGATCCCCTCCTCTCCCTCGCCAGCGATGTGCGCATCGCCTGCCAGCACGTGAGCCGACGGGTGAGGTTCGACAACTGCCACGAGATCCCGCCGCACCACTTCAGCGTGCTGGCGAAGCTCGCGATGGGCGTGGCCGACACCGCGGGCGAACTCGCCCGCATCGAGGAGGTCAGCGCCCCCAGCATGACCCGCACCGTGAACAACCTCGTCGAAGCCGGCCTCGTCGCCCGCACGCCCGACCCCGAGGACGGACGCCGCCACCTCCTCTCCCTCACCCCCGAGGGCGAGTCGATGGTGCAGCGCACCCGGGCGAGCCGCGACGACTGGATGGTCCGCCGACTCCAGGGCCTGTCCGCCGACGAGATCGGCACCCTGCGTGCGGCGACCGACATCCTCCACAAGGTCATCCACCAGTGACGCAGTTGAAGCCCAAGCCCACGACCCCCACCCCACCGCCGTTGAGCAGTGCGCGAACCCCGATGTTCGCGAGCCTCAAGCTGCGCAACTACCGCCTCTTCTTCTGGGGCGGCCTCGTGTCGAACATCGGCACCTGGATGGCCCGCATCGCGCAGACCTGGCTGGTGCTGACGATCCTCACCGACCACTCGGCCACGGCGGTCGGCTACGTGACCGGCCTGCAGTTCCTGCCCATGGTGCTGCTCGGCGCCTGGGGCGGCGCGGTCGCCGACCGGTTCCCCAAGCGGGTCATCCTCATCTGGACGCAGGTGCTGCTCGCCATCAACGCCGCCATGCTGGCGGTGCTGGTGCTGCTGAACGTCACCGAGCTGTGGCACGTGTACGCCCTCGCGCTCATGCAGGGCGTCATCACGACCGTCGACAACCCGAGCCGCCAGGCGTTCGCCTCCGAGATGGTGCCGCCCGCACTGCTGCCCAACGCGGTCGGACTCAACTCGACCAGCTTCAACGGCGCCCGCCTCGTCGGACCGGCCGTGGCCGGCCTGATGATCGCCGTCGCCGGCGTCGGCCCCAGCCTGTTGATCAACGCGTTCACGTTCCTGCCGGTCATCGCCGCCCTCGCCGCCATGGACGCCTCGCAGCTCACCCCGGCGCCCATCCGGCGCGGTCGCGGTTCGGTCCGCGAGGGGTTGCGCTACGTGGCGGGACGCCCCGACATCCAGCTGGTCATGTTCATCGTCTTCATGCTCGGGACGTTCGGCATGAACTTCCAGATCACCAACGCCCTGATGGCCACGGAGGTGTTCGGGAAGGGCGCCGACGCCTACGGCATCCTCGGCTCGATCATGGCCGTCGGGTCCCTGACCGCGGCGCTCATGGCGGCACGGCGTCCACGGCCCCGGCTCTCGATGATGCTGGGGGCCCTGCTCGGGTTCGCGATCGCGACGTTCGCGCTGGCCCTGGCCCCGACCTACGAGGTGTTCGCGCTGCTGCTGATCCCGGTCGGGTTGACCGCCCTGACCGTGATGACCACGGCGAACGCGTCGGTGCAGCTCACCACCGAGCCGGTCATGCGCGGGCGCGTCATGGCGCTCTACATGATGATCTTCCTCGGCGGGACGCCGCTGGGTGCCCCCATGATCGGCTGGATCGGCGACGTCTGGGGCGCCCGCTGGACCGTGCTGATCGGCGCCATCGCCACCGCCGCCGCCTTCATGGTCGGCATGTTCTTCGCGCTGCGCCGCAACGACTGGCGCCTCCCGTCCTGGCGCGAACTGCGTGGCACCCCCGACCCGGCCCAGCTGGACCCCGAAGAGGCCTGACCCCACGGCGTCCGGTACACCGCGGGCACCGCGCGAACGTCAGGCGTCGGCGGCCACGACCCGGGCATTGCCGGTGACCGCGGCCGCCAGCAGGGCGAGCAGGAATGTGAGCGCCGATGCAGCGGTCACCGCTCGGATGTCTGTGGCAAGCATGGTGGTGTCCCCCCTGAGGTGCAATCGTTGAGGGCACTCTGCACCACGAGCGCAAACGCAACGCAAACGCTGTCGTCCAGCCGTCCACCCGGCCTGTCGCCCGACGCCGGGTCAACGCCGGTTGTGCCACCCCCGGATCATCGTGATCCGCGCCTCCACCTGGTCGGTGGTCGCCGCCGCCAGTGCCGGTCCGCCGCACTCGCGGCGCAGTTCAGCGTGCACGTGGCTGTGCGGGACCCCCTTGACGCGCGCATACTGCGACACGAGCGTGTTGAGTTCCTTGCGCCGGGCGGCCAGGGCGCGGTGCAGCGACACCTCGGGGGCGACGCGCTCGCGGCGTTCCGTGCGCTCGTGGCGGCGCACCTGACGGCGCTGGCGTTCGCGCAGCAGGTGGGTGATCTGGTCGGGCTCGAGCAACCCGGGCAGGCCGAGGTAGTCGGCCTCGTCGTCGGAGGTCGGCACCGCGTGCATCCCGAACTGCTGGCTGTCGAACAGCACGTGGTCGAACGTCGCGTTGGAGTCGAGGGCCTCGAACGAGCCCATCAGGTCGTCGGACGCCCCCTCGCCGCGGTTGGCGGCCTCGACCAGGGCCTCGGCCTCGGCCCACACGTCGATCTCCTCGGACGCCTTCCGCCGGCCCAGCACGTGGTCGCGTTGGCGCTCCAGGGAGAACGCGTGCGCGAGGATGATCGGCACCGTCGGCAGGAACACGGTCGCGACCTCGCCGCGGCGCCGCGTCCGCACGAACCGGCCGACCGCCTGGGCGAAGAACAGGGGCGTGGACGTCGCCGTCGCGTACACCCCGACCGCCAGCCGCGGCACGTCGACGCCTTCGGAGACCATGCGCACCGCGACCATCCACCGGTCGGCGGACGCGCTGAACGACTCGATGCGACCCGAGGCACCCGCGTCGTCCGAGAGCACGACGGTCGGCTTCTCGCCGGTGATCGACTCCAGCACGCGGGCGTAGGCCCGGGCGTTGGTCTGGTTGGTGGCGATGACCAGGCCCCCGGCGTCCGGGACGTGGCGGCGCACCTCGC
>DUOQ01000120.1 GCA_012838755.1 Propionibacterium sp. | reverse complement strand
GTGGCGCGCCCGCCGGCATGCCGCCGCTGCCGCTGGTCAGCGAGGACGGGACCGCCGCCTTCGGCACGATCGCCATCGACGCCGCCGACGGCGCCGAGAACCGCGACGCCATCGCCGCACTGCGCGCCGAGTTGGTGGACGAGGCGGCCGAGGGCGTCACCGTGCAGGTGACCGGGCCCGCGGGCATCCGCGCCGACCTGGGTGCGGTCTTCGACGGCGCCAACTTCCGGCTGCTCGCCGCCACCGCCGCGGTCGTGGCCCTGCTCCTCCTGCTGACCTACCGCAGCCCCATCCTCTGGATCATCCCTCTGCTGGTCGTCGGTCTCGCCGACCGCCTGGCCGCCATCGTCGCGACGCACACCCTGCGCCTGGCCGGCGTGCCGTGGGACGAGTCCACCATCGGCATCCTCTCGGTGCTCGTCTTCGGTGCGGGCACGAACTACGCCCTCCTGATCATCTCCCGCTACCGCGACGAACTGCGCGCCACCGAGGACCGTTTCCTGGCGATGCGCCGCGCGCTCCGCCACGCGGGCGAGGCCGTCGTCACCAGTGCCTCCACGGTGGTCCTGGGCGTCCTGACCCTCCTGTTGTCGGTGTTCCCCGCGACGCGCGGCCTCGGTCTCGCCAGCGCCGTCGGCATCGTCATCGCGGCCGGCTACGCCCTCGTCGTCCTCCCCGCCGTGCTCGTGCTCGTCAACCGTTGGGTGTTCTGGCCGCTGGTCCCCCGCGTGGGGCAGGCCGCCCTCGTGGACAGCGACCGGTCGGTCTGGGCGCGGGTCGGCAACCAGGTGGCCAAGCGTCCCGCCGCCTTCATCGCCGCCAGCCTGGCGCTGATCGCCGTCATGGGCGCGGGCCTGTTCCGCATCGAGACCGGGCTGGGCCCGTCCGACCAGTTCCTGCGCAAGCCCGAGGCCATCGTCGCGCTCGACCGTCTCGGCGAGTCCTTCCCCGCCGGCGAGTCCGACCCCGCCCTCGTGATCACCGAGGACGACCCGTCCCGTGTCGTGGAGCTGGCCGAGGCCGTCCCGGGGGTGGCCTCCGCCACCGTGGGTGACACCGCGGATGAGCTCACCCAGGTCCGGGTCGTGCTGGAGCCGGAGCCGGGCAGCGACGAGGCGCGCCAGACCATCCGTGACCTGCGCACGGCCTTCGAGGGCCTGGACATGACCGTCGTCGGCGGCACCGAGGCCCAGGCCGTGGACAGCCTGGACGGCTCGGCCCAGGACCAGCGCACGATCATCCCGCTCATCCTGGCCCTGGTGCTGGGCGTCCTGTTCCTGCTGCTCCGCTCGGTGGTCGCCCCGCTGGTCCTGGTGGCCACGGTGGTTGGGACCTACGCGGCGGCCCTCGGGGCCTCCTGGGTGCTGTTCGTCGAGGTGCTCGGCTTCGAGCGGCTGGACTCCAGCGTGCCCCTGCTCACCTTCCTCTTCCTGGTGGCGCTGGGCATCGACTACAACATCTTCCTGGTCACCCGGGCACGGGAGGAGGGCCTGCGGCACGGCAGCAAGCGGGGCATGCTCCGGGCGCTGACGGCCACCGGCGGGGTCATCACGAGTGCGGGCATCCTGCTCGCCGCGGTGTTCGCGGTGCTCGGTGTGCTCCCGCTGGTGGTGCTGGCCCAGATCGGTGTGATCATCGGCATCGGCGTGCTGCTCGACACCCTGCTCGTGCGCACCGTCCTCGTCCCGGCCATCGCGATCATGCTGGGAGATGCCTTCTGGTGGCCGCGCCGCCCCGGGACCGCGGGCCGCAGGGCCCTCCCGGCGGGGGATCCCGACCGCCAGGCGGGGGAGGCCGCGCCGGTGTCCGCGCAGGAGGAGGCGTCGGTGGCCCGCTGAGGCCCGTCGCCGGACGTAGCGCCGCAGGCCGGTCGCCCCGAGGGGCGACCGGCCTGTGGCCGTGTCGGCCCGGCGTCCGTGACTTTCGCCCGCGCCGGGATTCGGGACGCGGCGAGGTCCTAGGGTTGGGAGGTAGTGCCCGCATCGACCCGGGGGAGGAACCTCCATGAACACCACGGACCTGAAGACCACGCCGCTGGCCATGACGGGGGCGCTGACGGCCGCGTGCGCCGTGTCCGGCTCGCTGGCCACCGATCCGAAGTCCGCGTGGTACTCGGGGCTCGACAAGCCGCGTTGGCAACCCCCCGGGTGGCTCTTCCCGATCGTCTGGACGGCCCTCTACACCGACATCGCGGTCACGTCGGCGGCCGCGATGAAGAGCCTGCACGACGCCGGCGACCAACGCCGCGCCCGGGACTTCCAGGCAGCCCTGGTGGTCAACCTCCTGCTGAACCAGGGCTGGAGTTGGGCGTTCTTCCGGGCGCACCGGCTGCGCCCTGCCACCGTGGTCGCGGCGCTGCTGGCCGCGAGCGCGATCGACCTCACGCGGAGGGCCGGCGCGACCGGACGGAGCCGTGCGATCGCCCTGGCGCCCTATGCGGCCTGGTGCTCCTTCGCGACGATCCTGACCGCGGAGATCGCCCGTCGGAACCCGCGCGACTGAGCCGCCGGGCCGAGGCGGCCCCCACGGTGGGGCCCCCGGCGGGGCCCCCTCGGAGGTACCCCCACGGGTGAGGCGTGGTGCGCGGCGTCCCCGCAAGACTGGGACGCCACAGCCACCACGAGCCGAGGAGGAACCATGGCGGACAAGGGTCTCAACGATCTCTTCAAGGACACGCTGCGCGACGTTTACTACGCCGAGAAGCAGGTCCTTAAGTCCCTGCCGAAGATGGAGCGGGCGGCCCACGCCGAGGAGGTCAAGCAGGCCTTCCGCACGCACCTGAAGCAGACGGAGGGGCAGATCGAGCGCCTGGAGAAGGTGTTCGGGATGATCGACCTCACGCCCCGCGGGAAGAAGTGCGAGGCGATCGACGGCATCCTCAAGGAGGGTGACTCGGTCGCCGAGGACTACGCCGACACCGCCGCGCTGGACGCCGGCCTGATCGCGGCCGCGCAGGCCGTGGAGCACTACGAGATCACCCGCTACGGCACCCTGCGCCGCTGGGCGAAGATGCTGGGCATGGACGAGGCCGCGAGCCTGCTCGAGCAGACCCTCACCGAGGAGTCCGAGACCGACGACCTGCTCACCCAGATCGCGGACGCCGGCGCCAACAAGGAGGCGCTGGCGGAGGCCAAGGGTGGCAGCTGACCGTTGACCGGAGTGGGACCAGCCCGAGCAAAGGAGAACCGCATGTCGCCAGCCAAGAAGAAGACCCCCGCCGCGGACATGGCGCCACCCCCGCCCCGGCCCCCCGGCCCCGGCGTGGAGGACCCCTCTCTGGACGAGCCCACGGCCCCGGTGGCTCCGCCGCCGCCCAAGGCGTCCCAACAGGGCCCGGCCACGGTGACGCCGACCGGTGCCCCCACGGGCGCGCCGCCCGAGGCCATGGCCCAGCAGGGCAAGTACCTGACGACGGCCCAGGGGGCGCGGCTGCGAACCACCGACCACGCGCTCAAGGCGGGTCGGCGCGGGCCCGTTCTCCTGCAGGATCACCACCTCCGCGAGAAGATCACCCACTTCGACCACGAGCGCATCCCGGAGCGGGTCGTGCACGCCCGCGGCACGGGCGCCCACGGCGTGTTCGTCGCCAACGGACGGGCGACCAAGATCTGTCGCGCGGCCTTCCTGAAGAAGGGCGTCGAGACGCCGACGTTCGTGCGGTTCTCCACCGTGCAGGGCTTCCGCGGGTCGTCGGACACGGTCCGGGACACCCGAGGCTTCGCGACGAAGTTCTACACCTCCGAGGGCAACTACGACCTCGTGGGCAACAACATTCCGGTGTTCTTCATCCAGGAGGGCATCAAGTTCCCCGACATCGTCCATGCGGTGAAGCCCGAGCCCGATCGGGAGATCCCGCAGGCGCAGAGCGCCCACGACACCTTCTGGGACTTCGTGTCGCTGCACACCGAGGCGCAGGCGCACGTTGCGTGGAGCATGTCGGACCGGGCCGTGCCGCTGTCGTACCGGATGATGGAGGGCTTCGGCGTCCACACCTTCCGGCTCATCAACGACGCGGGCGAGACCAGCCTCGTCAAGTTCCACTGGAAGCCGCGCCAGGGCGTCCACTCCCAGGTGTGGGAGGAGACGCAGCTGACGGCCGGGAACGACCCCGACTTCCACCGCCGCGACCTCTACGACGCCATCGACGCCGGCGCGTACCCCGTGTGGGACCTCGGGGTCCAGGTCATGCCCGACACCGAGGACGAGACGTTCGAGGGCATCGACCTGCTGGACCCGACCAAGCTCGTCCCCGAGGAGCTGTGCCCGGTCGAGATCATCGGCACCATGACCCTGAACCGGCGCCCCATCAACTTCTTCGCCGAGGTGGAGCAGGTCATGTTCAACCCCGGCAACCTGGTGCCGGGCATCGACGTGACGAACGACCCCCTGCTGCAGGTGCGCCTGTTCTCCTACATCGACACCCAGATCACCCGCCTGGGTGGGCCGAACTTCAACCAGCTGCCCATCAACCGCGCCCACTGCCCGGTCAACGACATGTTCCGCGACGGGTTCCACCAGCACGCGGTGCACGGCGGAGTCGCGCCCTATCGACCGAACTCGCTCGATGGCGGCAACCCCGCCGAGGCGTCCGAGGACTCCGGCGCGTTCATCGACGTGCCGCAGCCGGTGGCGTCCGGCGCCAAGGTGCGGGAGCTGTCGGCCAGCTTCGACGACCACTTCAGCCAGGCGACGCTCTTCGTGCGCTCGCTCAGTGAGGTGGAACGCGAGCACCTCACGCGGGCGTACACCTTCGAGCTGGGCAAGTGCTACGAGGAGGCGATCCGCCTCCGCCAGCTGCAGTGCCTCGCGAACATCGACGCCGACCTGTGCGCCGAGGTCGCCCGCGGGCTCGGCCTGCCGGCCCCCGAGCCGACCGTGCCGCCGGTGGACGTCGAGCCCAGCCCGGCGCTGTCGCAGGTGGGCGGCACGTGGCCGGTCACGGGCCGCAAGGTGGCCCTCGTCGTGGACGCCGACACCGACCCCGCTGCGGTGCAGGCGGCGAAGGACGCCGTCGCGGCCGCGGGGATGATGGCGTTCGTCATGGCGCCCTCCGGCGGGAAGCTCGGGGATGTCGTGGTCGACCGGACGTTCCTCACGGCGGCGTCGATCGAGTTCGACTCCGTGCTCGTCGTGGACGCTCCCGCGCCCGCCCCGGACGCCGTCCCGCTGTTCGACGCCAAGGCGGGGCACGCCACGGCGGGCCGGCCCGTGGACCCGCGGGTGGCGAAGCTGGTGGCGGAGATGTTCCGGCACTTCAAGGCCATCGGGGTCGCCTCCGACGCGACGGACGTCCTGACGGCGGCCGGCGTGCCCGAGGACGCCCCCGGCGTGGTCGTCGGGGAGCCGGCCGCGGTGGTCGGAAAACTGGCGGTCCTGCTCGCCGAGCACCGGGTCTGGCACCGCTTCGGGCCGGTGGCCGAGGAGTCGGACGCCGCCCGTCGGTGAGCCGGGAGGCGCTCAGTTCGCCAGGGGCCTGTTCGTCCGGAGCAGGTGCCACACGCGCTCCTGGTTGAGGGGACGCTGCAGCAGGTCGACTGCGGCGTCCACCTCCAGGGGGAGCAGGTCCTCCTCGGACGCCGTCGCCCCGGGCCGCCCGCCGGTCAAGATCCCGGCGATGCGGGCCACGATCGCGCGGTCGGTCTCGGAGGCGTCCGCCCACCCGGCGTCGAGGGGCTCGGCGTCGGGGGAGTGGAGGGGCAGTTCGACCGGGGCCGGCGGCGTCCAACCGCGCTCGAGCAGCTCGAGCGCGACCGCCTTGGCCTCGGCGAGCACGCGGTGCACCGACGCGACGACCTCGTCGTGGTCGGTGAGCAGGTGCCAGTCGGCGGCCTGCCACGCCGACGTGCTGACCTCGCAGCTGGTCGTCACCGCGAACGCGGACGCCGCGGGTAGCGGTTCGCCCGCCCCCAGTGCGCGCACCAGCGACTGCACCGTGCCGCCCCACGCGGGGAGCAGTCCGACCGACCGCTCGGGGAACCCGGCGTACAGCTCGGCGTGCGTGACGACCCGGTTGGCGGCGAGCATCAGTTCGCAGCCGCCGCCGAGCGCGAAGCCCTTGGCAGCCGCCACCACCGGGAACGCGGCGTTGCGCAGCGCGTGGAACGCCACCTGCCCGCGGCGGATGAGCTCGCGCAGGCCCTCCGGATCCTCGGACTCGATGAAGTGCGTGAACGTCGCCAGGTTGGCGCCGGCGGAGAAGGCGCGGGGGTGGTCGGAGCCGATGACGAGGGCCTTGAAGGCACCCTCCTCGCCGAGGGTGAGCGCGCGCTCGACCATCTCGATCACGCCCGCGTCGCAGGTGTTCATCTTGGTGCGCAGCGCCAGGCAGGCGACGCCGTCGCCGAGGTCGACGACCGCGGCCGACTCCGACTCGGCGAGCACCCCGTGGGCGCGCTGGGCGTCGGCGACGGTGAGCACGCCCTCGACCTTGCGCCGCTCGACCACCTCGCCCGAGGACGACAGCACCGTGTCGGCGTCCGGGTAGAAGCCCCCGGCCTTCGCCGCGGCGGCCAAGAGCCCGGGCACCGCGCGTCCCTTGGCCTCGTACCGGGCCAGCAGCTCGGCCGCGCCCACGGCGTCCGCGAGCTTGAACGGGCCGCGCGCCCAGGCGTAGCCGAGTTCCATGCCCGCGTCCACGGCGGCGACGTCGTCGCCGACCTCGGGGGCGATGTGGCAGGCGTAGTCGAGCACCTGGGCGAAGACAGTCCACGCGTAGCGAGAACCGTCCGAGTCGCCCGCCAGCACGGCAGCGATGTCGCCGGCCGACCCCGCCGGGTCAGTTACCTGACGCCGCGCGCGGTACTCCAACGACTCCAGGTCGATGACCTCGTCGACCTTCTCGCCCGCCTCGTTCTTGCGGCGGGTGAAGCCGCCGGGGCCGCGGCGTCCGATGAGGCCGTTGTCGAGCAGGTGCTTGAAGACGCGGTCGCCCATCAGGTCGTAGCGCTGGGCGGCGTCGTCGGCAGGCAGCGCGCGGGTCAGGACGGGCCACAGCAGCGGCACGAGGTTCACCCCGACGAGGTCGAACAGGCCGAAGACGCCGGTGCGGGGGATCCCGAACGGGCGCGACATGATCGCGTCGGCGGTCTCGACGTCGAGCCCGGCCTCGAACGCTTCGAGGGCGGCGACGGCCATCCAGTGCGAGCCGAGGCGGTTGGCGATGAAGCCGGGGGTGTCGCGGCACTCGAGCACGGTCTTGCCGAGCTGGCGGTCGGCGACGCGGATGGTGCGCTCGAGCACCTCGG
>DUOQ01000119.1 GCA_012838755.1 Propionibacterium sp. | reverse complement strand
TGTTCGAGCAGTTGCTCAAGGTGGCCCGCACCCCGAAGGACCGCACCCAGGCACGCACCAGCAGGTCGCTGCCGGCCTTGGTCGACGAATAGGGGGACGACGGGTTGTACGGCGTCCACTCGTGGAACCGGTCTGGGTCATCCAGCTCCAGGTCGCCGTACACCTCATCAGTGCTGATGTGGTGGTACCGGACGCCCTGCTTGCGCACCGCCTCCAACAAGACATAGGTGCCCACCAGGTTGGTCTGGATGAACGGGCTGGGGTCGTTCAAGGAGTTGTCGTTGTGCGACTCGGCAGCGAAGTGCACCACCACATCAGCGTCCGCCACCAGGCGGTCGACCAGGGCGGCGTCGCAGACATCACCCTCCACCAGCGAGACCCGGTCCTCGGGCAACCCGTCGAGGGACTCACGACGCGCCGCATACGTCAGCTTGTCCAGCACGACCACCCGGTGATCGGTGTGCTCGACCAGGTAACGGACGAAGTTCGAACCGATGAATCCGGCGCCGCCGGTGACGAGGTAGGTGCTCACAAGCAGGGAGCCTAGCTGTGACCGGGGCCGGCGGGCAGGTGCGGTGTACCCCGGGGTCAGGCGTCCTTCTTGGCCCGGCTGCGCACCTTGGCGCGCTCGTGGCCGACCAGGATCGTCTTGCGCATGCGCACGGCAGCCGGGGTCACCTCAAGGCACTCGTCCCCCCGGCAGAACTCCAGCGCCTGCTCCAGGGAGTGCACGCGTGCGGGGACGAGGCGCTCGAGCTCGTCGGCGGTCGAGGAGCGCACGTTGGTGAGCTTCTTCTCCTTGGTGGGGTTGACGTCCATGTCGTCGGGACGCGAGTTCTCGCCGACGATCATGCCCTCGTAGACCTCGTCGCCGGGGGCGACGAACATCGAGCCGCGCTCCTGCAGGTTGAACAGCGAGTAGGCGGTGACCCTGCCCATCCGGTCGGCCACGAGCGAACCCGTCTGGCGGGTCTTGATCTCGCCGGCCCACGGCTCGTAGCCGTCGAAGACGTGGTGCATGATGCCGGTGCCGCGGGTCTCGGTGAGGAACTCGGTGCGGAAGCCGATGAGGCCGCGCGCGGGCACGGTGTACTCCAGGCGCACCCAGCCGGTGCCGTGGTTGACCATCTGCTCCATGCGGCCCTTGCGTGTGCCCATGAGCTGGGTGACGGTGCCGAGGTGCTCCTCGGGGACGTCGACGGTGAGGCGCTCGACCGGTTCCTGCTGCTTGCCGTCGATCGTGCGGAGGAGCACCTCGGGCTTGCCGACGGTGAGCTCGAAGCTCTCCCGGCGCATCATCTCGACGAGGATGGCCAACTGGAGCTCACCGCGTCCCTGCACCTCCCAGGTGTCGGGTCGCTCGGTCGGGTTGACCCGGATCGAGACGTTGCCGACCAGCTCCTGGTCGAGGCGGGCCTTGAGGAGGCGGGCGGTCAGCTTCTTGCCCGACTTGCCGGCCATCGGGGAGGTGTTGATGCCGATGGTCATCGAGATCGAGGGCTCGTCGACGTGGATCAGGGGCAGCGCCACGGGGTTGGCCGGGTCGGCCAGCGTCTCGCCGATGTTGATCTCGGGGATGCCGGCCACGGCGACGATGTCGCCCGGTCCGGCGCTGTCGGCCGGCCTGCGGTCCAGTGCATCGGTCATGAGCAACTCGGACAGCTTCACGATCTGGGAGGTGCCGTCACGCTTGATCCAGGTCACGTTCTGGCCGCGTTGCAGGGTGCCCTCGATGATGCGGCACAGCGCCAGGCGGCCGAGGTAGGGCGAGGAGTCGAGGTTGGTCACGTGCGCCTGCAGCGGCGCGCCCTCGGTGTACGTGGGGGCGGGGACCGTGCCCATGATGACCTCGAACAGCGGCTCGAGGGTGGGGGAGTCGGGCATCTCGCCGTCGGCAGGCTGGGTGAGGGACGCCCGCCCGGCCTTGGCGGCCGCGTACACGACCGGGAAGTCGAGGAGGTCGGCGTGGTCGTCGTCGACGAGGTCCATGAACAGGGCGTAGACCTCGTCGAGCACCTCGCTGATACGGGCGTCGGAGCGGTCGACCTTGTTCACGACCACGATGATCGGCAGCTTCTTGGCCAGGGCCTTGCGCAGCACGAACCGGGTCTGGGGCAGGGGGCCCTCCGAGGCGTCCACGAGCAGCAGGACGCCGTCGACCATCTCGAGGCCGCGCTCGACCTCGCCACCGAAGTCGGCGTGGCCGGGGGTGTCGATGATGTTGATCGTGACGTCCTGGCCGCCGATGTTGTGCTTGACGGCCGTGTTCTTGGCCAGGATCGTGATGCCCTTCTCGCGTTCGAGGTCCATGGAGTCCATGACGCGCACGTCGATGTCCTGGTTCTCACGGAACGCGCCGGACTGCCAGAGCATGGCGTCCACCATGGTGGTCTTGCCGTGGTCGACGTGGGCGATGATGGCGATGTTGCGCAGGTCGGCGCG
>DUOQ01000118.1 GCA_012838755.1 Propionibacterium sp. | reverse complement strand
CGCCGACCGACGCGCCGCACCGCCGAGCGCGGGTCCGTCGCCCCCTGCCAGGCCAACAGGGCCGCAGGACCGCCCCCGGCGTCCGGGTGGGCCAACACCTCGCGCAGCGACCGGGCCGGGGTGGGCAGTGCGTCGACCCAGGGCCCGTCGGTGAAGAACTCCCCCACCAGCTCGGCCAGCGACGCCCGCAGCCGGGGTGTGAGGTCGCGGTGGCCGGTGAAGGCCTCCTCGCCGAGGAAGTCGAACACCCACTCCAACATCTCGCCGCGCCAGGTCGCGAGCCAGCCGCGCTCCTGCCACAGCTCCAGGATCACCCGGGTGATGTGGTGGTGCTCCAGCATCATCCGCTCACGGTCCTCGTACCGGGACGCCATGAGCGAGTCGGGGCGCGAGGCGCGGTAGTAGTAGAGCTTGTCGGGGATGAGCTGGGTCCGACGCGCCAGCGGGTAGGCCGCGAAGTAGAACACCTGGTCCTCGCCGAACAGCACCGTCTCGTCGAAGCGCAGGCCCTCGCGGATCAGGAACTCGCGGCTGAACGCGCTGCGCCACACGAAGGGGCGGGAGGCCTCGTCGAAGAGCAGGGCTGGGTCGAACCCCTGGTAGGAGACGCGGCGCGGGCTCAGCGTCCGGGTCAGCCAGGGTGTCGCGTGGGCGGCGGGGTGGATGTGGGCCCCGAACGTGATGATGTCGGCGGGTGCCTCGTCGTGGGCCGCCAGGATGGTCTCGCACGCCTTGCGATGCAGGAAGTCGTCGGAGTCGACGAAGAGCACCAGGTCGCCCGTGGCGACCGCGAGGCCGGCGTTGCGGGCCGACGACAGTCCCCCGTTGGGCTTGGAGACGATGACCACGCGCTCGTCGGCGGCGGCCGCCATCTGGAGCAGGACGCGGCTCCGGTCGAGCGAGCCGTCGTCCACGCAGATGATCTCGATGTCACGGACCGACTGGTTGCGGACCGACTCCAGGCAGAAGGCGAGGTACTGCTCCACGTTGTAGACGGGGAGCACCACCGAGATCCTCGGCATCAGCGGATCAGCCCGCGGACGCGGCGGCGCACCGCGTGGGCCAGGTCACGGGGCCCGGCCGTCCACAGGATGCGGGCGGCCCTGCGGGGCAGGGAAAGGTACCGCTGCTGGTCGGCGTGGAACAGGGCGGGCGACTTGAGGATCATCTGCAGGCCGGTCAGCTTCCACGGCGCGAACTCGCGCAGGTCGATGGTGCCGGCCTTCTGCTCGGCGAGGAACACCTCGCGGGTCTTCCCCAGGAGCTGGAGCTTGTGCTTGTCGGCCACGCGCTCGTAGTTCCAGATGCAGGAGTCGTACATCATCGCCGACTTCACCGTGGCGAACCGCTCGCGCAGGTCGGGGTGCTCGTCGAGCCAGCGGCTGATCTCGGCGTACTCGTTGAACACGGCGTCGACCTTGCCCATCGAGTTGACCGACGAGTTCTCGTTGTCCTGCCGGTAGTGCACCAGCGGCTCGTAGACGTAGGTGACGCGGCGCGAGCTCGCCCACACCTTGAACGTGAAGCTGAGGTCCTGGAAGGACGCGCCGGGGGTCTCGAGGAAGCGGATCCCGTGCTCCTGGAGGAAGCTCCGACGGTAGATCGCCGACCAGATCGACGGCTTCACGTGGAAGATGTCGGTGTCCTCGGCGGGGTCGACGACCTTGCCGCACTCCTTGGCCTCGAACGCCTCGTGGAGCTCGTTGCGCTCGGTGGGGGTCGACCAGTACATCCAGAAGTTCGCCTTGGCCACGTCGACGTCGAGCGACGTGATGGCCTCGTGCAGCTGGGCCAGGCTGTTCGGCTCCATGAAGTCGTCGGACTCGAGGATGGCGACGAACTCACCCCGCGCCTCGTCCAGGCCGCGGTTCATGGACGCCCCGTAGCCCGAGTTGGGCTTGTCGATGACCCGGTAGCGCGTGTCGGAGTCGAGGTACTTCCCGATGATGTCGCGGGAGCCGTCGGTGGACCCGTCGTTGATGCAGATCACCTCGATGTCGGTGAAGGTCTGCACCGCGAGGCTGGACAGGCACTCGTCGAGGTAGCGCTCGACGTTGTAGATCGGGACGAGGACCGAGATCGCCGGGGTGCCGTCTGCCGGGTCAAGGGTGGGTGTGGACTCAACCATGTGCTCTTCTCCTTGCACGCGCCGTCAGGCTCCCCGGAGGAGGGCCACGGCCTCGTGCACATCGCCGTCGTGAATCATCTTGCCACGCTTCAGCAGGATGCCCCGGTCGCACAGCGTGGCGACCATGTCGAGGTCGTGGCTGACGATGACCAGGGCCTTGCCGGACTCCTTCAACTCACGGATGCGGGCCAGGCACTTCTTCTGGAAGGGCTCGTCCCCCACCGCCAGGATCTCGTCGACGAGGAAGACGTCGGGGTCGGTGTGCACCGCCACCGCGAACGCGAGCCGGAGGAACATGCCCGACGAGTAGAACTTCACCTCGGTGTCGATGAACTCCTCGATCTCACTGAAGGCGACGATCTCGTCGAACCGGGCCTGGATGTCCTCCTCCCGCATGCCGAGGATGGCGCCGTTGAGGAACACGTTCTCGCGGCCGGTGAGGTCGGGGTGGAACCCGGCGCCGACCTCGATGAGGCCGGCGATCTTGCCCTGCACGAGGATCTCGCCGTCGTCGGGGTTCATCACCCCGGAGATGAGCTTGAGCAGGGTCGACTTGCCCGACCCGTTCAGGCCGAGCAGGGCGACGGCCTCGCCGTCCTCCACCTCGAACGACACGTGGTCCAGGGCGCGGAAGCGGTCCACGGTGGCCTCGCGGCGTCCCTTGATCTTGGCCACGATCCACTCCTTGAGGGAGTGGGTGTGGCGGATGTTGAACACCTTCGACACGTCGTCGACGATGATGCGCTGGGTGCCCGCTGGGGCGTCGGTCGGCATGTCAGAGCTCCTGCGCGAAGCGGCCGTCGAGGCGGCGGAACACCATCTCGCCCACGACCAGGGCGAGCAGGGACGTGACCCCCGCGAGGAGGGCGAACACGGGCATGCCGGGGGGCGCGACGTAGTCCACCCCGTTGGTCGGCGCCCAGAAGCACCAGTGGAACAGCTCGATCGCCGGCGTCAGCGGGTTGAGCTGGTAAAGGACCCAGCCGGGGCCGGTGCCCAGCGCCTCGACCACGTGGTTCCAGTGGTAGAGCACCGGGGAGGTCCAGCTGACCACCATGGCAATGAGGTCGACGATGTTCTCGGCGTCGCGCACGATCACGTTGATCGCACCGAACAACAGGCCCAACCCGAGCGCCAGGACCGCGATGATCGCGAACCCCGCCACCCCGGCCAGCACCTGCAGCGGCCCCGGACGCCACCCCACGATCAAAGCCCCGACCACGAGCACGACGAGCTGGGGTACGAAGTGCACCCCGGCCACGTACACGCTCGAGACCGGGAACAGCTGCCGCGGGAGGTAGATCTTCTTGACCAGCGGCGAGTTGCCCACCACGGCGCGGGTGGCGTTGCCGAAGGCCTCGTTGAAGAAATTGATCGCCACGATCCCCGAGAACAGGTACAGCGCGAAGTTCGGGACGGCCCGGTTCATCTGCAGGAACACGCCGACCGCGAAGTAGAACACCGCGAACTGCACGGCCGGCTTCACGTACGACCACACCATGCCCAGGACCGACCCGCGGTAGCGCACGCGGATCTCCTTGTGCACCAGCAGCTTCAGCAGGTACCGGTTGGTCAGGGCGTCCCAGAGCCCTCGGCCGCCACCGGGCCGGTGCAGGGCCTCTGTGGGGAGGGCCGTGTTCACGCGTCGACGCCCCCGCTGGCCAGCGGTACACCCTCGGCGAAGTGTGGCCGGATCTTGTTGTCGAACATCGACAGGGCCGACCCGATCGCCATGTGCATGTCGAGGTACTTGTACGTGCCCAGGCGTCCGCCGAACAGCACGTTCGGCTCCTCGTTCGCGCGGTCGCGGTAGGCCAGCAGGCCCGCGCGGTCGTCGTCGGTGTTGATCGGGTAGTACGGCTCGTCGTCGCGGCCCGCGAAGCGGCTGTACTCGCGCATGATGACCGTCGCGTCCTTGGTGTAGTCGCGCTCGGGGTGGAAGTGCCGGAACTCGTGGATGCGCGTGAACGGGACGTCGGGGTCGGGGTAGTTCATCACGGAGGTGCCCTGGAAGTCCTCGATGGGGAGGACCTCCTCCTCCAGGTCGACGGTGCGCCAGCTCAGCTCGCCCTCGCTGTAGTCGAAGTAGCGGTCGACCGGGCCGGTGTAGACCACCGGGACGTTGCCACGCACGTTGTCGCGGTTGACCTCCTGCGCGGCGTCGAAGAAGTCGGTGTCGAGGCGGACGTCGATGTTCGGGTGGTCGGCCATCCGCTCCAGCCACGCGGTGTAGCCGTCGGTCGGCAGACCCTCCCAGGTGTCGCTGAAGTAGTTGTTGTTGTACGTGTAGCGCACCGGCAGGCGGCTGATGATGGACGCCTCGAGCTTCTCGGGGTCGGTCTGCCACTGCTTGGCGGTGTAGTGCATGATGAACGCCTCGTAGAGGGGGCGGCCGATGAGGCTGATGCCCTTCTCGACGAAGTTCGCCGGCTCCTTGCCGCCCAGCTCGGCGGCCTGCTCGGCGATCAGTGCGCGCGCCTCGGCGGGGCTGTACGCCGCACGGAAGAACTGGTTGATCGTGCCCAGGTTCACCGGCATCGGGAACACCTCGCCCCGGTGGCGCGTGTAGACCTTGTGCACGTAGTCGGTGAAGCTGGTGAAGCGGTTCACGTACTCCCACACGCGCGCGTTGCTGGTGTGGAACAGGTGCGCCCCGTAGCGGTGCACCTCGATGCCGGTCTGCTCCTCCTTCTCGGAGTAGGCGTTGCCCCCGATGTGGCGCCGGCGATCGATGATCGTCACCTTCAGCCCCAGATCGTTCGCTGCCCGCTCGGCGACGGTGAGGCCGAAGAGGCCGGAACCGACGACGATGAGATCTGCTGTCACTTCTCCTGTGCCCACTTCCTGATCGGTGAGGGATGTGCCCGACCCGGATCACTCTAGTGCCAAGCGCACTGCATAGGCTGTCAGCATGCGGATCGCCCTCGCCCTCGGCTCCGGTGGAGCACGCGGCTACACCCACATCGGCGTCATCGACGAGATCCACGAGCGCGGACACGAGATCGTGGCGATCTCCGGCACGTCCATGGGCTCGGTCATCGGGGGGCTCGAGGCGGCCGGCCGCCTGGACGTCTTCACCGACTGGGTGACCACCCTGCGGCAGACCGACGTCTGGCGCCTGCTCGACCCCGCGTTCACCGGCCCGGGCGTCTTCTGGGGCCAGCGGGTGATGGAGCGGGTCGCCGACATCCTCGAGGGTGCCCGCATCGAGGACCTCCCGATCCCCTACACCGCCGTGGCCACCGACCTGACCAACAGCCGGGAGGTGTGGTTCCAGCGCGGCTCGGTCGCGACCGCCATGCGCGCCTCGATCGGCATCCCCAGCGTCTTCACCCCCGTCGTCGTGGGGGGACGCCTGCTCGCCGATGGCGGGATCCTCAACCCCGTGCCCGTCGACACCCTCCTCGGCATCGACGCCGACCGCACGATCGCGGTCAGCCTGTCCGGGCGCCGCGCCGGCGACGCCTCCGCCGGGCCGGTCACCGAGAGCGCCGACTCCGAGGGCCTGCTCGGCGAGATCAGCACCCTGTGGCGCCGCGGCGTCCTCGAGTCGGAGCGGGTGCGCACGCTGCGCGAGTGGTGGGCCGAGCGGTTCGACGAACCGGCGGACGCGCTCGAGCCCGCGGCGTCCGGGAAGGACTTCGACTTCGGCGAGCTGCCCAAGGGGCTGCGCACCTCCGACGTCGTGTCGCGCTCGCTGGAGACTGCCGAGGCCCTGATCACCCGGTTCCGCATGGCCGCCTCCCGCCCGGACGTGCTGGTGGAGTTCCCCCAGGACATCGCGTCGACGTTCGACTTCCACCGGGCGAGCGAGCTCATCGCGCAGGGGCGGGCGAAGGCGTCCGAGGCGCTGGACGCGGCCGGTCTGTGACGGGCGAGCGGTAGAGTCGCCGGTCGTGAGCCCTTCGTCCCACTGGGTGTTGACCCTGGAGTGCCCCGACCGGCCCGGCATCGTGCACGCGGTGACCGGAGCCGTCGCCGCCGCCCAGGGCAACATCACCGAGCTGCAGCAGTTCAGCTCCGACACGGGCCGCTTCTTCATGCGGGTCCAGGTGCAGTCGGGGTTCGAGCGCTCGGCGTTCGAGGAGTCGGTGCGGCCCCTGGCCGCCTACCTGCAGGCCCGCTGGAACCTCGACGAGGTCGGACGCCCCCGCCGCACCCTGATCCTCGCCAGCAAGGCCGCCCACTGCCTCAACGACCTGCTGTTCCGCCAGCGCTCGGGGCTGTTGCCCGTGGAGCTGACGGGCGTGATGGCCAACCACCCCGACCTGCGGCCGCTGGCGACCTTCTACGGTGTCCCTTTCAGCGAGCACGTGGTGCTCCCCCAGACCAAGGTGGACTTCGAACGCGCGGTGCTGGACCGCGTGGAGGCCGAGGACGTCGAACTGGTGGTGCTGGCGCGGTACATGCAGATCCTCTCTCCCGACCTGTGCCGCGCGCTGGCGGGGCGCGCCATCAACATCCACCACTCCTTCCTGCCGGGGTTCAAGGG
>DUOQ01000117.1 GCA_012838755.1 Propionibacterium sp. | reverse complement strand
CGTGAAGGTGACCTGCTGGCCCGACGTGACGTCGGCCGAGGTCGGGTCCACCGTGAGGTTGCCCGCGTCGGCGTCGGTCAGGGTCCAGAGGTGGACCGGGGCCACGACGTCGTCCTCGCCGCTGTAGTTGTCGACCGCGACCACGTACGTGCCGGCTTCCAGGTTGCGCAGCGTGACCTCCTCCGTGGAGTCGGCGTTGCCGCTGCTGCCGACCGACTGGATGAGGTTGCCGGGCAGCAGGCGGTAGACGTTGAGGTCGATGTCGGCGGCGTTGACCTCATCGCTGTAGGTCGCCACGCGGGTGACCTTCGTGTCCTCGTGCACCGCGAAGAACACGTAGTCGTCGAGGGGGCCTTCTGCCGCTTCCGGCTTAAGCCGGACGACCTCCGAGGCGAGCAGGCCGTCCACGTCGGTGTTCAGCGTGCCGCTGAAGCCCGCGGTGACGGAGATGTCGGTGGAACCCGACTCACCCTCACCGATGACCTCGCCGGGAGCGGCGATGGCGACCGGCATGACCGCGATGGGGCTGCGGACGGACTCGACCTTGGCGGCCTTGTTGTTGCCCTTGGCGTTGCCCTTCACCTGGGGCACCCAGGTGAGCGCGCCGAAGGTGTACTCGCCCAGCGGGGCGTCCGTGCGGGTGATCTCGAGGGTGAAGGTCGCGGTGCCGTTGGCCGGGACCTGGATGGTCTCGGGGGTGACCTTGACCGTGGTGCCTGCGGGGGCCGCGACCTTCGCCGTGTAGGTCATCGGGCCCTGGCCCACGTTGGTGACCGTGCGGGTGACCGTCTGCGATGCGGCGAGCTTGCCGACGGCGATGCTCGGGTAGTTCAGGTCGCTCGGGTCCTTGGCGCCGAGCTGGTCGCAGACGGCGGCGCCGCCGACCAGCTGGAGCTGGTTGATGCCGCAGGCGTAGGTGTACCAGTCGATGACGTTCGAGTCGTAGACCAGGCCCGGGTTGTAGGACTTGGCCGGGACGACCTCACCCGCGCCGAAGTTCAGCGGCGTGGCGGCCTGCGAGCCCCACATGATCGGGTTGCCCTCGTTCGTGGTCTGGCTGGCGGTCGTCATCATGGCCGACTTGATGGCCATGGGGCTCCACTTCGGGAACTCCTGCTTGAGCAGTGCGCCCAGGCCCGCGATGTGCGGGGCGGACATCGAGGTGCCCTGCAGGGAGTCGAAGCGCGGGGCGCCCGACTCGGGGTCCTGGCTGTAGGCGGCGATGATGTCGACGCCGGGCGCGGTGATGTCGGGCTTGAGCAGGTCGCCCTCGCCGGCCAGCGCCGGGCCGTAGGACGAGAAGCTGGCCATCGACGGGGCCTCGAGGGTCACGCTCTCCGAGGCGGAGATCGCGGCGGTCGCATCCGGGTTGTCGGCGGCGTAGCCCTTGACGGCGACGCCGTCCTCGGCGGACAGGTGCGAGGCGGGCAGGCCGTACATGATCGCGTTGAGCGAGGTGGCCGCACCGACGGCGTTGACCAGGATCATGCCCGCGCCGCCGGAGTTGAGCACCTCGGCGCCCTTGTCGACGAGCGCGTACTCGCCGCGCGTGCAGACCACGACCTTGCCGGCGGCCGCGGCGTCATCCAGCGAGCCGGGGGCGCAGAGGTCCGCGTCCTCGGAGGTGGAGTCCCCCGTCGAGATCGCGGAGCCCAGGACGAGCGAGGTGTCCTCGAGCGGGCCGCCGAAGCCGACACCCTCGTACGTCTCACCGTTGCCGAGGGTGACGAAGTTCTTCACGCCACGGTCGTGCGTGCTCGCGGCGACCGTCATGGTCCACGGCGAGTTGTGCGCCACGGAGGAGACGCCCACCGTGTCACCGCTGTTGCCGGCCGAGGTCGACACGAAGACGCCCGCCTCGGCGGCGCCCATGAACGCCAGCTCGTCGGCGGTCACGACGTAGGTCGAGGAACCCGAGACGGAGTAGTTGATCACGTCGACGCCGTCGGCGACCGCGTCGTCGATCGCGGCGACGAGGCCGGCGCTGGTGCCGGAGCCCTGGCCGTCCTCCGTCTGCCACAGGGCCTTGTAGACGGCCACGTGGGCGGCCGGGGCCATGCCCGAGCCCAGGCCCATGTCGTTGCCCATGATGGTCATCGCGACGCCGTGGTTGCCGGCCGCGGTGCCCGCGGTGTGCGAGCCGTGGCCGTTGGTGTCACGCGGGCTCTTGAAGTCGAAGTCGACGGTGTTGCCGTGCTCCTCGCCGTACCAGCGGGCGCCCACGATCTTTGAGGAGCACTCGAAGGCGGGGTCGTTCTCGGTCTCGCAGACGAAGTTGCCCCGGGGCATCTTCGAGCGGCTCAACGCGGCGAAGCTCGGGTTGTCGGGGTCGATGCCGGTGTCGATGACGCCGACGACGATGCCCTTGCCGGCGTTGTCCTCGCCACCGAACCGGGTCTTCCAGACGCCGTCCTTGCCGGTCAGGCCCAGGTAATCGGGCGTGGAGACCGTGTCGGCGTGGCGGAGCTCGTCCTCCCAGACGTTGATGACGCCCGACGTCTTCTTCAGCTGGGCGGCCTCGGCCTCGGTGAGCTGGGCGGTGAAACCGTTGAAGGCGACAGTGAACTCGTTCTTCTTGGCCTTCTCGTTGAGCTTCGCGGAGCGCAGGGCCTTGCGCTGCTCGTTCTTGAGGTGCGCCTCGTACTTCTGCGCGTTCGGTGCCTTGGCGTTCACCTTCTCACCCGGTGCGGGCTTGGTGGCGGGGATGCCCTTCACGTCGCCCTCGTAGGTGGCGATCGGGTCGGCGGCCATCTGGACGATGTAGGTCTTCTTCGACTGGTCCAGCTTCACCTCCGGGGCGGGAGCCGCGAAGGCTTGCATCGCCAAGGGCGGCAACAGGGTCAGGGCCGCAGCGCTCGCGAGAATGCGAGCACCGCGACGGGGGGTCTTTTCCACGGTACTTCCCTCCGGTGGGCTTTCACGTTTCATCAGGGCATGCGGGCACGCCAGCGTGCCCTTCCCTGTTGGGGTCAGATCATCGCGGCTTGTCGGTGCCATGTAAACCAAGCGGGGGACCCCTAGTTTTCACTTTGGGGGAATTCATCGTGGCCGCGTTCCTCCGTGACGCTGTCATCCATCCCCTACGATGGGGCGCGACGTGAGGAGGTCGGGATGTCGATGTTCGGCACCGAGGGCGGCGGGTTCGACATGAACGCGCTGCTGGCCCAGGCGCAGGCCATGCAGGAGCAGATGCAGAACGCGCAGACCGAGTTGGCCAACATGACCGTGAACGGCAGCGCGGGCGGCGACCTGGTCCGCGTGACGATGACCGGCTCCGGCGAGCTGACCGAGGTCCTGATCGACCCGAAGGCGGTTGACCCCGACGACACCGAGACCCTCGGCGACCTCATCGTGGCCGCGGTCCGTGACGCGAACAACCAGGTCCAGGCGCTGGCCTCGGCGGCGATGCCGCAGATCCCCGGCATGCCCTTCTGACGGCGGGCGGCGTGTACGAAGGCCCCATCCAGGCCCTGATCGACGAACTGGGCCGGCTCCCCGGCGTAGGACCGAAGAGCGCCCAGCGCATCGCGTTCCACCTGATGAACGCCGACCGCGAGGAGGTCGACCGCCTGGCGGACGCCCTCCGCGAGGTCGCCGAGAAGGTGCGGTTCTGCGACATCTGCTTCAACGTGTCCGAAGACACCACGTGCCGGATCTGCCGTGACCCCCGCCGCGACCAGGCCACGATCTGCGTGGTCGAGGAGTCCAAGGACGTCGCCGCCATCGAGCGCACCCGCGAGTTCCGGGGGCTCTACCACGTGCTCGGCGGCGCGATCAGCCCCATCGACCACGTCGGCCCCGAGGACCTGCACGTGGCCGAACTGCTGCGGCGCCTCTCCGGCCCGGTCGTCACCGAGGTGATCCTGGCGACCGACCCGAACGTCGAGGGCGAGGCCACGGCCACCTACCTCACCCGCCTGTTGGCCCCCACCGGCATCACAGTGTCGCGGCTGGCGTCCGGCCTGCCCGTGGGCGGTGACCTGGAGTTCGCCGACGAGGTGACCCTGGGCCGCGCGTTCGCGGGGCGTCGCCAAGTGGGTGTGTGATCGCATGGACGTGCGGTTGATCGCCACCGACGTGGACGGCACCCTCCTCCGCAGCGACCACGTGATCAGCGCCCGCAACCGGGAGGCGTTCGCCGCGGCCCGGGCGTCCGGCATCGACGTGCTCGCCATCTCGGGACGGCAGCCCTACTCGATCGGCGCCATCGTGGCCGCGTCCCCACTGGAGGGCTTCGTGGTCGGCTCCAACGGGTCCGTGGCCGTCGACCTGGCCACCCGGTCGGTCCTGTTCGAGGAGCTGCTGGACCTCGAGGCGCAGCGCACCCTCGCCCTGGCCATCCTGGAGCGCTTCCCCGACGCCCACGTGGTGTCGGTGCGGGACGCCGGCAACAGCTACGTCGCCCAGCACGGGTACACGGGTGACCAGGACCCCGGCCACGAGGCAGCGCTGTGGCCGGTGTCGCACCGCTTCGCCGACCTCGACGAGGTGCTGTCCGAGCCGTCGGTCAAGCTCGTCATCAAGCATCCCGACCGCTCCCTCGCGCCCGAGCAGTTGCTCGCGGTGGCCCGCGACCTCGCGGTGCCGGGCACGCACCCGACCACGTCGGGAGCCCCCTTCCTCGAGGTGGGGCGCGCCGGGGTCTCCAAGGCCACGGCGCTGGCCCGCTTCGCCGCCGACCGGGGGATCGAGGCGTCCCAGGTCGTGACGTTCGGTGACAACCTCAACGACGTCGAGATGCTGCGCTGGGCGGGGCTCGGGGTCGCCATGGGCAATGCCGTCCCGGGCGCGATCGACGCGGCCGACGAGGTCACGCTGCACCACGACGCCGACGGGGTCGCCGTCGTCATCGAGCGCCTGCTCGGGATCACCCCAGGGAGCTGAGCAGCCGGTCCAACTCGCGGGGGTGCCGCAGCAGCAACACGGGCGGGCCGTCGGGGTTCGCCGCCCACGTCCGCATCGCCCTGCGCTTGCGGGCGAACGAGCGGAAGTGCCACGCGATGATCGACTCACGCGAGAGGATCGCACGCAAGTTCTCGGTGTTGCCGTTGCACACGGGCTCGCGCGTCGCGACGCGGTGGAGCGTGCGGCGCACCAGACGGCCCAGGCTCAGCCACCGTGGGTAGTCCAGGCCGATGACGACGTCGGGGTCGAGCAGGTCGCGGAACCGCGAGTACGCCGTGTCGAAGACCCACGCCGGTTCGGCCGCCACGGCGGCGACCAAGAGGCGTTGCTCGTCGTCGGGACGCGGCGTCCAGCCGGGCAGCCAGCCGAACTCCTCGTCCCAGAGGTGCACCGGGAGGCCGAGGCGCTCCCCGACGGCGAGCGCGGTCGTGGACTTGCCCGAGCCGGTCACCCCGTGCAGCAGCACGCGACGGGCGTGGCGGACGTCGTCGACGGTGGCGAGGGGCACCCGCCGAGCCTACTGCCCTGTCGGGGCCGGGTTCCCTACGCTGGAGACATGCGAGCCGCCTACGTCGAAGCCGCCAACCCGAGCGACCCCCTGGCCGCCCTCATCGTCGGGGACCGTGCCGAACCCGAGCCGCGCGAGGGGTGGACGCGCGTGCGGGTGCACGCGGCGTCCCTCAACCACCACGACGTGTGGTCCCTGCGCGGGGTGGGCCTGCCGGCCGACCGCATGCCCATGATCCTGGGCACGGACGCCGCCGGCACCACCGAGGACGGGCGCGAGGTGGTCGTCCACGCGGTGATCTCCGAGACGGACGGCCTGCGGGACGAGACGCTCGACCCCAAGCGGTCGCTGCTGTCGGAACGGCACCAGGGCACGCTCGCCGAGTGGGTGCTGGTGCCGGAGGGCAACCTCGTCCACAAGCCGGTGGGGCTGACCTTCGAGGAGGCCGCCTGCGTGCCGACCGCCTACCTGACGGCGTTCCGCATGCTCACCCGCGACTCGGGCCTGTGGAAGCCGGCGACGATCCTGGTGCAGGGGGCGTCCGGTGGGGTGACGTCGGCGGCGATCCAGATCGCCAAGGCGCTGGGGCACCGCGTCTGGGCGACGTCGCGGACCGAGGCCAAGCGCGACTTCGCCCGCTCGCTCGGCGCCGACGAGGCCTTCGAGCCCGGTGTCCGGCTGCCCGAGAAGGTCGACCTCGTCGTCGAGACGGTCGGCGAGGCCACGTGGTCGCACTCGTTGAGGTCGCTGCGTCCCGGCGGAACGGTGGTGTTGTGCGGTGCGACCTCCGGGGCCAACCCGCCGGCCGACCTCAACCGGGTGTTCTTCCTGCAGTTGCGCATCATCGGCTCCACCATGGGGACGAAGTCGGAGCTCCAGGGCGTCCTGTCGCTGCTCGAGCGCACGGGTCTCAAGCCCCCGATCGACCGCGTCGTCGGCTTCGACGACCTCCCGGACGCCGTGCGCGCGCTCGCCGACGGCGAGGTGCTCGGCAAGGTGGTGCTGACCCCCTGAGTCGGACCCCTCCGTCAGCCGAAGACGCCCGCCAGGGCGAGGGCGCCGACGACGAACCCGACCAGCACGATGCCGAGCGGGACGAAGGCCACCGGCCTGATGTCGCGCGGCACCTTGCGCAGGACCACGAAGGAGCCGACGACGGCCAGCGCGCCGATGACGGTGAGGGCCCACAGCAGGAAGTCCACGGGCTCCATCTTGTCAGCGGGCGCATGTAGACTGACGCGCGTCCGCAAGGCGACGATGGGGCCATCACCCCGGAGCTGCCGGAAGAACGGGGCGCGAGGCGTCCTCACTAGAACCGGCCGCGGCGAGCAAGAGTGGGGCGCACCCAGCACCAGCGAGGGGCGTCCAAGAAGGGTGGTACCGCGGGGTTCGCCTCGTCCCTTCGGCTTCGACAGGCTCAGCCAACGACAGAAGACGAAGAGGGAACACATGACCACCCAGCCCGGGTACAACGCCGTCGCCCCCCAGGTCGACCTGCCGGCGATGGAACGCGACGTGCTCGCGTTCTGGCGCGACAACGACACGTTCGGCACGTCGCTGGAGCAGACCGCCGACGGACCCCGCTGGACGTTCTACGAGGGTCCGCCCACCGCCAACGGCATGCCGGGCACGCACCACATCGAGGCGCGCGTGTTCAAGGACGTCTTCCCGCGGTTCAAGACCATGCAGGGCTACCTCGTCGAGCGGAAGGCCGGCTGGGACTGCCACGGCCTGCCCGTCGAGCTCGCCGTCGAGAAGGAGCTCGGCTTCAACGGCAAGCCCGACATCGAGGCCTACGGCATCGAGGCGTTCAACGAGCGCTGCCGCGAGTCGGTCGGGCGCCACGTGGACGCCTTCGTCGAGCTGACCGAGCGCATGGGCTACTGGGTCGACTTCGACACCGCCTACTGGACCATGAGCCCCGACTTCGTGCAGTCGGCGTGGTGGTCGCTGAAGGAGATCCACTCCAAGGGCCTGCTCGTCGAGGACTACCGCGTCGCCCCCTACTGCCCGCGCTGCGGCACGACGCTGTCCGACCACGAGCTCGCGCAGGGCTACGAGGACGTCACCGACCCGTCGGTGTACGTCCGGTTCCCGCTGACCTCGGGCCCGTGGGCCGACAAGGCCGCGCTGCTCGTGTGGACGACGACCCCCTGGACGCTCGTCTCCAACACCGCCGTCGCCGCGCACCCCGACGTGACCTACGTCGTCGCGACCGATGGCGAGGAGACGCTGATCCTGGCCGAGCCGTTGGCCGAGAAGGTCCTCGGCGAGGGCTGGAAGCTCGGCCCCACCATCGACGGCAAGGACATGGAGGGCTGGACGTACCAGCGCCCGTTCGAGCTGGTCGAGTTCCCCGACGTCGTCGGTGGCACCCACTACGTGGTCCTGGCCGAGTACGTCACCACCGAGGACGGCACCGGCCTGGTGCACCAGTCGCCCGCCTTCGGTGAGGACGACATGGTCGTCTGCCGCGCCTACGGGCTGCCGATGGTGAACCCGATCCGCCCCGACGGCACCTTCGAGGAGTCGGTCGGCCTGGTCGGCGGGCAGTTCTTCAAGACCGCCGACAAGGCGCTGGTGGCCGACCTCGTCGAGCGGGGCCTGATGTTCCGCGCGCTCGACTACGACCACAGCTACCCGCACTGCTGGCGCTGCCACACCACGCTGCTCTACTACGCCCAGCCCAGCTGGTACATCCGGACGACCGCCATCAAGGACGAGTTGATCCGCGAGAACGAGAAGACCAACTGGTACCCCGAGCACATCAAGCACGGCCGCTACGGGGACTGGCTGAAGAACAACGTCGACTGGGCGTTGAGCCGCAAGCGCTACTGGGGCACGCCGCTGCCGATCTGGCGCTGCGAGGACGACCACCAGGTCTGCGTCGGGTCGCTCGCCGAGCTGTCGGCGCTGACCGGCACCGACCAGTCGGGTCTCGACCCGCACCGCCCGTTCGTCGACGAGATCACCTTCGGCTGCCCGCAGTGCGGCAAGCCGTCGCACCGCGTGCCCGAGGTCATCGACGCCTGGTACGACTCGGGCTCGATGCCGTTCGCACAGTGGGGCTACCCCTGGGTCGAGGGCAGCACGGAGAACTTCGCCAACGCGTTCCCGGCCGACTTCATCTGTGAGGCCATCGACCAGACGCGCGGCTGGTTCTACTCGCAGATGGCCGTCTCCACGCTGGTGTTCGACCAGTCCGACTTCAAGAACGTGCTGTGCCTGGGCCACATCCTCGCCGAGGACGGCCGCAAGATGTCCAAGCACCTGGGCAACATCCTCGAGCCGATCCCGCTCATGGACCGCCACGGTGCCGACGCGGTGCGCTGGTTCATGGCGGCGTCCGGCTCGCCGTGGGCCTCGCGCCGGGTGGGCCACGCGTCCATCCAGGAGACGGTGCGCAAGGTGCTGCTCACCTACTGGAACTCGGTGAGCTTCCAGTCGCTGTACGCCCGCACCAACGGCTGGGCGCCCGTCGGGGACGCCCCGGCCGTCGCGTCGCGCCCGGTGCTGGACCGCTGGCTCGTCTCGGTGCGCAACGAACTGGTCCGCGAGGTGACCGACGCGCTGGAGAACTTCGACACCCAGCGGGCCGGCACCCTGCTCGCCCAGTTCGTCGACGACCTGTCCAACTGGTACGTGCGCCGCTCGCGCCGCCGCTTCTGGGACGGCGAGCCCGCCGCCCTGTGGACGCTGCACGAGACCCTCGACGTCGTCACCCGCCTGATGGCCCCGCTCACCCCGTTCATCACCGAGCGCGTGTGGCAGGACCTGGTGGTCGCCGCCGTCCCGGACGCCCCGGGCTCGGTCCACCTGTCCTCCTGGCCGACCGTCGACGAGGCACACCTGGACGCCGACCTCAACGCCTCCATGGACCTCACCCGACGCCTCGTCGAGCTGGGCCGCTCGGCGCGGTCGGAGGCCCAGGTCAAGACGCGGCAGCCGTTGCGTCGGGTGCTGGTGCCCTCGGCGTCCTTCGCCCGCCTGACCGACGAGCTGGTGGCCGAGATCGCCTCCGAGCTGAACGTCGGGGCGGTCGAGTCGTTCGCCTCCGCCGGCGACCTGGTCGACCACTCCGCCAAGGGCAACTTCCGCGCGCTCGGCAGGCGCTTCGGCAAGGACACCCCGAAGGTCGCCGCCGCCATCGCCGCCGCGGACGCCGCGGCCCTGGCCGCCGCGCTGGCGGAGAAGGGCGAGGCCACCGTGGACTGGGAGGGCGGCACGTCCGTCACGGCCGAGGAGGTCATCGTCTCCGAGCGCCCACGTGAGGGATGGTCGGTGGTCAACGAGCAGGGTGAGACCGTCGCGCTCGACCTCGAGCTGACCCCCGAACTGGTGCGCGCGGGCCTGGTCCGCGAGGTCGTCCGCATGGTGCAGGACGCCCGCAAGAGGATCGGCCTCGAGGTCTCCGACCGGATCAGCTTGACCTGGGCGGCCGATGGCGAGCTGGGTGAGGCGCTGCGCGAGGCGTCCGGCTTCGTCGCCGATGAGGTGCTCGCCACGGAGATCGCCGAGGGCGAGCCGAGCGGGACGGTCGTGACCGACGACGAGCTCGGGCTGTCCTTCTCGGTGGCCAAGGCCTGAGGACGCTCCCAACCCCCTGGTGACCCCTCGACTCCCGAGTTTTTCCAATGTAGAGTGGGAAAACTCGGGAGAGAGGGGATGCGTCATGTACACCACCGTCGACTTCGATCGGATCCGTGGTGCAGTCGCCTTCGACCGGTCCGGGCTCCGGATCGGCGACGTGGGGGAGGTGTTCCTCGACGACCAGACGGGTGTGCCGATCTGGGTCTCGATCCACACGGGCCTCTTCGGGCGCCACCACAGCCTCGTGCCCCTGGAGGGCTCGCACCTCGAGCACCACGGGCGCCTCGTGTTCCCGCACGACCGCGACGTCGTCAAGGACGCGCCGCGCGTCGACGAGCACGGCCACCTCGAGAAGGAGCAGGAGGACGCCCTCTACGAGTACTACGCGGTCCCCGACCCGCACGAGGACATGGCCTCCGCGCAGCGCCGAACGCGTCGCTGGATCGACGACGGGGGCCCGCTGCGCGAGGGTGACTGAGGGATCGCCCACCGGACGGACCCCCGGGGCGCGGCCGGCGGGTACGACGGCAGCGTCGAGGAGGGCGACGAGCCGGACGCCTGATCAGGCTCCCCCGTAGGGGTGAGGCGGCGCCCCACGGCGTCCGAAAGGCTGGAATGCATCAAACGGAAGGATGCAACATGTACAACGAGATGGACATTGACCGGATCCGTGGTGCTGTCGCTTACGACCGCTCCGGAGACCGCATCGGAAACATCGGCGAGGTCTACCTCGACGACCAGTCCGGCCAGCCCATGTGGGTCACCGTGAACACCGGCTTCTTCGGCCTCCGCACGAGCTTCGTGCCGCTGGAGGGCTCGCGCTTCGAGGACGACGGACGCCTCGTCCTGGCCCACGACAAGGACCGCATCAAGGGCGCGCCGAACCTGGACGAGGACGGCCACCTCGACCGGGCCCAGGAGGATGAGTTGTACTCCTACTACGGCGTCGGCGCCGGCGGCGAACTTGCCGCCGACCAGATGCGCACCCGCCGTTGGGACGACGACCGCGTGGTCGGCGACCACCGCGACGACGGGCCGCTCCTGGACAGCGACCGTGACGGCCG
>DUOQ01000116.1 GCA_012838755.1 Propionibacterium sp. | reverse complement strand
TCGAGGGCGTCGGGACGCTGCACGCCGGCGACGCCGCCCGCAGCACCGACGAACCCGGACGCCGCGTCACCGCACGTGAGGCGTCGGAGGTGCTGGTCTGGGAGATGCTCACGTCCCTCTGAGCCCCTGGCTGCGGGACAAACCCACTCACCGGCATGAGTTCGGCGCCGAATTCGGGCTGGTTCCGGCACAAACCCATGCGCGTGAGTGGGTTTGTTCCGGGCCCCGGTGACCCGGGGACCCCCTGTCGCGCTGGGCTCAAGGGCGCAGCGTCGCGAACGGGTCGGTGACCTCGAGCTCGGCGCGCGCGAACCGGAACACCGTGCCGGGGCGCCCTCCGGCGCTGCCGGGGGCATGGACGCCGCCGGTCGCCTCGAGCTGGCCCCGGCGCTTGAGGACGCGCTGCAGGTTCGTCGCCGACACCTCGTGCCCGAGCGCCGCGGCGTAGGCGTCGCGCAGTTGGGCCATCGTGAACTCCGCCGGGGCGAGGGCGAAGCCGAGGTTGGTGTAGGAGAGCTTCGCGCGCATCCGCTCCACGGCGCGCACCACGACCCCGTCGTGGTCGAACGCCATCGCGGGCAGGTCGTCGATGCAGTGCCAGGCCGCATGCTCGGGCAGGTCGACCTCGGCGGTCCAGGGGAGCAGGCCGAGGTGGGCGGTGGCGATCGTCCGGTCGAAGGGGTCGCGGCCGGGGGTGCTCAGGGTCTCGAGTTGCTCCAGGTGCGACAGCGCGGTCACCCCCACGGTGTCGGTGAGGTGGCGCCGCACGCTGGCCTCGATGGACTCGTCCACCTCCACCGGGCCGCTGGGCAGCGCCCACAACCCCGCGTAGGGGTCACGGCGACGCTGGCGGGCCAGCACGCACAGGCGCGGCTGCTCATCGGGGACCAGGCGCACCTGCAGCACCGCCGCGAGCGCCTCGTGGCGGTACTTGGCGACCCCGGCGGCGTCGCGCAGGGGGCCGCTGGGGGTCGATTTGCACGTGGTCACGGGGGGAATGCTACAGTTCAGGAGGTTTTCGACTCGCAGGCGAAAACCGGAGGAGGAGATGAGATGACCGCGACCGCCACCACGCCATCGACCCTGTGGACCCCCGAGCAGTGGGCCGACTGGCGCGTTGAGGTGCGCCGCCTCGCCGCCGAGCGGGATGCCGTGATCCTGGCGCACAACTACCAGGTGCCCGCCATTCAGGACATCGCCCACCACGTCGGCGACTCGCTGCAGCTGTCGCGCCTGGCCGCCACGGCGTCCGAGCAGACGATCATCTTCTGCGGCGTGCACTTCATGGCCGAGACCGCGAAGATCCTCAGCCCCGACAAGCGCGTCCTCATCCCGGACGCCGAGGCCGGCTGCTCGCTCGCCGACAGCCTGACCGCCGACCAGCTGCGCGCCTGGAAGGCCCAGCACCCCGGCGCCGTCGTCGTCAGCTACGTGAACACCACCGCCGCTGTGAAGGCCGAGACCGACATCTGCTGCACCAGCTCGAACGCCGTCGACGTGGTGAACTCGATCCCCGCCGACGTCCCGGTCCTGTTCGGCCCCGACCAGTTCCTCGGCGCCCACGTACGCCGCATCACCGGCCGCGACAACATCCACGTCTGGATGGGGGAGTGCCACGTGCACGCCGACATCTCCCCGAGCGACCTGGTCGGCCAGGTGCGCGCCAACCCGGACGCCGACCTCTACGTCCACCCCGAGTGCGGGTGCACCACCTCGGCGCTGTGGCTGGCCGGGTCCGGCGAGCTGCCCGCCGAGCGCACCCACGTGCTGTCGACCGGCGGCATGCTCGACCAGGCCCGTACCGAGCGCGCGAAGAAGGTGCTCGTCGCCACCGAGATCGGCATGCTGCACCAGCTCCGCAAGGCCAACAAGGACACGGTCTTCGAGCCCGTCAACCCGCGCGCCGCCTGCCCGTACATGCAGATGATCACCCCCGAGAAGCTGCTGCGTTCGCTGCGCGAGGGCCGCGACGAGGTGTTCGTGGACGCCGACCTGGCCGAGCGTGCCCGCGGGGCCGTCGAGCGCATGATCGCCATCGGCAACCCCGGGACGGGGGAGTGATGACCACCCAGCTGCCCACGCCCGCCCCGGCGTGGAGCCGCCGCACCGGCGTGGTCGTCGTCGGGTCGGGTGCGGCCGGGCTGTCGACCGCCCTGCACCTCGCGGACGCCGCGGTGCCGACGGTGCTGCTCACGCGCACCGGTCTGGCCGACGGGGCGACGAACCTCGCCCAGGGTGGCCTGGCCGCCGTCTGGGGCGCCGACGACTCCGTCGCCGACCACGTCGCGGACACCTTGATGGCTGGCGCCGGCCTGTGCGACCCCGACGCCGTGCGCGAGCTGGTCGAGGGCGCGCCCGCGGCGATCCGCCGGCTGATCGACCTGGGTGCGCGCTTCGACCGCGACGTGTCCGGTGACTACGACCTCCACCTCGAGGGCGGGCACCACCAGCGCCGCATCCTCCACGCCGGCGGGGACGCCTCGGGCGCCGAGGTCGTCGCCACCCTGTCGCGCGCGCTCGGGAGGGCCGCGTCCGGGTCGGTGCAGGTCGCCGAGTGCCTCCGTGCCATCGACGTGCTGCTCGACCACACCGGCTCCGCCTGCGGCGTCACCGTACGCCAGGACGACGGGACGATCGGCGAGTTCGTCGCCGACGCCGTCGTGCTCGCGGCCGGCGGGGTCGGCCAGCTCTGGGGCTTCACCACCAACCCCGGCGTGGCCACGGGCGACGGGCTGGCGATGGCGTACCGCGCCGGCGCCGCGCTGCGCGACGTCGAGTTCGTGCAGTTCCACCCCACGCTGCTCGCCGTGCCCCGCGGTGCGGGCGACCAGCGCGACGTGCTCATCTCCGAGGCCGTGCGGGGCGAGGGCGCGTTCCTCGTCGACGGCAACGGCACCCGCGTGATGGAGGGCGTCCACCCGCTGGCCGACCTCGCCCCGCGCGACGTCGTCTCCGCGGCGATGGCCGCCCACCTGGCCCGCACCGGCGAGCCGCACCTGTTCCTCGACGCCCGTCACTTCGGGGCCGAGGCCTGGGCCGAGAAGTTCCCCACGATCCTGAGCCTGTGCCGCGCGCGCGGCGTCGATCCGGTGACCGACCTCATCCCGGTCCACCCGGGCGCCCACTACCTGTGCGGCGGCGTCCTGGCCGACCTCGACGGGCACACCACCGTCCACGGGCTCTTCGCCGTCGGGGAGGTCGCGGGCACCGGCGTGCAGGGGGCCAACCGGCTGGCGTCCAACTCGGTCACCGAGGCCCTGGTGGCCGGCGACCGGGTGGGAGCGCTGCTCGCCGCCTCGCTCGGCGGGGACCACCCCCGAACGGTCCGCACCCCCGTGCGCCCCACCCGCCGCCCGGCCGCCCCGCTCGTCGACCC
>DUOQ01000115.1 GCA_012838755.1 Propionibacterium sp. | reverse complement strand
GTCGCAGGAGGTCCTCGGCGAAGCGGCGGGGGTCCTGGCCGACCTCGATCACCTTGTCGATGCAGGCGAAGGCGCCGTGGGCGTCACCGGCCGCGAAGGCGTCCATGATCTCGTCGAGGAGGCTGTCGGGGGTGTAGCCGAGCAGCCGGGTCGCCTGCTGGTAGCTGACGCCCGTCTCGGCGGCGCCACCGAGCAGCTGGTCGAGCACCGACAGCGAGTCACGCACCGACCCGGCGCCGGCGCGCACCACCAGCGGCAGCACGGCGTCGTCGACCGACACGCCCTCGGCGGTGCACAGCTCGGACAGGTAGGCGGTCAGCGTGCGCGGCGGCACCAGCCGGAAAGGGTAGTGGTGCGTGCGCGAGCGGATCGTGCCGATGACCTTCTCGGGCTCGGTCGTGGCGAAGATGAACTTCACGTGGGGCGGCGGCTCCTCCACGACCTTCAGCAGCGCGTTGAAGCCCTGCGTCGTGACCATGTGGGCCTCATCGATGATGTAGATCTTGTACCGGCTGTGGACGGGCGCGAAGAACGCCCGCTCGCGCAGGTCGCGTGCCTCGTCGACGCCGCCGTGCGAGGCCGCGTCGATCTCGATCACGTCGATGCTGCCCGCCCCGCCGCGCGCGAGGTCTCGGCAGCTCTGGCAGGTGCCGCACGGCGTCGGCGTGGGACCCTGCTCGCAGTTCAGGCAGCGCGCCAGGATGCGCGCGCTCGTGGTCTTGCCGCAGCCGCGGGGGCCGCTGAACAGGTAGGCGTGATTCACCCGGTTGTTGGTCAGGGCGCGCTGCAGCGGCACCGTCACGTGCTCCTGCCCGATCACCTGGTCGAAGGCGTCGGGGCGGTAGCGGCGGTACAGCGCCAGCGGGGTGTCGGGGCGCGCGGGGGGCGTCACCGACGGGGCCGCGGGCGGCGGGGCGAGGGTCTCGGCAGGCTCGACCACCGGAGCGGCAGCCTCGGCCCCTGCTTCGGCGGTCTCGTCGTCCGCCGACGCCCCCTCCTCGGGGTCGATCGGGATCTCGTCGAACTCGTCGAGGTCGATCTCCATCTCGGGGTCGTCGACCGGCGTGGGCTCGGTGGGCAGGATCAGCTCGTCGGGCTCGGTGCCGAACAGGTCGGGACCGTCCTGGTCACAGGCGGGCAGGGCGTCATCGACGACGTCGCCCTCGCCGTCATCGAACAGGCCGCCCATCATGTCTTGTCCCACGTCACGCACCCTACTGGGTCGCCCCGACAATCCGCGGGGCGGGTGTGGACAACGCCCGGTGACGCAGAAGGGCCCCCGCGCACCTGACAGAGCTCACTGACCCTTGCTGCCTTCCGGCCCTGGGGGAGTTGGGCGAGGTACCACCGCGCGGGGACCCGACGATCATGATACCCGATCCCGGTGGCGCTCAGCCCAGGTCGGCCCCGAGGCGTCCATAGCGCTGCAGGAGACCTCCCACGCGGTAGCGATGCGCCTCGTAGGTCTCGAGATCACTGGCGCTGACGCGCACGTGCTCCTCGATCGCCTCGCCCCGCAACAGGTCGTACCCCTCCTGGAGCGTGTCGACGACGCCCAGGGCCTTGGCCCCCAGGATCGCGGCCCCCAGGCCCGATCCCTCGGTCGACCCGGTGACGACCAGGGGGCGGTTGAGGACGCCGGCGACCACGTCCCGCCACAGCTCCGAACGGAACACGCCCCCGGTGGCACGGACCTCCTCGACGCGGGCGATCATCCGCAGGCGGTGGAGGATCGTCCACAGCTGGAACGCAACCCCCTCGACACCGGCCCGGATGAAGTGGTCCGGCGTGTGCGGACGTCGCACGTGCAGGAAGGCGCCGCGGATCTCCGAGTCCCACAGGGACGCGCGCTCGGACACGAGGTACGGGATCATCACGAGGCCGTCCGATCCGGCGGGGATCAGGGCTGCCCGCCGGCACGCCTCTGCGTCGTCGGCACCCTCCGGGGCGAACGTCTCCGTCAGCCAGCGCTGCACCATGCCGCCGTTGCTGACCGCGCCACCGGCCACCCACACGTCACTGGTGAGTGCATAGCAGAACAGTCCCGACACGACCGCCGGCGAACGCATCACCATGCGCAGTGCCCCCGAGGTGCCGATCGACAGGCCGGCCCTGCCCACCTCCATCGCCCCGGTGCCGAGGTTGCCCAGCGGGCCGTCCCCGGCGCCCAGCACCACGGGCAGACCCTCGGGGAGGCCGACGGCCGCCGCGGCCTCCGCCCCCAAGGGGAGGACGTCGGTCGTGTCGTGCAGGCGTGGCACCTGGTCGGGCCGGATGCCGGCCACCTCGAAGGCCTCGGGGTTCCAGTCGCGGGTCTCCATGTCGATCAGTCCCGAGCCGGACGCGGTGGACAGCTCCGTGGCGACCTGGCCGGTGAGGACGACGAGGACCCAGTCCTTCAGGCCGATCCAGTGCGGCGTCCGGGCCAGCAACTGCGGGTCGTTGTCGCCGAACCAGCGCAGCTTCAGCAGCGGTGACATGGCGTGCGTCGGCGTCCCGGACGTGAAGTGGAGGCGCGGGCCGGTGGCGTGGGCGTTGAGCTGTTCAGCCTGCGCGGATGCCCGGGAATCGGCCCAGGTCAGGAGTTCCGTGACGGGGCGGAGCGTGGCGTCCAGGCCCATGAGGCCGTGCATGGCGGTGGAGATCGAGATGCCGACGACCCGCGCGGGGTCCACGCGGGCGACCGCCTCCGCCATCGCCTCGAGGACGCCCACCGCGATGGCGTCCGGATCCTGGACGTGCCAGCCGGGGCGCGGCCCGAGCAGGGGGTACTCGCGTGAGGCGGTCAGGCGGATGGCCCCATCCAGCGAGAACAGGGACGCCTTCGCTGCCGTGGTGCCGACATCCAGCCCCAGGATCACATCGCGACCGGTCATGACTCGCTCCTCCCTTCGTCACACGACGGTATCCGGACCGACCCCGCCACGCAGCGTTCCGGCGAAGATCGTGGGTCAGGGCGGGGCGATGCCGAACCGCGACGTCGCCAGGACGGGGAGCCGCTCGCGGGCGTCCGCCAGCTCGGAGGGCTCGACGTCGACGACCAGCAGGTCCGGGGCCG
>DUOQ01000114.1 GCA_012838755.1 Propionibacterium sp. | reverse complement strand
GGCCGAGCGGGCCGCGACCCGCTTCCCGCCCGCGGCGCGGCTGGTCCGGTTCGACGGCCCCCGGGCCGCCCTCGACGAGGCCGAGGCCGCGTGGCGTCCGGTGCCCGGGGCCGAGCACTTCGGGCCGACGCCGCTGGAGGAGGAGGGGGCCTGGCGCCTCACCGTCCGCGTGCCCCCGGCCCACGGTGACGACCTCGTCTCCGGGCTCAAGCAGGTCGTGGCCGACCGGCTGTCGCGCAAGGCGCCCGGCTCCCTGCGCCTGCAGGTCGACCCGTGGTGAGCGACCGCGGCGCGGCGCGCCCTAAGCTGGCGGGGTGCGCCTCGTCTTCGCTGGAACCCCGTCCGTGGCCCTCCCGTCGCTGGAGGCCCTCGTCGCCTCCGGGCACGAGGTCGCCGCGGTCGTGACGCGGCCCGATGCCGCCCGCGGCCGCAGCAAGCGCCTGGTCGCCAGCGAGGTGGGGCAGTGGGCCGCCGACCACGGCCTCCCGACGCTGAAGCCGACCCACCCGCGCGACCCCGAGTTCGTGGCAGCCCTCACCGAGCTGGCGCCCGACGCCTGCCCGGTCGTCGCCTACGGGGCCCTCGTCCCGCAGCACGTCCTCGACATCCCGCGGTTCGGCTGGGTCAACCTCCACTTCTCGCTGCTGCCGCGCTGGCGTGGGGCCGCGCCCGTGCAGCGCGCGATCATGGCCGGGGACGAGGTCACCGGCGCCACCACCTTCCGGCTCGTCCGCGAACTCGATGCGGGTCCCGTGTACGGCACCACCGACCTGGCCCTGGCCGGCACCGAGACCGCCGGCGAGGTGCTCGCCGCCCTCGCCGGGCAGGGCTCCCGGCTGCTCCTCGACACCATCGACGCGCTCGCCATCACCGAGCCCACCCCGCAGGACGACGCGGACGGCGTCACCCTCGCGCCGAAGATCACCGTCGAGGAGGCCCGCCTCGACTGGGGCCGGCCCGCCGTCGAGCTTGACCGGCTCATCCGCGGCTGCTCGCCCGAGCCCATGGCCTGGACCACGCTCGACGGCGACCGGTTCAAGGTCGCCCTGGCCCGCCCCGTCGACGTGGCCGGGCTGGCCCCCGGCGAGGTGCGCCCCGAGAAGCGCCGCGTCCTGGTCGGCACCGGCACCACCGCGCTCGAGCTCGTCCGCGTCCAGCCCCAGGGCAGGAAGGAGATGGCCGGCGCCGACTGGGGGCGTGGCCTGCACGGCGCCGAGTCCCGGTTCGCGTGATGGCCCGGCCCCCCCGCAAGCTCCGCCGCCGGCGCCCCGACCAGCCGCGCCTGCTGGCCCACCGCATCCTCGGGGCGGTGACGCAGCAGGGCGCCTACGCCAACCTCGAGACCGGGCGCGTCCTGGCCGAGGCCGGCCTCGACGCGCGCGACGCCGGCTTCGTCACCGAACTCGTCTCGGGCACCTGCCGCCTCCTGGGCACCTACGACCGCATCCTGACCGCGGCGTCCGGGCGCGACTGCTTCGACTCCAGCCTGGCCGACGCTCTCCGCCTCGGGGCGCACCAGCTGCTCTCGATGCGCGTGGGTGCCCACGCGGCCATCAACACCACGGTCGACCTCGCCGCCGCCACGGTGGGGGAGAAGGTCGCCGGCCTGACCAACGCCGTCCTGCGCAAGGTCGCCGCCCGCGACCTCGACGGCTGGGTCGAGCACCTCGGCCGCGATGAGGACACCCTGGGCCGCCTCGCGCTGCGCACCCACCACCCGCGCTGGATCGCCGAGGCCTACGTCGACCTCCTCGGGGACGAGGCGGAGGAGGCGCTGGCCGCCAACAACGTCCCGGCCGTCCCCACGCTGGTCGTCCGGCCCGGCCTGGCCACCGTCGACGAACTCGACGGCGAACCCACCGCCCGCTCGCCGTACGGGGCCCGCCGCCCCGGCAACCCCGGCGACCTGCCCGCGGTCCGCGAGGGACGCGCCGGCGTCCAGGACGAGGGCAGCCAGCTCGTGGCGCTCAACCTGGCAGACGCCGAGGCTCCCGCTGGCCCGTGGCTCGACCTGTGCGCCGGTCCGGGAGGCAAGGCGGCCCTGCTCGCCGGGCTGGCCATCGAGCAGGACGCGAGCCTGCTCGCCGCCGAGCTGCAGCCCCACCGCGCCGACCTGGTCGCCCAAGCGCTGCGCGCCTATGACGGCCCCCACCGGCCCGGCGTGATCGCGGCCGACGGCACCCGGCCGGCATGGCCGGCGGCGTCCTTCGCCAAGGTGATGGCCGACGTCCCGTGCACGGGCCTGGGGGCCCTGCGCCGGCGTCCCGAATCGCGCTGGCGCCGCTCGCCCGACGACCTCGCCACCCTGGTGCCCCTGCAGCGCCGCCTGCTGGCCACAGCACTCGAATCGGTTCGGCCCGGCGGGGTGGTCGCGTACGTGACCTGCAGCCCCCACCGCGCCGAGACGACCGAGGTGGTCGACCACGTGCTCGCCGCACGCGACGACGTCGCCGTCGAGTCGACCACCCAGCTGTGGCCGCACCGCGACGGCACCGATGCGATGTTCTGCACCCTGCTGCGCCGCGCGCCGCGATAGGGTCGGGCCGTGGCGAACCGCATCCATCCGAGCATCCTCAACGCGAACCTGGCCAGCCTCGACGACGAGATCCGGCGCATCCCGAGCGCGGACGCGATCCACGTCGACGTCATGGACAACCACTTCGTGCCCAACCTGACCATCGGCCTGCCGGTGGTCGAGTGCCTGCGCAGGAACCACCCCGACCGGTTCCTCGACATGCACCTCATGATCGAGGACGCCGATGTGTGGGCGCCGCAGTACGCCGAGCTCGGCTGCGAGTCCGTCACCTTCCACGTGGAGGCGTCCCGGGCCCCGATCCGGACGGCCCGGCAGCTGCGCTCCCTCGGGTCCAAGGCGTCCATCGGGCTGCGCCCGCAGACCCCCATCGAACCGTTGGCCGACATCATCGCCGAGTTCGACATGGTGCTGATCATGACCGTCGACCCGGGCTTCGGCGGCCAGAAGTTCCTCGAGGGCATGCTGCCCAAGATCCGCCGCACCCGTGAGATCGCGCGCAAGGCGGGTCAGGAGATCTGGATCCAGGTCGACGGCGGCGTCGCCGAGTCGACCATCGACCAGTGCGTGGACGCCGGGGCCGACGTGTTCGTCGCCGGCTCGGCGGTGTTCCGGGCCGACGACCCCGACGCGATGGTGCGTGGGCTGCGCGAGCAGGCCGACCGCCGCTGCGCGGGCCACTGAGGCACCCGTGGGCACCGACATCGATTCCCGCCGCAGCCAGCAGCCGCTGCGCACCCCGAGCGCGCCCGGAGAGGGGCCCGTCTACCGCCGCCTCGCGAAGTTCGCCGGGGTGGTGCTGCGCGCCACGTCCCGCGAGGTGTGGGACGACGCGGCCGCGCTCCCGCAGCACGGCGGCATGGTGCTGGTCTCCAACCACGTGAGCTACCTCGACGTGCTCGCCGTGGGCCGTTACATCATCTGGTCGGGCCGCTGGCCCCGCTACCTCGGCAAGGCCGAGCTGTGGAAGACGCCCGTCGTGGGCTGGTTCGCCCGCAAGTGCCACCAGATTCCGGTGCTGCGCAACTCGGCCCAGGCCCGGGACGCCCTCGCCCCGGCCCAGGCCGCGCTCGAGCGGGGGGAGTGCGTCGGCATCTACCCCGAGGGCGGGCGCACCCGTGACCCCGACCTGTGGCCCATGACCGCGCGCACCGGCGTGGCCCGGCTGGCGCTGGCCACCGGCGTCCCGGTGATCCCGACCGCCAACTGGGGCACCCACCGCATCATGCCCGGGCGGAAGCTGACGTGGCCGCGGCTGTGGCCGCGCAAGACCGTCCGCGTCGTGATGGGGGAGCCCGTCGAGTTGGCCGACCTGCACGGGCGCACCGACGTCGAGGCCATGCGCATCGCCACCGAGCGCATCATGGACGCGGTGACCGGCCTGGTCGAGGAGTTGCGGGGCGAGCCCCGGCCCGGCGGGGTCTGGGACCCGCGCAAGGGCGAGCGCGTTCCCCGGAGGACGGCCCCGTAGTCGGCCACCCTTGACCGCCCTGTTCCACAGCCTGATCTGCAGAAACACGGGCCGACCCGAGGAGGGGACCTGACCGACCAGTGGCTGACCCGCCGGCTGCGCCGAGTACGCCAACTCGGCGGACTCGCCCACCGCGGCGTCCCAGGTGGTGGCCCTGAACTTCCAGACGGTGGCGGCCGCCAACAACTACTGGCGCTGAACCCGTGACAAGGAGCGATGCGGCCTGCCACGATGAGGCATGGCTGACTACACCGAGCAGGAACAAGAGCAGGTCCGTCGCGCCGTCCTGAACGCGATGGCCTACGTCTCCAAGGCCGACCCCGGCTTCTTCGCCGCCTTCTCCGAGAGTGCCGCGGGAGCCCGCGCGCTCGCGGCGGCCCCCGAGGGCATCCGCTCCCTCCTCACGGGTGGGTTCATCCTCCCCGAGGCCCAGTCGGCGCAGGAGTTCGACGCCAGCGTCGTGCCCGACCTCCAGGCCGCCATCGGTGCGGTCGAGGCGAAGGACCCGGCCGACGCCCAAGCCCTCAAGGACGTCATCCTGACCGCCGTGCAGCAGGTGGCCGAGGCGTCCAAGGGCGTGACGCCCGAGGAGCAGCAAGCCGTCGACGCGATCCGCGGCGCGCTGGCCTGACCGCCTAGTTGTTCACTCCGAGCGATCGGTAGCGCCGGGCCCTGGCGGCCCGGCGCTCCTTGCGCTCGGTGGCCATGACGCGGAGGAGTTCCTCGCTCAGGGCCCGGCCCAGACCGGCGCAGAAGGCCTCGCGGTCGGCGGCCGGGTCCTCGGGCTCGGGGATCACGCGGTCCACGATCCCGGCGGCCAGCAGGTCGGCCGACCGGACGCCCTGGGCCGCGGCCATGTCGGACGCCCGCTCGGTCGTGCGGTGCATGATCGCCGACGCGCCCTCCGGTGGGAGCGGCGCCAGCCACGCGTGCTGGCTGGCCAGCACCCGGTCGGCCGGGTTCAGCGCCAGGGCGATGCCGCCGGTGCCCTGCCCCATGAGGAGGCTCACCGTCGGCGTGGGCAGCGTGATCAGGTCGCTCAGGGTGCGCGCGATCTCGGGGGCGAGCCCCCGCTCCTCGGCCTCCTTGCTGAGGGCCGCGCCGGGGGTGTCGATGACGCTCACCAGCGGCAGGCGGAGCTCGCGGGCCAGGCGGATGCCCCGGCGCACCTCGCGCAGCGCGGCGGCGTCCAGCGGGGTCGCCTGGTCGTCGCGGTCCTGGCCGACGACCACGCAGGGGGCCGCGCCGAAGCGGGCCAGCGCCAGCACCGACCCGGGGTGGGACTCCCCGTCGCCGGTGCCGTTGAGCAGGGTCACGTCCCGGGCGGCCACGGCGAGCAGGTCGCGGATGCCGGGCCGGTCGTCGCGCCGGGTGCGCAGCACCGAGTCCCAGGCGTGCACGTCGGGGAGGTCCACGGCGTCCGGGACCGGGGGTGCGACGGCGTGCGCCTCGGAGGTCAGGCCGGCATCGCGGCGGGCCATCATGACGGCCAGCAGGCGATCCAGCGCCCCGGCCAGTTCCTCGGGCGGGCACACGGCGTCGATGACGCCCAGCTCGGCCAGGTTGTCGGACAACTGCACCCCGGGTGGGAACGGTTCGCCGTAGAGGGCCTCGTAGACCCGGGGGCCGAGGAAGCCGACGAGCGCGCCGGGCTCGGCGAGCGTGACGTGGCCCAGGGAACCCCACGAGGCGAAGACCCCACCCATCGTGGGGTGGCGCAGGTAGGTGAGGTACGGGAGGTTCTCGGCCTTGTGCGCCATGACGGCGCCGGTGATCTTCACCATCTGCAGGAACGCGGGCGTGCCTTCCTGCATGCGGGTGCCGCCACCGATCGGGAACGCCACCAGCGGCAGCCCGGCCGCGGTGGCCCGCTCGATGGCCTCGGTGATGAACTCCCCACCGGCGATGCCGATGGACCCGCCCATGTGGGCGCCGTCGCCAGCGACCCAGGCCACCCGCCTGCCGCGGAGAATCGCCTCCCCGGCCAGCACCGCGGGGTCGGAGACGGGGAGTTCCCACTCCGACCTCTCGGCGAACACGACGGACAACAGCTCATGGACGGTCAGGCGCGCCACTGCAACCTCCGGGTCGGGATGCTCCTGAGGCTAGTCCTGCCGCCCGTGGGCCACGATTCCGACTGACCCTAGCGGCCGCGACGGCGCAGGTACCGCTCGAACTCGTAGGCGATCTCGTCCCCGGTCGCCTCGGCGGTGTCGTAGCGGACCTCGAGGTTGGCCACGTACTCGGACACGTCGGGGTCCTCGGCGACCAGGTCGGTGACCCGCGCCTCCCAGGTGGCCGCGAAGGTGGGCAGCTCCTGCGGGTCCAGGTCGACCTCGAGGAACTCGCCGACGCGCTGGAGCAGGGCGAGCGTCGCCTTCGGGTTCGGCGGTTCGGCCACGTAGTGGGGCACGGACGCCCACAGGCTGGTGGTCGTCAGGCCCGCGTCGCGGCACGCCTGCGCCAGGACGCCGACGATGCCGGAGGGCCCCTCGTAGTCGGTGCCGTCCTCCGAGACGGGGACCGGGCGGCTGTGCGGGGCGTCGGCGAGCATGGCGCCCATGGCGATGACCCGCTCGGGCCCGATCGACCGGAAGGCCGAGACCAGCGCCGAGCAGAAGGCCTTCCAGCGCAGGTTCGGCTCGGGGCCGTTGACCAGCACGAGGTCGCGGTCGGGCATCTTGGCGATGAGCACCTCGGTCGTCGCCCACTGGATGGAGCGTTCGCCGCTGTCCTGCCGGACCAGCACGGGCCGGTTCTCGGTGAGGTCGTAGTAGTCGTCGGGGTCGAGCTGGAAGCTGAACTCCGTCTCGTAGGCCTCGGTGAGGTGGTCGATGACACCCGTGGCGGCGTCCCCGGCGTCGTTCCACCCGCTGAAGGCGAACAGCACCACCGGACGCCGCAGGTCGGTGAGCCGTGTGGGAACCATGCGCGCCACCCTAGCGCGGTGGGCATGCCCGGCCCCGACGCCGCCCGCTGGGTATCCTGTGGCGGTGATTGAAACCCTTGCCAGTGCCCTGTCCCGTCGCGTCGTGGTCGCCGATGGGGGCATGGGCACCATGCTGCAGGGGTACGACCTCACCGTCGACGGCGACTTCGCCGGGCTCGAGGGCTGCAACGAGATCCTGAACGTGACCAGGCCCGACGTGGTCGAGGAGATCCACGCCGCCTACCTCGCCGCGGGCGCCGACGCCATCGAGACCAACACCTTCGGCACGAACCTCTCGGCCCTGGCCGAGTACGACATCCCCGAGCGCATCGCGGAACTCGCCGAGGCCGGCGCCCGCATCGCGCGCCGGGCCGCGGACGCGGCGTCCACCCCCGACCGGGCTCGCTGGGTCCTCGGTTCGGTGGGCCCCGGCACCAAGCTGCCGAGCCTGGGCCACGTCGGGTTCACCACGCTGCGCGACGCCTACCAGGAGCAGTCCGAGGCCATGCTGCGCGGCGGCATCGACGCCTTCCAGATCGAGACCTGCCAGGACCTGCTGCAGAGCAAGGCGGCCGTGCAGGCCGCGCACCGCGCGATGCGCGCCCTGGGCCGCGAGGTCCCGGTGCTGGTCAACGTGTCCATCGAGACCAACGGCACCATGCTGCTGGGCTCCGAGATCGGCGCTGCGCTGGCCGCCCTGGAGCCGCTCGGCATCGACGTGATCGGCCTGAACTGTTCCACCGGCCCGGCCGAGATGAGCGAGCACCTGCGCCACCTGGGCCGCTACGCGCGCATCGGCGTCGGCTGCATGCCCAACGCCGGCCTGCCCGAGCTCACCGCCGACGGCGCCCGCTACCCGCTCGGACCCGAGGGGTTCACCGCCGCCCTCGACCAGTACGTGGACGAGTTCGGCCTCACGCTGGTCGGCGGCTGTTGCGGCACCACGCCCGAGCACATCCGGCAGCTGTCCGAGGCCGTGCGCGGCCGCGAGCTCAAGGACCGGGAGGTGCCCACCACCGGCTCCGGCGGGGCCACCGTGTCGAGCCTGTACGCCGAGACGCCGCTGCGCCAGGACACCTCCTACCTGTCGATCGGCGAGCGCACCAACGCCAACGGCTCCAAGGCGTTCCGCGAGGCCATGCTCGCCGGCGACTGGGACGAGTGCGTCGACATCGCCAAGGGCCAGTCCCGCGAGGGCGCCCACGTGCTCGACCTCTGCATCGACTACGTCGGCCGCGACGGCGTCGCCGACATGAAGGAGCTCGCCTCCCGCATCGGCACCGCCGTGCCGCTGCCGATCATGCTCGACTCCACCGAGCCCCCGGTCATCCAGGCCGGCCTCGAGGCCCTGGCCGGGCGGTGCACCATCAACTCGGTCAACTTCGAGGACGGCGACGGCCCCGAGTCCCGCTTCGGCCGGATCATGCCCCTGGTCAAGGAGCACGGTGCCGCGGTCGTCGCGCTCACCATCGACGAGGAGGGTCAGGCCCGCACGAAGGAGTGGAAGGTCCGGGTCGCGGAGCGGCTGATCCAGCAGCTCACCGAGGACTGGGGGATGGAGACCTCCGACATCATCGTCGACTGCCTCACCTTCCCGATCGGCACCGGCCAGGAGGAGACCCGCCGCGACGCCATCGAGACCATCGAGGCGATCCGCGAGATCCGGGCGAAGTACCCCGAGGTGCAGACCACGCTGGGCGTCTCCAACGTCAGCTTCGGCCTCAACCCGGCCGCCCGCGTCGTGCTCAACTCGGTGTTCCTCAACGAGTGCGTGGACGCCGGGCTCACCTCGGCGATCGTCCACCCGTCCAAGATCCTCCCGATGGCGCGCATCCCCGACGAGCAGCGCGAGGTCGCCCTCGACATGGTGTACGACCGCCGCCGCGAGGGCTACGACCCCCTGGCGCGCTTCCTCGAGCTGTTCGAGGGCGTCACCACCGCCGACACCAAGGCCGCCCGCGCCGAGGAGCTCAAGGCCCTCCCGCTGGGTGAGCGGCTGCAGCGGCGCATCGTGGACGCCGACGACAAGGGGCTGGTCGAGGACCTCGACGAGGCGCTCACCACCCGGCCCGCGCTCGACATCGTCAACGAGGACCTCCTCGCCGGCATGAAGACCGTCGGCGAGCTGTTCGGGTCCGGCCAGATGCAGCTGCCGTTCGTGCTCGCGTCCGCCGAGGTGATGAAGAAGTCGGTGGCCCACCTCGAGCCGCACATGGAGAAGACCGACGACGACGGCAAGGGCACGATCGTGCTGGCCACCGTCAAGGGCGACGTCCACGACATCGGCAAGAACCTGGTCGACATCATCCTGACCAACAACGGCTACACGGTGGTCAACCTGGGCATCAAGCAGCCGGTCGGCACCATCATCGAGGCCGCCATCGCCCACAACGCCGACGCCATCGGCATGTCGGGCCTGCTGGTGAAGTCGACGGTCGTCATGAAGGACAACCTGCTCGAGCTCGAGGCCCGCGGCCTGGTCGACAAGCCCGTGCTGCTGGGCGGGGCCGCCCTCACCCGCGCCTACGTCGAGCAGGACCTCAACAGCCTGTACGGCGGGGAGGTCCGCTACGCCCGCGACGCCTTCGAGGGGCTCAGCCTGATGGACTCGATCATGGCCGTGAAGCGCGGTGAGGCCGAGGCGCTGCCCGCCCCGCGCGAGCGGCGCGTCCAGGGCAAGACCCGCGTCGACGAGCCCGACGCGGCACTGTTCGACGCCAGCGTGCGCTCCGACGTGGCCCGGCGCATCGACGTGCCGACCCCGCCGTTTCGGGGCAGCCGCGTCGTCAAGGGCATCAAGCTCGCCGAGGTCGCCGAGTGGCTCGACCACCGGGCCACCTTCATGGGCCAGTGGGGCCTGCGCGGCACCCGCGGGGGGGAGACCTACGAGGAACTCGTCGAGCGCGAGGGCATCCCGCGGCTGCGCACCTGGCTGGACCGGATCCACACCGAGGGGCTGGCCGAGTTCGCCGTCACCTACGGCTACTGGCCGTGCCACTCCGAGGGCAACACGCTCATCATCGGCGCCCCCGACGACCCGACCCGCGAGCTGACCCGGTTCACCTTCCCACGGCAGACCCGCGACAAGCGGCTGTGCCTGGCCGACTTCTTCCGCGACGCCGAGGAGGCCGCCGAGCTCGGCCCCGACGTCATCGCCCTCCAGCTCGTCACCATGGGCTCGCGCGTCGCCGAGGTGACCGGCGAGATGTTCGCCGCGCACTCCTACCGCGACTACCTCGAACTGCACGGGCTGTCGGTCCAGCTGACCGAGGCCTTGGCCGAGATGTGGCACGCCCGGGTACGCGAGGACCTGGGGCTCACGGCGTCCGACGACGCCGATGTGGACCTGATGATCCGCGACCAGGCCTACCGCGGTTCGCGCTACAGCTTCGGCTACCCGGCCTGCCCCGACCTGGGGGACCGTGCCAAGCTGGTCGAGCTGCTCGAACCCGAGCGGATCGGCGTCGTGCTGAGCGAGGAACTGCAGCTGCACCCCGAACAGTCCACGGACGCGCTGGTCGTCCACCACCCGGAGGCCAAGTACTTCAATGCGCGCTGACCTGGTTCCGGGCGTCGACGTGCCGGCCGCCCTGCTGTGGGACTTCGACGGCACCCTGGTCGACTCCGAGAAGTCGTGGCACGCCGCCGAGGCGCGCCTGATGGACGAGTGGGGCGGCGGCACGATGACCCCCGAGCAGCACCACGAGCTGGTCGGCAACTCCCTGCGCGACAGCGCGCTGGCCATCATGGCGTGGACCGGCCGCACCGACGAGGACCCCGACCACTGGGCCGGCAGGCTCAACGACTACGCGCTGGAGGACATGACCGTCGTCGGCGTCGACTTCCGGCCCGGGGCGCGTGAGTTCCTCGGGGCCGCGCGCGCGGCCGGCATCCGGTGCGCGCTGGTGTCGGCGTCCTACACCGCGGTGCTCGACCACATCGTCGGCACGATGCCCGCGGGCAGCTTCGAGGTCGTCGTCGGCGGTGACCAGGTCTCCCGGGGCAAGCCGGACGCCGAGCCCTACCTGCTGGCCGCCGAGAAGCTCGGCCTGGCCGTGCGCGACTGCCTGGCCCTGGAGGACTCGATCCCCGGCACGACGTCGGCCGAGAACGCGGGCATGGCCACGCTCGGCATCCCGTTCGAGCAGGAGATCGGCCCGGCCACCCGGCGCCGCATCGTCCCGACACTGGTCGGGCTCACGCTCGCCGAGGCGGGCGCGCACTGGCGGGACCTCCGGGATGCGTAGGCTGCTCGCCGCGGCGGCGGTCCTCGCCCTGTCCGCCGGCTGCACCCCGTCCCCGCCACCCGAGCCGCCGGCCCCCGAGCCCGTCGAGTCGCCCACGCCGACACCGACCCCCACGCCGGCGGAGCGGCCCTTCACCGTGGTGACCACCGAGGTGCCCACGACCTTCGACCCGGCCGCGGCGACGACGTCGGCCGACGCCCTCGTGGCGCTCAACGCGTTCAACCGCCTGATGGTCGTGCACCCCGAGGGGGCCGAGCTGAAGCCCGACCTGGCCCGGGACTGCCTCTACACCTCGCCGACCACCTACCAGTGCGACCTGGCCCCCGACCTGACGTTCCACAACGGGCATGCCCTGACGGCGTCCGACGTGAAGTTCAGCATCGAGCGCGCCTACCGGCTGAGCACGGCCCGCAGCTCGATCCAGTTGTTCGACTCCCTCCAGCGGGTCGACGTGGTCGACGACCAGACCGTGACGTTCGTGCTGCGCTACGCCGACACCCAGTTCGGCCACGCGCTGGCCACGACGGCGGCCAGCATCGTCGACGAGGAACTCTACGACCCCGATGCGGTCCGGCCCAACGAGGGCCAGGTTGTCGGCGCCGGGCCGTACCAACTCGTCACCACCGCCCCCGACCACCTCGTCTTCGAGCGCTTCGAGGACTACTCCGGGGCGCAGGGCGGGACGATCGAGCAGATCCGGGTGTACCTCGCCGAGGACAGCGCGGCGGTCGAGAAGGCGGTCGCCGAGGGCTCGGTCGACGTCGTGTGGCGCAGCCTGGTGCCCGCCGCCCTGGAGCGGCTGTCCGCCGAGATGGACGCCAACGAGGGCACCACCAAGGCGGGCTTCACGCGCGTGGAACTGCCGAACGTCCGCGTGCAGCGGCTCATCCTCCACCCCGGTTCGCCCTACCGCGAGGACCCCGCGGTCCGCCAGGCCGTGGCCGAGGCGCTCCAGGCCGACCGTTCGCTGACCTCGATCGTGCCGCCCTCGGTCGAGGGGTCCGTCGACGCGTTCCCGGTCGGCGGTGTGGGCGAGGTCCCCGAGCTCGGCGACCAGCGGCCCCGGCTCACCCTGGGCTACTCCTCGAAGGCGCCCGGCCAGCGGGACCTGGCGTCCCTGCTGCGCGACCGCCTCGAGGAACGGGCCGGCATGTCCGTGCAGCTCGTGCCCGACACCAACGACGCCGACCTCCTCCTGACCGACCGCCCGGCTTGGGTGAACACGGCCTTCGGCTGGTTGCAGGCCTATGTCGACGAGACCCTGCCCGGGTCGAGCGCGAAGGTCGACGGCCTCGTGCGCCAGGCCCGGGAGACCACCGACCCCGACACGCGGCTGGCCCTCCTGGCGGAACTGCAGCAGCAGGCCGCCGCGGACCTGACGGTCCTGCCGCTGTCCGTGGGGCCCGAGACGATGCTGCTCGGCCCCGACACCACCCTGCAGGGCCAGCCCTTCGGGCCGGCCTGGCAACTAGGACTCTGGAGCCTGCGTGACTGACCCCGACCCGATCTACCCGACGACCACCGGCCCCCTCCGGGAGGGGGAGCGGGTGACGATGAGCGACGCCAAGGGGCGCCGCCACTCGGTCAAGCTCCGCGCCGGCGGGGTGTTCCACACCACGAAGGGTGGGATCAACCACGACGACCTGATCGGCGGGCCCGAGGGGGTCACGGCGACGTCGGTCGGTGGCGACCAGTTCCTCGTCTTCCGGCCGCTGCTGCACGACATCATGGTGTCGATGCCCCGCGAGGCCGCGGTGATCTACCCCAAGGACGCCGCCCACATCCTGATGCAGACCGACATCTTCCCCGGCGCCCGGGTGCTCGAGGCCGGCGTGGGCTCGGGGGCGCTCACCCTCGCCCTCCTGCGGGCGCTCGGTCCGACCGGCCGCCTGTGGAGCTACGAGCGGCGCCCCGAGTTCGCCGAGGTGGCGCGCAAGAACGTGGGCGCCTTCTACGGGTCGGAGCCCGACCACTGGGAGGTGCGCCTGGGCGACCTGGCCGAGGTGATCGGGCCCGAGGAGGTCGACCGGGCGATCCTCGACATGCTCGCCCCCTGGGACTGCATCGACGCCGTCGCCGAGCGCCTCGTGCCCGGCGGCGTCCTGTGCTGCTACGTCGCCACCACCACCCAGCTCGGCCGCGTCGCCGACACGCTGCGCACCCACGGCGGGTTCACCGAGCCCGTCCTGAAGGAGTACACCGGCCGCGACTGGCACGCCGAGGGCCTGGCCATCCGACCCGGGCACGCCACCAGCGGGCACACCGGCTTCCTGCTGTTCAGCCGGCGGCTGGCGCCGGGGCACACGCCGCCGCGCAAGAAGCGGCGTCCGGCCCCCGGGGCGTACGGCCCCGACTACACCGGCCCCCGCCCGCCCTGGGTCGAGCAGCGCCCGTCCCCGGCCGAGCCGGAGACCCCGCACGAGAGGTGACCCGATGACCGACGAGTTGGCGCTCCGGGCCGAGGTCGCCGAGCGGCGCCTGCAGCAGGCCCGTTCAGACGCCCGGGCCCTGGCCCAGCACAACGACCGGCTCAACGTCACGCTGCGCGAGGCCCGGGACCAGTTGGTGGCCCTGCGCGAGCAGGTGGCCGCGCTCGCGCTCCCGCCGCAGCAGTTCGGGCTGGTCCTGGGGCTCCCCGAGGCCGGGCTGGCCGACGTGCACGTGGGCGGACGCCTCGTGCGCGCCGCGGTCGCCCCCGAGGTGGTCGACGTCGAACGCCTCGTCGTCGGGGCGGTGGTGCTCGTCAACGAGGCCTTGGTCGTCGTGGCCGTCACCGACCACCGGGGGGCCGGCGAGGTCGTCCGGCTGCGCGAGGTGCTCGAGGACGGCTCGGCCCTGGTCGCCGGGGCCAACGATGAGGAGGTCGTCGTCCAACTGGCCACCGCCCTGCGGGACGCCGGGCTCAACCCGGGCGACTCCCTGCTCGCCGACCGGCGCGCCCTCCTCGCTTGGGAGCGCGTCGCCCGCACCGACGTGGAGGAGCTCACGCTCGAGGAGGTGCCCGACGTCGCGTGGTCCGACATCGGCGGGCTCGACGACCAGATCGCCCAGATCCGCGACGCGGTCGAGATGCCGTTCCGGCACCGTGACCTGTTCACCGAGTTCGGGCTCGCCGCGCCCAAGGGCGTCCTGCTCTACGGGCCGCCGGGGTGCGGCAAGACGATGATCGCCAAGGCCGTGGCGAACTCGGCCGGCAGCTCGTTCCTCAACATCAAGGGCCCCGAGCTGCTCAACAAGTACGTCGGCGAGACCGAGCGGCAGATCCGGCTCACCTTCGCCCGGGCGCGCGAGGTGGCCGAGGCCGGGCGTCCGGTCATCGTGTTCTTCGACGAGATGGACTCGCTGTTCCGCACCCGCGGCTCAGGGGTCAGCTCCGACGTCGAGTCCACGATCGTGCCGCAGTTGCTGGCCGAGATCGACGGCGTCGAGTCCCTGGCCAACGTGATCGTGATCGGCGCCACCAACCGCGAGGACCTCATCGACCCCGCCATCCTGCGCCCCGGACGCCTCGACGTGAAGATCCGCCTCGACCGGCCCAACCGGGCCGGCGCCGCCGAGATCCTGGCGCTGTCCCTGACCGCGCTGACCCCGTGGAACCCGGCCGAGGCCGACGAGGCCGGGGGAACCGAGGCCCTGCGTCGCAGCGTGATCGACGCCGCGGTGGACGACCTCTACGCCGAGACCGAGGCCAACGAGTTCGTCGAGGTCACCTACGCCGGTGGCGGCCGCGAGGTGCTGCACGTGGGGGACTTCACCTCGGGCGCGATGCTGGCCAACATCGCTGCACGCGCCAAGAAGGCCGCGATCAAGGAACTTCTCGAGGGCGGCGAGCGCGGCGTGCGCCGCCGCCACGTGCTGGACGCCGTGCGGGCCGAGGTCGAGCAGAACGAGGACCTGCCCAACACCACCAACCCCGACGACTGGGCGAAGCTGTCCGGCCGCCGGGGCGAACGGATCGTCTTCATGCGGATCCTCGCCGGGGGGTCCGACCGGGGGATCCGGGCCCTCGACCCGTAGCGATATCCTGAGGGCATGAAGCCTCCCCCAGAACTCGTCGCCGACACGGTGCGTCGGCTGGTCGGGTCACGGTGGCCGACGGCGGCCGACCGGGCTGCCTGGTTCGCCGAGCACGACATCACCCCGAACGAGCCCTTGGGCGCCTTCAGTTCGTGGGGGACCGGGATCGAGGGCTGGGGTGACGCGGCGACCTGCTGGTCGGTCGTGGGTGACGACGTCGTGGGGGTGGGCTGGTTCCTGTGGCCCTTCGACCCCCGTGCAGCCCAGGCGGCGGCCCGCCTCAACGAGCAACTCACCGCTGCGTTCGGGGAGCCCCGCCAGCGCAGCGACGGTGACATGGGCTGGCTGGAGTGGGAGCAGGACGAGACCGTGGTCGAGTTCTCCGCGGGAACGGAGGAGGACCCGCGCGTCCAGCTGCACGTCGTGGACGCGCGCCACGTGGTGGAGGGCACCCTCGGCGAGTGCGCCACCGAGGACGGGCCGGGCTCCTGCTGAGCCCCCGGGGCCCTAGCGGGGGTTGCGCTTGGCGGGGTTCCCCGAGCGCCGCGGGTCCTTGGCCCGCTGCGCTTGGGGTTGCTTGCGCCGGACCAGCCACAACACCGCCCGCCACCCGATCAGGAACGCCGCCAGCACCAGCGCGGTGACGACGACGAAGCCGACCTCGGCGGTGTCGCCCAGCAGCAGGCGGAACAGGATCCCGAGCACGGTCGTCATCGCCCACACGAACACGCCGTTGACCAGGGTGAGCCCGCTGTGGCGCTTGAGCAGGAACCCGATCCACGCCATGAGGGTGCCGGCGAGGAACGGTAGGGCGGTGCGTTGGATGCCCTCGAAGTCGAGTGCCTCGGCGTGCGAGGCGCGACCGATGATGACGAACACCACCACCAGCACGAGGTCGGCGACGATCGCGGCGATGCGGCTCATGCCTGCACCCTAGCGGTCGGTGCGACAATGGCCCGCATGCCACTCCTGCTGGGGACCGAGACCGAGTACGGGATCACCGCCCCGGGGCGTCCCGACCTGGCTGCGCACACGCTGTCGGCACTCGTCGTCGAGGCCTGCGGCGTCGCGGCGACCCCCGTGGTGGAGGACTCGCGGCACCGCATGCTGGGCAACGGCGCCCGGTTCTACGTCGACCACGGCCACCCCGAGTACTGCACGCCCGAGACGACCTCGCCCTCCGACCTGCTCCTGCACGAGGTCGCGGGGGACCGCATCGTGGCCGAGGCTGCGGCGTCCGTGTCGCGCGACCTGGGTTCGCCGGTGCGGGTGTACAAGAACAACACCGACGGCAAGGGCCAGAGCTACGGGTACCACGAGAATTACCTGCTGCGCCGGTCCACGCCGTGGGAGGCGGTCGAGGACGCCCTGCCGACCCTGCTCGTCACGCGCGTCGTCCTCGCCGGGGCCGGACGCGTCGGGCTCGGCCCCGGCTCGGAACGGCCGGGGTTCCAGCTGTCCCAGCGCGCGGACTTCTTCGAGCGAGTCTCGGGGCTCGACACCACCCAGAACCGGGGGATCGTCAACACCCGCGACGAGCCCCACGCACTCCCGCGCGACTGGCGCCGCCTGCACGTCATCGCCGGTGACGCCACCCGCTCACCGTTCGTCACGTGGCTGAAGGTCGGCGTCCTGGGCCTGTGCCTGGCCGCGCTGGAGGACGGCCGGCTGCCCGGCCCCCGACTCGCCGACCCCGTCACCGCGTTCGGCACCGTGAGCCGCGACCTGACGTTGACGGTGCCGCTGCCCCTGGCCGCGGGTGGTGAGGCCACCGCGCTCGAGGTGCAGCGCGAGCTCCTCGGGGTGGTCGGTGGCCACGCCCGCCGGGTCGGGTTCCCCGAGGCGGACGCCCTCCTCGCGGCGTGGGCGGCCGCCCTGGACGACCTCGGGCGGGACGGCGCCGCGGGGGTCGCCGACCGGCTCGACTGGGCCGCCAAGCTGACCCTGCTCGAGGGCTACCGCTCCCGCGAGGGCCTCGCCTGGGACCACCCGAAGCTCGCCCAGGTCGACCTCGCCTGGGCCGAACTGGGGGAGCGCGGCATCGCCGAACGCCTCCAGTCCGCCGGACGCCTCACCCCCGGCCCCGACGCCGGCGACGTCGACCGGGCGATGACCACCCCGCCGGCGGACACGCGCGCCCACACCCGCGGTACCTGGGTCACCGAGCACGTCGACCACGTGGTGGCGGCCGGCTGGGACTCCCTGCTCGTCCGCGACTCGGCCCGGGCCCTGCACACGCTCCGGATGCCCGACCCGTTCCGGCACACGGCAGCCGGGGCGGAGCCGGGCGCCAGCGCGGATAGACTCGTCCGGACCCACGACCGGAGGACACCATGAGCGAACGCATCCAGCGCCAGCGCACGCCGTCGGTGCAACGCACCGAGGACGCCCCGCTCGTGGTGAAGCAGGCCCAGACCCAGGACCTCGACGCGCTGCTCGACGAGATCGACACCGTGCTGGAGTCCGACGCGGAGGCCTACGTCAAGGGGTTCGTCCAGAAGGGCGGCCAGTGATCGAGGTCACGCTCGGCCCGGCCCTGGTCATCGGGACGGGCCTGGTCGGCGCATCGGTCGCCATGGCGCTCACCCGGGCCGGGATCACCGTGCACCTGGAGGACAAGCGCCGCTCCCACGCGCTGGTCGCCGCCTCCCGCGGTGCGGGCACGGTCGACCCGGTCGACCCCGACGACGTCCGGCTCGTGGTCGTGGCCACGCCGCCGCAAGCGCTGGCCGGGGTGATCTTCGAGGCGCTCACCCGCTACCCGAACGCCACCGTCACCGACGTCGGCTCGGTCAAGGGGGTCGTCCTGGCCGCCCTGCGCGCGACCGGCGCCGACCTGGCCCGGTACTGCGGGTCGCACCCCATGGCCGGCTCGGCCAAGGACGGCCCGATCACCGCCCGGGCGGACCTGTTCGAGGACCGCACCTGGGTCATCACCCCCCACGACACGTCGGCGGCCCAGTCCGTGCTGGTGGTCCGCCGGGTCGCCGAGGCCTGCGGTGCGCGGCTGACCACGATGGCCGCCCAACACCACGACGAGGCCGTCGGCCAGGTCTCGCACGTGCCCCAGTTGATGAGCGCGCTGGTCGCCGGCGGCCTGCTCGACCTGCCCGCCGAGCACCTCACCCTGGCCGGGCAGGGCCTGCGCGACGTCACCCGCATCGCGGGGGGTGACCCGAAGCTGTGGCGCCAGATCATCTCGGCCAACCACCGTGCGCTGCGCGTCGAGCTGCAGGAGCTCCACGCCGACCTCGGGCGGCTGATCGACGTCATCGACGACCCCGACGCCGTGGAGTCCTTCCTCGACCGCGGACGCCTCGGCACCCGTGCGCTGCCCGGCAAGCACGGCTCCGTGCCGGCCGACTGGGCCGAGGTCGTCGTCGAGATCCCCGACGCCCCGGGCTCCCTGGCCCGCCTGTTCGCCGACGTCGAGTCGGCCGGCGTCAACGTCGAGGACGTCACCATCGACCACGACACCCAGGCCGAGCGCGGCTGGCTCGCCGTCCACGTCGAGGCACCGGCCGCGGAGCCCCTTGCGGACGCCATGACGGCCGCGGGGTGGAACGTCCGACCGAACGCCTGACGGGCAGCCTCAGCGCAGTGCCCGGGCGAAGGCACGCTCCACGTACGCCTTCGCCCCGCCCTCGATGACCGGACCGTGGGCCATGACGAGGCGGTCGAAGTCCCAGGCGAGCACCCGTTCGACCCACGCCCGCGCCCCGCGCCGGGAGATGGCCCGGATGTCCCGCGGGACCCCGCCCGGCGTCCGGATGCCGCCGACGCGGACCAGCGCATCGGCCAGTCGGTGCCCGGAGCGTTCGTGGCTCTGGAGGACGTCCTCCACGAGCAGGGTGCCTGACGCCCGATGCAGGAACGTCGTCTCCTCGAACCCCACGCCGCGGTAGACCGCCTGGTCCAGCTCGCCGGACCACGCCGGGGGCGGCACCTCGCCCAGCACCGTGGCGGGGAGCAACTTGTCCCCGAGCGTGAACGGCCCTGTCGCGCACGCCCAGAGGGCGGCGTCCGGGAACAGCGCGTGCCAGGACTCCAGGCGCCAGCGGTGCCGCGGGGTGGGCGCGACCAGGTGCCCCACGGGACCCAGGGCGGCGAGCGCGTTCAGGCCGGCCAGCGAGGTCGGCACCGGGGAGGCGACCCACAGCCGCCCGTCCGCGAGTCGAACCACCGTCATCCGCGTCCGGTAGGGGACGACCACCAGGTCGATCGCCACCGGGCCGTCGGCCACCCAGATGCCCTCGTCGACGCGCTCGAGTTCCATGGTCCGACCCTACGCGCCGCGCCGGTAGACTGCCCCGGTGCCTGCCGACCGACTCGTGATCGCCATCGACGGACCCAGTGGGTCCGGCAAGTCGACGACCGCCCGCGAGGTGGCCCGCCGCCTCGGCCTGTCGTACCTCGACACGGGCGCGATGTACCGCGCCGTCGCCGTCGCGTTCCTGGACGCCGGGGTCAGCCCCGACGACACCGACGCCGTGATCGCGGCCACCACCGGTGCCGACATCGACATCAGCCTCGACCCCGACGAGCCGTGGGTCCGCGTCAACGGGCGCGACGTCACCGCCGAGATCCGTGAGCCGCGCACCGCCCGGCACGTCTCGGCGGTCGCCACGATCCCCGAGTGCCGCGCCGACCTCGTGCGCCGCCAGCGCACCCTCATGGACGCCGACCCGCGCGGGTGCGTCGCCGAGGGCCGCGACATCACCACCGTCGTCTACCCCGACGCCGACCTCCGCCTGCTGCTCACCGCCACGCCCGAGGCCCGCCTGCGCCGCCGCGCCGGAGACCTGGGCGACAAGGTGACCGAGGAGCAGTTGCGCGACCAGGTCCTGCGGCGCGACCGCGACGACTCCAAGCTCGTGGACTTCCAGATCGCCGCCGACGGCGTCCGGCTGCTCGACACGTCCGACATGACCCTGCCCGAGGTCGTGGACGCCATCACCACCCTGGCCGAGGAGGCCCTTTCGTGACTGACATCAAGCCCGTCCTCGCCGTGGTGGGACGCCCCAACGTGGGCAAGTCCCAGCTCGTGAACCGCGTGCTCGGCCGCCGCGAGGCCGTCGTGCAGGACAAGCCCGGCGTGACCCGCGACCGGGTCAGCTACGACGCCAACTGGAACGGTCGCGACTTCGTGATCGTCGACACCGGCGGCTGGGTCTCCGACGCCGACGGCATGGCCGCCCAGATCGCCGAGCAGGCCGAGATGGCGATCGGCGCCGCCGACGCCGTGCTGTTCGTGGTCGACGCCACCGTCGGCATCACGGACGAGGATGAGGCGGTCGTGCGCGTCCTGCGCCGCTCGGGCAAGCCCGTCGTGCTCGCCGCCAACAAGGTCGACGACCAGCGCCTCGAGGCCGAGGCCGCCGCCATGTGGAACCTCGGGCTGGGGGAGCCCTTCCCCGTGTCGGCCCTGCACGGCCGCGGGTCGGGCGACCTGCTGGACGCCGTGATGGAGGCGCTGCCCGAGGCGCCCGAGGCGTCCTACGAGGAGGTCGGAGGGCCCCGCCGCATCGCCATCGTCGGCAAGCCGAACGTCGGCAAGAGTTCGCTGCTGAACAAGCTGTCGGGCCAGCAGCGCTCGGTGGTCGACAACGTGTCAGGCACCACCGTCGACCCCGTCGACGAGCTCGTCGAGCTGGGCGGCGAGGTCTACCGCTTCATCGACACCGCCGGCCTGCGCCGCCGCGTGAAGGAGGCGTCCGGCCACGAGTACTACGCGTCCCTGCGCACCCAGCAGGCCATCGAGCGCGCCGAGGTGTGCGTCGTGGTGATCGACGCGTCCGAGACGATCTCCGACCAAGACCTCAAGATCCTGTCCATGGTCGAGGACGCCGGCAAGGCCATGGTCATCGCCTACAACAAGTGGGACCTCACCGACGACGAGCGCCGCCGTTACCTCGAGCGCGAGGTCGAGCGCGACATCCACGCCTTCAGCTGGGCCCCGCACGTCAACATCTCGGCCCTGACGGGCCGCAACGTCGACAAGCTCAAGAAGGCCATGGACGCCGCCCTGGAGGGCTGGGAGACCCGCGTCACGACCGGCAACCTCAACGCGTTCCTGGGCCGGGTCGCCGCCGCCCACCCGCACCCCGTGCGCTCGGGCAAGCAGCCGCGCATCCTGTTCGGCACCCAGGCCCAGGCCTGCCCGCCCACCTTCGTGCTGTTCACCTCGGGCCAGATGGACCCGCAGTACACGCGCTTCGTCGAGCGGCGCCTGCGCGAGGAGTTCGGCTTCGTCGGCAGCCCGGTGAACGTCGAGGTCCGTGCCCGGGAGAAGCGCAAGCGCTGACATGGTCGACCAGCTTCCCCCGACGCCGTTCCTGGCGATCGACCTGCCGGTCCTGCAGGCCAACATCGACCGTGTGGCCGCCTGGGCCGACGAGCGCGGCCTCCGGCTGCGGCCGCACGTGAAGACGCACAAGAGCCCCGAGATCGCGCACATGCAGACCGACGCGGGGGACCAGGGGCTCGGTGTGGCGACCGTGGGCGAGGCCGAGGTGTTCGCCCAGTCGGGCTTCGACGACCTCTTCATCGCCTACCCGCTGTGGGTCGACGACCTGCGGCGGCGCCGGCTCACCCGGCTCGCGGAGCGGGCCACGATCCGGGTCGGGTTCGACTCGCTCGAGGCCGCCGAACGACTCGTCGGCACCGGCGTGACGGCGCTGGTCGAGGTCGACTCGGGGCACCACCGCTCCGGTGTCGCGCCCACGGAGGCCGGCCCGCTGGCGGCCGCGGCGTCCGCGCTGGGGCTGGAGGTGCTGGGCGCCTTCACCTTCCCCGGCCACAGCTACGCCCCCGACGGCCGGGAGGCAGCCGCCCGGCACGAGGCCGCGGCCCTGGCCACGGCAGCCGCCTCGCTCCGGGAGGCCGGCATCGAACCGCGCGTGCTGTCGGGTGGTTCCACGCCCAGCCTGGCCGCCACCGGCGACGGGCTCACCGAGACCCGCCCCGGCGTCTACGTCTTCAACGACGCCCAGCAGTGGGAACTCGGCTCCTGCACCCCCGAGGAGGTCGCCCTCACCTGCCACGCCACGGTCGTGAGCCACGCGGGCGGACGCCTCGTGCTCGACTCCGGGTCCAAGGTGCTCGGCGCCGACCGGGCCGCGTGGGCCTCCGGCTTCGGTCGGCTGCTCGACCACCCGGACGCCCGCATCGTCGTGCTGTCGGAACACCACGCGGTGGTCGACCTGGCTGGGGAGGCGCTGCCGGCGCTCGGGTCGACCGTGCGCGTCGTGCCGAACCACGCCTGCAACGCGGTCAACCTCGTCGACGAGTACGTGGTGCTGGCCGACGGGCGCCTCGAGGGCCGCTGGGCCGTGGCCGCCCGCGGGATGAACTCCTGATGCAGCAGCCCGGTGCCCGCGCGTTCGGGCTCGTCGTCGCCCTCGCCTCGGCCGCCTTCTTCGCCACGTCGGGATCCTTCGCCCGCCCGCTGCTCGAGGCCGGCTGGTCGCCCGCCGCGGCGGTGGTCGTGCGGCTCGGGGCGGCGTCCCTGCTGCTGGCCCCCCTGGCCGCCGTGGGGCTGCGCGGCCGCTGGCACCTCCTGCGGGAGAAGTGGCGCCCCATCCTGCTCTACGGCCTGTTCGGGGGCGCGGCGGTCCAGGTCGCCTACTTCAACGCGATCACCTACATCGAGGTCGGCATCGCCCTGATGCTGGAGTACCTCGGGGTCGTGCTCGTCGTCCTGTACGTGTGGGCCCGCTCGCGGAAACGCCCCGGCCCGTTGACGTTGACGGGCATGGTGGTCGCCGTGGGTGGCCTGGCGGTCATCCTCAACCCCGCCGACCTCGCGGGCGCCGACCTGCGGGGCGTCGCGTGGGGCCTGTTCGCCGCCACGGGCATGGCGGTCTACTACATCACCGCGTCCGAGACCGCGGGCATCCCGCCCCTGGCGTTCGTGGCCACGGGCCTGGGTGTCGGCGCCGTCGCCCTGCTGCTCGCCGGCCTGACCGGCCTGGTGCCGCTGCACGCGAGCACCGCCGACGTCCGCCTGCTCGGGGGGACCTGGCCGTGGTGGGTGCCCCTGCTGGAACTCGTGGTCGTGGCTGCGGCCCTCGCCTACCTGACGGGCTTCGTGGCCGCGCGCCGTCTCGGGCCGACCGTGGCGTCCTTCGTGGGCCTCACCGAAGTCGTGTTCGCCGTGGTGTGGGCGTGGCTCTTGCTGGGCGAGCTGCCCGGCGCGGTGCAGTTGCTGGGCGGGACGGTCCTGCTCGCCGGGGTCGCCGCCGTCCAGGCGGGGAACCTGCGCGACACGGCCCGCCGCGTCCGGCTGGCGGCCGAGCCCGAACCGGAGCCCTCGGCGCCCTGACCTAGGACCCCCGGCGCCCGGTGACCAGGAAGATGTCGTGCTGGTGGTCGACGCCGTCCTTGGCCTTGGTCACCGTCACGGCCGTGCGGGAGCTGACGTCGGTGTAGCCCCGCGTGCGCAACCCGTCGGCGAGGGCCTCGCGGTCGATGCCGTGGTGCCCGTCGAAGTCGTCGGGGTGGAACCGGTTGTCGGGGTCGCTGTCGAGGTCGGCCAGCGCGATCCAGCCACCGGGGTTGATGCTGGCGGTCACGTTGCTGAGCACGGCCTCGGTGTCGTCGATGTGGTGCAGCGCCATGGCCGAGTAGGCCAGGTCGACGCGGTAGGGGAGCGGGCCGCGCGTGAGGTCGTGGTCGACGATGACGTACCGGTCGGGCTGCTCGGCGGCGTGCTCGCGGGCGACCTCCACCATGGCGCTGGAGGTGTCGGTCAGGGTGACGTGGTGGATGCGGTCGCCCAAGTGCCAGGTGAGCTGGCCGGTGCCGCAGCCGTAGTCGAGGGCGCTCCAGGCCGGGTCGAGGGGGATGGCGCCGGCGATCGCCTCGGCGATCGCGGCCGACCTGGCCACCTTCTCGGGGGTGTCCCACGTCCGGGCAGCGGCGTCGAAGTCGGTGGCCATGCGGCCATCCTGCCACCGCCCGGACCGGGTTGGGGTGCCAATCGCGGCGCTCGCCGCGACAGGTCAGCGGTCGCGGCCCTCGCTGCCGGGCTCGGTCTTCCACATGTCGTCGGCGAAGCCCACGTCGTCGGGCGTGCCGGACTTCTTCTCAGCACCCAGCGTCTCGGGTCGACCGTCCACCACGTCGATGTACTTGTCGTCGGCGGTCTGGTGCTCGCCGTCGACCTCCTCGTCCACCCGGTCGAGGTTCACGACGGTCTCGTCACCCTCGGGGCGCACCTCACGCGGTGCGTCCACGTCGTCGAGGCGGTCGTCGCGGGGATCCATCGGCTGGTCAGTCATCGGACTCCTCCTGTTCGCCCGGGGCACACCGCCCGGGGTCCGTCCAGCTTGGTGGGTGCCATCTTTCCTTGTCAATGAACTGTCGAGGCCAAACCCGGGATTCAGGGTTCGTTCCGGGTCGTGGGTCGATTCTGCATGCAGGGCCGGGTTGGTGTAACGTTCATCGCCGTGGTCGGTGAGCCGAGCACGGGCGGGCTGTAGCGCAGCTTGGTAGCGCACTTGACTGGGGGTCAAGGGGTCGCAGGTTCAAATCCTGTCAGCCCGACCACACGAAGGGCCTTGTGGGACCGGGAATCCGGTGTCGCAGGGCCCTTCGTGCATCCCCGGTCGGCAGGGTTCAGCCGTGGCCGTCCTCATCCTTTCCTCGC
>DUOQ01000113.1 GCA_012838755.1 Propionibacterium sp. | reverse complement strand
GGCGTCGGCGCGGGCCCGCGCCTCGCGCCGGGCGTACGTGGCGCGCCGCGCCTCCCGCAGGGCCCTGCCCTTGAGGGACTCCTCGTTGTCCTCGTCGAAGGTGCCGGACATCGAGGGCAGGTACCGGCCGATCCGGTCGACCAGGGCGGCCGAGGCGTCGGGGTCGGCGCTGACGATCCCCAGGAACTGGCCGGGCTCGACGACGACCCCCGAGGCGGCGTCCACCAGCCGCGGGTTCGGCCCGACGGACGCCTCGCGGCGCGGCCAGGGCGCCCTCTGGCCCAGCAGCGCCGAGGTCTTGCCGGCGGCGACGCGCCCGTTGATCCACTTCTGGGCGAAGTCGAAGAAGGTCTGCAGCGGCCACAGCATGTAGATCGCGTAGCCGACGAACGAGATGAGCTGGCCGACGGTAAGGCGGCCCGCGGCCAGCTCGTGGGTGCCGAGGTAGACCAGGACGACGAGCAGCGACCCCGACACGAGCACCGAGATGGCCTCGACCACGCCCTGCCACGTGCCGACGCGCACGCCGAGGAACCGCACCTTCTGCGACTGGCGGGCGTAGTTGGCGCCGAAGGTGCGCTCGCCGCCGATGCCGCGCAGGATGCGGAGCCCCGCGACGATGTCGGTGGCCAGCGAGGTCAGCTCGGAGTTCTGGGTGCGCTCGGCCTGCTGGGCCGCGCTGAGCGGGCGCAGCACCGGCGTGGACGCCGCGAGCAGCAGCGGGCTGACGATGATGACGACCAGGGCCAGCGGCGGGGAAGTGGTGAACATGAGCGTGCACACCACGCCGAAGGCGAGCAGCGAGCCCAGGGCGCGGGAGAGCACCTCGAGGGTGGCGCCGAAGGTGTCGGCGTCGGAGCTGGCGACCGAGAGCACCTCGCCGGTGGGGGTCCGCCGGGCCAGCAGGTGGCCGAGGCGCGAGGTGGTGAACCCCACGCGCTTCTGCAGCTCGTAGATGGCGATCACCCACGAGCGGACGACGTAGGTGTGCTGCAGGATCCCGCCGGCGCCGCCGAGCACGATGGCCACGAGCATGAGGCCGGCCCAGCCGACGGTGGCCAGGGGGTCGCGGGCGATCATGCCCGCGTCGATGGCGCGGCCCAGCAGCCACGGCGACATCACATTGGGCAGCTGCCAGGCGACCACCAGCAGGGACATGAGGGTGACCAGACCCGCCTGGCCGCGCACGAGCCACGTCAGGAAGCCGTGGGGGCTGCGCCAGGTGGGGGTGTCCGAGGCCGCTACCTCGGGAGGGAAGTCACGCAACATGGCCGCCCAACGCTACGCCTGCCCACCCGGGCAGTCAACACCCCGGCCGGGCGGTCAGGCGGGCAGGCGGCGGCCCTTCGTCTCCCGCATGGCGCCGATGACGCTGTGCAGGTGGCGGCGCATGGCCTCGCGGGCGGTCTCGGCGTCCCCCGCGCACACCCCCTCGATGATCGCCAGGTGCTCGTGCACGGAGACGGAGGGGCGGTCGGGGCGGGTGGAGAGCCGGAACCGTTCCCGGACCAGCTGGCCGTTGAGCTTCAGCAGGAGGTCCTGGGCGACGGGCTGGCCCGACAGGATGCGCAGCTTCTCGTGCAGGTCCTTGTTGAGCTGCCCGTAGCGCAGGGCGTTCGAGGTCTCGACGGCGGCGACCATCTCCTGCCCGAGGGCACGCAGGTCGGCGCAGTCGGCCCCGGTGGCGTTCTCGGCGGCCTTGGCCGCGCAGAGCCCCTCGAGCTCGAGGCGGACCTCGGTGATCGCGATCGCCTCCTCGAGGGTGACGACCCGGACCCGGGAACCCTTGTTCGGGATGCGTTCGACGAGGCCCTCGGCGGTGAGGTCCATGAGGGCGGCGCGCACGGCACTGCGGGTCACGCCGAACCGGCCGGCGAGCTCCTGCTCGACGAGGCGCTCGGCGGGCAGCAGCTCGCCGCTCCGGATGGCGTGCCGCAGCTGTTCCCCAGCTGTGGCACGCCCCCGTTCACCGCTCAGGAGGGTGGGTGGGAGCATCGTCATCGGCTCAGGGAAGGAGGTCGTCCAGGCTCGGGGCGGTCTCGAACAGCCCGTCCTGCTGGCCGAGGTCGGCCAGCACCTGCACGCCGTTGCGGTTGATCTCCGGGGTCCACTTGGGCAGGACCGCGTCGGTCTTCACGGCGTCGTCGATCTTCGTGTAGGTGCCCAGGATCGCGCGCGCCTCGTCGGGGTTGGCCTCGGCGAACTCCAGCGACTTGTTCATCGCGGTGGTGAAGCCCTCGACGATCTCGGGGTTCTTCTCCGCGTAGTCCTTCGTGGTGAAGTACATGGCGATGACCAGGTTGGGGTCGGTGGTCGCGTAGTTCGACCCGACCGAGCGCATCTCCGAGGACAGGCCGATGGTGCGGAAGGGCTCCACGACCTGGCCGGCGTCCACGTCGCCGCGCTCGACGGCCGGCACGATGTCGGGGAAGGCCAGCTCGACGTACTGGGTGCCCGTCGGGTCGCCCCCGGCCTCGCGGATCTGGTTGTTGATCGTCGTGGTCTGGATGTTGTTGAGCGTGTTCACCGCGATCTTCTTGCCACCCAGGTCGGCGGCCGACTGGATCGGGCTGTCGGGCTTGACCAGGACCGCGCCGAAGTCGTTGTCGCTCTCACCGGTGGTGGAGGCACCGTTCGCCACGACCTTGAGGTCGAGGCCGCGGCTGTTCGCGATGAGCAGCGAGGTGGTGTTGGAGAAGCCGAACTGCAGCGAGCCGCTGGTGACACCGGGGACGATGGCGGCGCCGCCCTGGCCGGCCTCGAGGGTGAGCTCGAGGCCCTCCTCCGCGAAGAACCCCTTGTCGACGCCGAGGTAGATCGGCGCGACGTCGATGATCGGGATGATGCCGACCGAGATCTTGGTCAGCTCGGCCGGGGCCGCAGCACCACCGCTGGTGGCCGTGGCGGCACCGGTGGGGGCGACAGTGGCGTTGCCGGCGGGCGACCCGGAGCTGCAGCCGACGAGGACTGCGGCGGTGAGGCCGGCGACGGCGCCCAGGACGCCACGGCGGGTGATGGTGGGACGGGACATGGTTTCTCCTGTGGGTTCGTGGTGGTTCGTACCAGCGCCGCGGGTCAGCGCTGGGCCTTCTTCTCGATGTCGGCGGGCGTGACGCCGGCCTCGATCTGGGCGGGCACCAGGCCCTGCTTGGCGAGCTGGATCTGCTCGTAGATGCGGTGGCGCAGCTCGGCGAACCGCGCCGTGGAGCGCGTCTCCAGCTGCGAGCGCTCGTCGGGCAGGTCGATGTGGACGTCCTCCTGCACCACGGTCGGCGAGCTGGACAGCACGATGACGCGCTCGGCGAGGTAGACCGACTCGTC
>DUOQ01000112.1 GCA_012838755.1 Propionibacterium sp. | reverse complement strand
TGGGCATGAGCGCGATTTTACGACCATCGACTCACTCCCGAACGCGAGGTGCTCATGTCGAGTGCCAGGCGGCCGCCAGGGCGAGCGGTGCCCGTCGCTACGTGCTGTTCGGGGTGCGCCCCCCTCTCGGATGATGCCGCGAGGTCGACAGTCGCGCCCATCGGCGGCGACACCTGGCCCATCAGATGAGCGGAGGGGATCACGAGCCCGGCGTGCTGCCGCATCTGTCGGACGCGGCGCCCGGCGGGCACCGTCGAACGACTAAGAACCGACCGGTCTTGGACACATCGCGACACGCCAAGGAAACCGGTGTTCATAGCCCGTGTCCCAGAACTCGTGTTGTCAGTTTTCCGAGGTCGGCTGCACCGGTGTCCGAACTCGTCTGTGTAGCGTGGAGCGCTCGGTGCAGGGTGGTTCGGTTGATGCCAAGTCGGCGTGAAACCGCAGCCTTGGGCACGCCGGCGCTGATCTGTTCTCGAGCGTCAGCCGGTTGCGTAGCCGTCAGCTTGCGTGTCCTTCCGGTGTAGACCCCGCGGGCCTTGACGGCTCAGATTCCCTCGGCTTGTCGTTCCTTGGCGATGGAGCGCTCGAACTGGGCGAAGGAGGCCATGATGTTGAGCTGGAATGCCGTGAGGGCCCGCACCGAGCCATCCGTACCCATGGTGGAGCCTACGACGTGAATGGCCGTATGGCCATACGAGGTTCGCCGACTGCCCGAACCCGCTGCGCCCCCAACCGGATCGCGCTCATGGTCGTCGCGCTCGACCGCCGAGAGGGGAACACCCTCCATGTCCGCCACGTGGACGCCCTCGACGGGTCGCCGGTGGTCGACATCGAGCCGTACGTGCGGCGCATCGACAGCTTCCGCGACTCCACCGAGGGGTGGTTCGCCGGCAAGACCAACCGCCCCAAACCACGCGGCCGAGAGTGATGTGGCCCCGGACCGGCGTTGGGTTGGGGATGGTGCCTCACCGGCCCGGCTAGCGGGCCACGACGACCCGGTAGTAGTCCCTGTCGAGGATCCGGGCGGAGTAGTAGAACCGCCGGTCGATCTCCTCGGAGATGGCCTGCACGTAGTCTCCGGGTACCTGTCGTCCCGGTCGGGGGGTGAACTCCCTGGTCATGCTGTTGTACCGACCCTTGTCGGTGATGAAGCTGCGATTGTTGAAGATCACCAGGGGGTCGGCTTCGGAGAAGACGTCCCGGCCCATGAGTAGCCGGGAGTCGAACTCCAGACCCATCAGGTTCGAGATGGTGGGAATGATGTCCAGGCTGGACACCGGCTCGGTGATCGTCCGCGGTTGCATGCCCTTGGCGTAGATGATCAGGCTGCTCTTGAAGAGCTCGAAGTTGCTCTCCACCTGGTGTCCGGCCAGTTCGTCGAGCGCCTTCTTGGGTAGGCCGTACGGGTAGTGGTCCGCGCTGAGGACGATGAACGTCCGTTCGGCGACCCCCGCCTCCTCCAGCCGGTCCATCAGGAGCTCCAGCGCACGGTCGAGTTCGATCTGGGTGGCTAGGTAGGCCCGGGCTGCGTCCCCATACGGCAGGCCCGCCACCAGACTCCGGTTCTTGGCGGCGATGAAGTTGCCGCCGAAGTTGTACTCGAGGTGCCCGCTGACCGTCATGTAGTAGGCGTGGAACGGTTCGTTCTGCAGGACCTCCGGAGTCGTCACGTCGATCATCTCCACGTCCGACTCCGGCCACGTCTTCGCGACCTTCAGCCCGTTCCCCACCCCCTTGTATTCGTAGCCCAGATTGGGGTGAGAGATGTCGCGTCCGTAGTAGTCGTAGGTGTGGTTGTGGTAAGCGTAGGTCGCATAGCCCAGTCGCCGCAGCTGGTTTCCCATCGCCAGCGGCATGGCGTTGTCGCCGGACTTGACCATGCTCCACACCCGGCTCTTGGGGATGAGGCCGGTGGTGGCCACGTACTCCCCGTCGGAGGTGCTCACGCCCCAGAGTGGGTTGTAGAAGTCGGTGAAGGAGAAACCGTCCCGGGTCATCTTGTGGAGCGTGGGCGTGAGGACCGGGTTCACCGCGTAGTGGGAGTAGGCCTCGGCGGTCAGGAAGACAAAGTTGTACCCCTTGAACATGCCGGTGGCCTCGTTCGTGCGGGTCGGCTCGCGGCCGCTGAAGTAGAGGTGCATGTTCCGCAACTCATCGCTGTCCGCCTCGGCCATCAGCCGTTCGAAGTCGATATCCAGCGCGTTCTCCACGGGCGTGGGCGCGGCGCCCGCCGTGCGCCCCGGGTCGGCCGGCTGGCCCGACGCCGGGGGCGGGCTCGGGTTCCCCACCTGCCCCCGCGGGGTCGGGTCCCTTGGGGACATGGCAGCCGGGGGAGGGGCCGGTCGGCGCTCCGAACCCAAGAGGGTTCGGGTCAGGTCCAGCCTCATGGTGGTCATCAGCCCCAGCCGGTCCACCGATGCGACCGGGTCGCCCTCGCCGTAGTACGTGTCGTACGCGCTGTTCTGGCCGCGGTCTCCCCAGCTGATCGCCAAGAGGGTCCCCGTGAGCAGTGCGACGGCGAGGCCGGCGGTGATGCCCCGTTGCCTCCATCCGACCCGCGCACCACGCCGGCTGGTCCTGACAACGACGAAGATGATCAGCGGGACCGCCAGGAGCACGAGCCATCCGGCGTTGTCCAAGCCCTTGCCGACCACGTCATCGCCGAACTCGACCACTTGCCCGGCATGCATGGCGGAGAAGACGGTGTAGAAGGTCGTGAAGATGTCGTGGTAGATGAACTGCGAGACGAAGAGCATCGTGACGAGAGCCAGTGCTGCGCCCACCACCACGTCGCGTGCCACGCCGACGAAGAAGCTGGCCAGCAGGGACACCACCAACGTCGTGACGCCCGCGAACAGCGCGGCATAGCCGAGTCCGATGGTGAAGAACGGGAGATCGCTCTGCAGTCGGAGGACCACCTCCAGGTGGACGAATGATGCCAGCAGGAAGAGTGCGAGCGCGAGCGGGGTGAGACCCCGACGGTCGTCCCGCCGCCGTCGCTGTGCACGTCTCGCTCCACCCACTGCGCACGCCGCCCATCTGGTGGGGCCCCTGCGGCCCACCGTCGCCACGAGATCACAGTGTCGCACTCGCCCTGGTCAGCGCCACGTCGTTCGGCGTGTCGACACGGGGGATGTCCAGCCGCTCACAGAAGGGAGGTGCTGTGACTGGAGGCGTCCCGAGCGCACGACCGACTTTACCGCCGGGCGGTCGGGGTGGGTCCCCCGGTTCTGCGCACCAGGCCAGCCGCCGGTGCGTGCCTCTGGAACGCCGAGGAACTCGAGGCCCTGGATGCCGCCGCCTCCAAGCACGACATGAGTCGCTCCGAGGCGATCCGGGCTGCACTCGCCCGTTTCGCGGCGTGAAGGTCCACGCCACCGCCCTGAGGCATGGGATCTCGGCCGAGGACGCTGTGCAGGCGGCCGAGTCGTCGCTGTGGTCCTCGTCTTGGAAACCGGCGACGATGATCATCCACGCGTTGCCCGCCCGAAAGAAGTACTCGACCTCAGGTCTCGAACAAGCGCTCGAGTGCGGCCACGGGGACGAGTTTGGCCGCGGCCGCCGCCAAGTCTGCGTCGATTGTCATCAGGGCGTCGGCCTGGAGCTTGACCAGCGCGATGCACTCGGCGTTACCGATCGTGTCCCAACCCTGCTGCCTCGCGATGTCCCAGGCCGTGCGTCGGCTCACCCGGTCGTTGAGGAGCCGGAGTTTGGTCTCGGTGAGTTGCTCGTGCACTGCGAGCGCCTCCTGCTCAGTCAGGTCACCGTGTTGAACCTTCTGCAGCAGCAGGTCCATGACCTGCGACCGGATCGAGGCGGGCGCCACCAACTGATGGGCGGGCGGAACGGTCCTGCCGCTCTCCAGGACGCGCAACAGGGTCCTCGCATCGACCACGAACCTGGTCATTGGCCAACTCTAAGGCCTCCAAACCAAGGATCGTCACGGCCCCGCTGGGCATTCACCCCCATGCCGCGCGTCGCGCGGTCGCGATCGTGCCGTCGGTTGTTGTGGAATACCCCGGCCCCGTCCTCGCTTGAGGAAGGCATGACAACTATTGGGTTCATCGGCAGTGGCAACATCGGCAGCACCGTGGCGAGGTTGGCGGTGGCCGCCGGGTACGACGTCGTGCTCAGCAACAGCCGTGGACCCGAGACGCTGACTGACCTTGTCGACTCACTCGGTCCTCATGCCCGAGCAGCAACCGCCGCGGACGCAGCAGAGGCAGCGGACATCGCGGTGGTGACCGTGCCGCTGGGCAACTACCGACAGGTACCGGTGGAGCCGCTGCGGGGAAAGGTCGTGATCGACACCAACAACTACTACCCCGACCGGGACGGAAACATCGCGGAGCTCGATGCAGAGACCACGACGACCAGCGAACTACTGCAGGCGCACCTGGCCGAGTCCCGCGTGGTCAAGTGCTTCAACAACATCTACGTGGACCACCTCGCCGCGCTCCCCCGACCCGTGGGAGACCCGGAACGATCGACACTCCCGATCGCGGGCGACGATGACGAAGCCAAGCAAACCGTGGCGCAGTTCCTCGACGCCATCGGCTACGACAGCCTCGATGTCGGGCCGCTCGCCGAGGGATGGCGGTACCAGCGCGACACCACCGCCTACGTGATGCCCTACGCCGAGCCGGGCACCACCTACCCCGACTGGTCCGCCAGTCCCGCCCAGGCGCAAGCGCTGCGGACCGCTCTCGACGAGGCCCGGCGCTACCGGGACATGTGATCGGCCGTTGCGTATGCGCCGATCCGGAGGGTTGCCCGTCACCGGTTCGACGTTTCACCGGCACCGACGCACGGATGCCCGGACCAAACACGCCCGCACGCTGATCGGATTCGAGACGAACACGCACGATCCGAGCGATTGCTGATCAAGTACGACGGGGGCCACTGCTCACATCTTCTCGCCTGGCAATTTGCTCGCTTGCGCGATCCACAAGCGCAGCTGCTTCTCATCAAGATCGTCGTCTTCACGTAGGTCGAGATAGCGCACTTCGCCGTGCTTGGAGGCTTTCGGCGGCATCGGGTCGAGCGAGGTGCCCTTGAAGAACTGCACCTGCACGTACTGCGTGTAGCAGCGGAACGATAGGAACCAGCCGTCGTCGTCGATCAGGGCATCGAGGCGCCGGCCGATCGACTGCTTCCAGTCGGGCATCGCAGCGATGTAATCCTGCACGGGTGCGTCGCCCTCGCCCTTTGGGATCTGCGGGTTACCGCCCGACAGCAGCTTGGGTTTGTCCTCATTCTTGTCCGGTACCATGCCCTACTCCTTCGCGGCCCCTCGAACCCGTCGGGATCGTCCGTGGCTGTCCGAGCAGGCCGTTCGTCGAGGCGTTCCTCTTCCTGGTGAGCCGCGTCGTCCAGCGCCGAACCGTCTTCTGGACGCCGCGACGCCCAGTCCCGATGGCGCCCACTGTCATGGGCGGACGCCAGCGCGACTCCTCGCGAATCAGGCGGCCAGGTACCCGTCGATCTGGTTGAGGGCCTCGGTGGCCCCCTCCTCGACGCCCATCTCGAGCACCTGCTGCAGGTCCTCGGCGGAGGCGAAGAAGGAGACGTAGGTCGCCACCGTTCCGCCGTCCTGCGCGGCGAAGGCATACACGTTGTGCGCCACGGGCATGTCGGCGGCTGGGTTCAGATCGGCGTCCGCGAAGCCGTCGTCGAAGGTGAACCGGGCCGGGGCGTCCACGGTCTGGATCTCCCACCAGCCGCCGAAGCGCTCCCCCTCGGGGCTCGTCATGTAGTAGAGCGAGCGGCTCCCCGGGGTCAGCTCGTGCTGGACGAAGGTCGCCGGGTGAGTGGGCGGCCCCCAGACCCGCTCGAGTTGACGCGGGTCTTCGTACACGGCCCAAACGCGCTCGACGGGGGCGTCGAAGCGGGCGGTGATGGTGAGCGTGCGCTGGTCGAGGTCACGATCGATGTGCTGGGCTGGCATGTCAGGGCTCCTCAGCAAGTAGGAGGTCGATGCGGTCGATGCGGCCCCGCCAGACGTCCTCGAGCTCGTCGAGCATCGCGGCGACTGACCGGACTGCCTGCACGTCGCCGCTCGCGAGTTGCTCCCGGCCGCTGCGCCTCTTGCTCAGCAGACCGGCACGTTCGAGGACGGCCACGTGCTTCTGGACGGCGGCGAAGCTCATGTCGTAACCCGCCGCCAGGGCCGAGACGGAGTGCTCGCCGGCCAGCACCCGGCGCAGGATGTCGCGCCGCGTCCGATCCGACAGGGCCTGGAACAGGGCATCCGCCCTGTCCTCGCTCGTCTCGGCCATGGAGTCAAACTACAACCTTATGGTTGTAGGTTGTCAAGAGCTCCCTGGCCATGGCGCCCCGGCCCATCAGGTGTTCCAGGACCTCGAGGGTCGGTCGGCCGGCGAACGACCCCGACGTTGGCGCGCACGGCACCTACTCCCTGAACTTCAGGACCTCGGTGACCGGCACCGTCCGGGTGTCGCGGGAGGTGGCGATGCGCACCACGCCGTAGGCACCCAGGGCCAGGCCCACCATCACGGCGACGTCGACGGCGGACACGAGGAACGGGATCCCCAACGGCAGGTGGGACGTCATCAGGCGCCAGACCTCCCCCATGATGACCACGGACACCGGGATGGCCACGGCCACGCTCCCCGCCACGAGCCACAGGTAGTTGTCGAGGTAGAGCCGGCCGACCTCCCGATCGCTGTAGCCGAGCGCCTTGAGCAGCGAGATCGAGTACCACTGTCGAGCGACGACCAGCCGGATCAGCACGTAGAGCACGACCACCATGATCAGCATCGACGACCAGGTGACGAGCGTCACGATGCGGGACAGCAGGGCATTGAACTTGATGACGCCACTGAGCATCTCCTCGCTGGTGCTGTGGCTGACCAGCCGGTCGGGGTCGATGTCCAGCGGCTCGTCGGACAGGACGGCGTTGTAGTAGGGCACGGAGCCGTTTCCGTCCGCCGGACCCATGTGCTCGGCGGCCGCCAGGACGGCCGGATCCAGCAGGGCCCGCGCATGGGCCGGTGTGGTGAAGCCGAACGAGGACGTCGTGTAGTCGGAGACGTCCACGACCTCGAAGGCCCAGGAGAACGTGCCGTCGTTCAGCGTGATGACGTCCCCGGGCCCGAGCCGGTACTTGTGGGCCGCAGCCCGGGAGAGCACGAGTTCCTGCTCGCCCAGCCCGGCCACCTCGATGGGGAAGTAGGGGTTGTCCGCGGGGACCCCCAGCACGCTCAGCGATTCTCCGGGCAGCCCGTCGGGGCCGACCACGCTCAGGGGCACGGCCACGGCTTCGTGGCCCCCCTCCGGCACAGCGGCCAAATCCGGGAACCGCAGCGTGTAGAAGTCGTGGAACGACAGCTCGGTCTCGGCGCGCGTGAGATAGGCGTCGAGCGAACTGCGCATGCCCAGCCCGAACACCATCAGCAGGATGCACAGGAACGTCCCCGCCGCGATGAGCAGGTGGCTGCCGGGCGTCCGGAGCGTCTGCCGTACCCGGAACATCGTCACGAACGGCAGCCGCTCCAGGCGCAACGGCAACCCCGGCCCGCCCGTCGTCTGGGGGCGCAGGAGCTCCTGCGTCGGCCGGTCCAGAGCCCGGCGGATGACCAGGATGTTGACGGCCGCGACCAGCGCCACCGGCGCCGCGATGCTGGCGGCCACGATCAGGGGACTGGGTTCGACGGGCACGGCCGGGTACGAGTAGTAGTCGGTGATCAGTCCGAGGAAGGGCGCCAACGCCCGGCCCAGCAGGACTCCGAGCAGGGAGCCGACCAGGGTGACGACCAGCGGCAGGACCAGGTAGTGGGCGAGCAGGGAGCCTTCGCTGGTGCCGTGGGCGGACTGGGTGCCGATGACCACCGAGTCGCGGAGGATCCGGTCCCGGGAGAACTCCGCGATGACGTAGGCCACGAGCAGCAGCACCAGCACGGTCGTCACGAGGGTCACGGCCATCGTGCTGCGGGCGTCCGCGACCGCTCCGTTGATGCGGGGATTGTCACCGGCCGGGACGAACAGCGACATGGCCGGGTAGGTGACCGGCAGGCCGGCCGCACGCGCGGCGTCCGTCGCGATGGCGACGTAGGGGTTGGGCGCCCGATCGGGATCGAGCGCCACCTCCTGCAGCAGCCGTCGCACCTGGTCGTGGGTGGCCGTCCCCAGTTCGTAGCCGTAGACCCACGAAACGGCGCGCGGGTGGGCGGCCGACAACTCGTCGAATGCCTCGGGGGTGACCACCACGAGGGCGAACTGCTCGGGATCGCCGGTCTGCCCCAACTGGGGGCTGACCAGCGTGTAGTCGGGCACGCTCCCGATCCCGCTGACCCGCATCGTGCGGCCGTCCACGCCCATCGTGTCGCCCACGCTGAGGTCGTGCGCCCGGGCGTGCAGCTTCTCGACCATGACCTCGTGGGCGGCCGTGGGCAGGACGCCCGCATCCAGCGTCGGGCGGCTGAGGGCCTGGTCGGAGCGCAGCGCTCGCACTGTGGTGTCCTGGCCCGCGGAGCGTCCGGGCGCTTCGACGAAGGGCGCCGGGACGATCCGGGCACCCAGCGCTGCGACGTCGGCCAACTGCTGGTCCGTCAGCGGGATGTCGGTCACGACCATGCCATCGGCCAACTGCCCCTCGCGTGCCCCGCGGTCGAGGCCCTGCAGGGTCGTGGTGGCGGAGGTCAGCAACCCGATCACCACTCCCAGCCCGACGGTCAGGAGGATGGCGATCGCAGTCCAGCGGGCCCAGGCGGCGCGGAAACCACGCCAGCTGCGTCTCAGGCTCAAGGAGATGGCGGCCGTGTTCACCAGTCGAGTTCCCTGACCGGGACGGGGTTGGTGTTGAGCCGGTCGCTGACGACGCGCCCGTCGCGCAGCTCGATGACCTGGTCCGCCATGGCCGTGATCGCCTCGTTGTGCGTGACCATGACGAGCGTGGCGCCGTAGCGCCGGTGGACGTCGTCGAGCACCTCCAGCATCTGCAGCGAGGTGTGCCGGTCCAGCGCGCCGGTGGGTTCGTCCGCGAGCAGGAGGTCGGAGCCCTTGACCAGCGCCCGGGCGATCGCACACCGCTGCTGCTGGCCGCCGGACAGTTGTGCGGGGAACTTCTGGCGGTGCTCGGTCAGGCCCAGGTGGTGGAGCAGTTCGTCAATGTCGAGGGGGCGGCGGACGAGCTGGGCCGTCACCTGGATGTTCTCGGTGACCGTGAGGTCGGGGACGAGGTTGTAGAACTGGAAGACGAAGCCCACATGGGCCCGGCGGTAACGCGTCAGCTGACGGGGGGACATTCCCGTCACCTGCTGGCCGGCCACGTGGATGGTGCCCGCGTCGGGGGCGTCCAGGCCGCCGATCGCGTTCAGCAGGGTGGACTTGCCCGACCCCGACGCACCCACGATGACGCAGCGGGCGCCGGCGGCGACCGAGAACGTCACGTCATGCAGCACCTGGACCAGCGACTCCCCGGTTCCGAAGTGTCGCGAAAGCCCGGCGACGCGGACGTGGGGTTGCGTCATCTCGTCGGTCACACCCCAAGTCTTCCATCCGACCGAAGGGGGCCTTGGCGGGCTACTGCGCGTCCCCGACCCGGGCGGTCGTCGCTGCGGGGGAGGAATCGGCCCGCCAGGTCGCCGGGCGATTGCCTGGGGCTGGGCGAGCGGAAGCGATGCGAACTATCAAATCCATTTGATCATCAAACGAAATTGAGTTAAGCTCATCGTGTTCCCACCAGAGAGGTACACGATGTCTGACGCGTACCACCCCGCCACCTTCGCGCTGCAGGCGGTCATCGCCCAGTCGAACGTGCTCGAGCGCGAACTGGCCCGGCTGCTGGGCCTGAACGCCACCGACTACCGTGCCCTGTCGGCGATACAGCAGTTCCCGCGCGACGAGGCGGTCACCATGAGCCGCCTGGGCTCCGCCCTCGGCACGACGGCGGCCACGACCAGCGCCATCGTGGATCGGCTGGAGCGCGCGGGCTACGTCCGGCGCAACCGGACCGAGGCCGACCGCCGCCTCGTCACCATCGAAACCACGCCGCTGGCCTGGCAGAAGATCATCGAGATCATGCGCCCCCTCATGGGCGCCACCGATGCCTGGATCAAGGCCCTCGGCCCTGACGACGCCCGTGTCGTGGCGGAGTTCCTCCAGGTCACCACCACCCTTCTCACCGACCACGCCGCGAGCCTGGCCGCCCGAGAGGCCGTCCAGTGAGCCGGCCGCGCAACCACGCTTCCCGTTCCCTTCCCCTTCCGCCAACATCGTCCCAGGAGTCCTCCATGTCTCTACCGAAGCTCTACATCGGCCGCGGCCGATCGTGGATCGTCGCCCTCTTCTTCCTTCTGCTGGGTGGTCTCGTCGTCGGCTTCCTTCCCGAAGCTGAGCGGAACGCCTCGCCCACCGATTCACTCGCCCAGGGCTACGACAGCACCCGCGCCGTCGAGCTGGCCGAACGCTTCCCGCAGGAGGGTGACGGCACCGCGCTGATCCTCTGGACGTCCACCGACGGTGCAACCCTGACCGAGGAACAGCTGGCCGCCGCCCGTGAGTCACTCTTCGAGCGTCTGCCCGAGGACACACTCGCCGGTGGCGCGCCCGCCGGCATGCCGCCGCTGCCGCTGGTCAGCGAGGACGGGACCGCCGCCTTCGGCAC
>DUOQ01000111.1 GCA_012838755.1 Propionibacterium sp. | reverse complement strand
GCGGGGGGTGGGGCCTGCCGGGGCGGGGGTGGGTCCCGCCGGGGCGGGGGCTGGCGGTAGTGGCCCACCGGGGTCGGGGAGCCGTACTGGGGGGTGGTGTCGGGGTTCGGCGAGGCGGGGGGTGGCGAGGCGGGGGGTGGCGGCGACGGGACGCGGCGCGGGTCATCTCCCGCGGCGTAGCGTCCGCGCCGGTAGAGCCAGTCCTCGTCGTCGGTGTGGGTCACGCGAAAAGGCTAGTCCCCCGTCGGGGCCCGCACATCGGTCCGTGGTCCGAGCGGGGGGTGCCCCCGCGGGCTCAGAGCACGGCGACGACCGACCCGACCCGCTCGCCGTGGCCCAGCACGGCCACGTCGCCGAGCCGGGCGATGGCGTCCGCGTCGACGGCGAGGTGGGCGAGAACCGCGGACGCCACCACCTCGGCCGCGCGGGCGCCGTCGGCGATCTTCACCGCGATGCCGCGGCCGTCGGGCAGGCCGATGGCGAACACCGCCTCGGCCCCCGCCTTGGCGATGACACCGGGCACGTCGGCCATGAGGACGCTGTCGGGGCGTCCGGTGCCGCCCACGAACCACGGGTGGGCGCGCATGGCCCCGGACACCGCGGCCTCGGGGCCATCGGCGGCGGAGGCGATCCTCCCGAAGGCGCGGGCCAGCCCGGTCAGGGCGAACGCGTGGACGGGGGCCCCGCAGCCATCGGTGACGGTGGCGACGATGCGCTCGCCGCCGAGGTCCTCCACGACCTCGGCCACGAGGCGTTGCAGCGGGTGGTCGGGCGCGAGGTAGGACTCCTCGTCCCACCCCGCGGCGCGGCAGGCGGCGAGCATCCCGGCGTGCTTGCCCGAGCAGTTGTGGGCCAGGCGCTCATCCCCGTGCCCTGCCCGCAGCCAGGCTTGGAGGGCCTGCTCGCCGATGGGGCGTCCAGCCGTGTTGCGCAGGGACTCCACGCCGAGACCGGACGCCGCCAGCGAGGCTCGGACGCCCGCCAGGTGACCCTCCTCGCCGGAGTGGGACGCGCAGGCCAGGGCCAGCGACTCCCCCGCCAGGGGGGCGCCCGCGCGCAGCAGCGCGACCGCCTGTAGGGGCTTCAATGACGACCGGGGCAGGAGCGGCGTGGCGGGGTCGCCCCAGACCCGCTCGACCGCACCATCGGGGCCGGTCAGCACCGCGATCCCGCGGTGCACCGACTCGACGAAACCACCACGAACGACGTGCGCGACGACCGGCGCATCCAGCAGGCTCATGGAGGGCAACACTAGCTACCCGAGATCCTGAAGTTTTCCTTAACGCTCCTCAGTATGCGACCATGGATGGGTGCCGATCCTGTCTCCCCTGCGTGCCGTGGCCACCTCCGCGGTGGCCCTGGCCGTCGCGGCCACGGCCGGCGTCGTGCTCGCCGAGATGCCCCACGAACCCACTGTCACCTATGCCGTGCCGGCCAAGGTCGACCCCGAGGTCCTCGCCCAGTTCAAGGCCGAGCAGCGCCAGGCGCTGATCACCAGTCGCGCCCAGGAGCGCCAGGCCCTCGCCGCGTCCGCCATGCTCGCCGTCGAGCAGCGCAACACTGCCCTCGCGCAGACCGTCAGCCAGATCGATGCCGCCGAGAAGGCCGAGCAGGAGCGCATCGCGGCCGAGAAGAAGGCCGCCGAGAAGAAGGCCGCCGAGAAGAAGGCCGCCGAGAAGAAGGCCGCCGAGAAGAAGGCCGCCGAGAAGAAGGCCGCCGAGAAGAAGG
>DUOQ01000110.1 GCA_012838755.1 Propionibacterium sp. | reverse complement strand
GGCGACGTCGTGGCCCGACCGGGCCGCGGGGCGCGGGGCGCGTCAGGCCACCATGGCCACGGCGTCCCAGGCGAGCTTCAGCCCGAGCCCGACGATGACGATCAGGAACACCTTGCGGACGAACTGGTTGCCGTGCCGCAACGCCAGCGACGCGCCGAGGAACCCGCCGACGACGTTGGCGGCCCCCATCGCGAACCCGAGCCCCCACAGGATGTTGCCCGACGCCCCGAACACGGCGATGGCGGCGATGTTCGTGGTCAGGTTGGCCACCTTGGCCAGGGCGGTCGCGGTCAGGAACTCGAAGCCCATCACGGCGACGATCAGGATCAGGAAGAACGACCCGGTGCCGGGACCGATGAAGCCGTCCCACAGGCCGACGACCAGCCCGATCAGCGACAGCCACGCACAGCCGCGCCACCCGGAGTGGCGCACCTCGTGCTTGAGCCCGAGTTGCGGACGCCGCCACGTGTACCAGCCCACGGCGACGATCGCGAGCAGCACCAGCGGCGTGAAGGCGGCGCGATTGAGGAAGTGGGTCAGCTGGGCGCCCAGCGCCGAACCGAGGGCCGAGGAGGCGACCAGGGGCACGACGGCGCCCCAAGGGATCCGGACGCGACGTAGGTAGGTCACCACGGCCACGCCCGTGCCCAGCGAGCTGGGCAGCTTGTTGGTGCCCGCGATCGTGGGCACGGGGGTGTCGGCGGGCAGGCCGATCAACAGGGACGGCAGCTGGATGAGCCCTCCCCCGCCGACGATCGAGTCCACGAGCCCGGCCGCGAAGGACGCGACGACGAGCAGGACGATCGTCAGCAGCGGGAGCTCAAGACCCGTCACCCACGGACGAGGTGGATCACGTGGTTGGCCACCACGTCGACCCCGACCTCGGTCTTCTCCCCGCTCGCCCGGTCGCGCACCTCGACGACGCCGTCGGCCAGGGTGCGGCCCACGACGATCGAGTTCGGCATGCCGAGGATCTCGGCGTCGGCGAACTTCACGCCCGGGGACGCCTTGCGGTCGTCGAGCAGCACGCTGATGCCGGCCTCGTCGAGCTGGCGGGCCAGCTCGGTGGCGAACTCCAGGGCCGCGGCGTCCTTGCCCGTGGCGACGACGTGCACGTCGTAGGGGGCGAGGTTGCGCGGCCAGGCCAGGCCCTTGTCGTCACAGGTCGCCTCGGCGACCGCAGCCACCGCGCGGGAGACACCGACGCCGTAGGAGCCCATGGTGACCGTGACGAGCTTGCCATTCGGGTCGAGCACCTTCAGGCCCAGGGCCTCGGCGTACTTGCGGCCCAACTGGAAGATGTGGCCCATCTCGATGCCGCGGGCCAGCGTGAGCGGCCCGGAACCGTCGGGGGCGGGGTCACCCTCGCGGATCTCGGCGACGTCGAGCACCCCGTCGGAGGTGAAGTCACGCCCGCAGACGAGGTCGTACACGTGCTGGCCGGGCGCGTTTGCGCCGGTGATCCACCGGGTCCCCGGGACGACGGCGGGGTCGGTCAGGTACCTCACGCCCTTGCCGTCGGCGTCCAGCCCGAGCGACCCGCCGTTCTGGGAGCCGGGGCCGATGTAGCCCTTGGCCAGCTGCGGCCACGCCTCGAAGTCGGCGTCACCGAATCCCTCGACCTCGGCGGGCTCGACGGCGGCCTCGAGCCGCTTGCCGTCCACCTCGCGGTCGCCGGGCAGGCCGATGGCCACGGGCGTCCGGGTGCCGTCGGGGTGCTTGAGCATGAACAGGACGTTCTTCAGCGTGTCGGCAGCCGTCCAGGGCCGGTCGGCGCGCGCGAACCGCTCGTTGCTCAGCGCGACGAGCGTCTCGATGGTCGGCGAGTCGGGGGTGTCCTCGACGTGCGCGGCCGGGGCGTCCGAGGCGTCCTGCTCGGGCGCGAGCGGGCGCTTCACGGCCTCGACGTTCGCGGCGTACCCGCCGGGGCTGCGGACAAAGGTGTCCTCGCCGATGTCGGCGACGGCCAGGAACTCCTCCGAGGCCGAACCGCCCATCGCGCCCGACGTGGCGGACACGATCACGTACTCCAGGCCGAGGCGGTCGAAGATCCGCTGGTAGGCCACGCGGTGCCGGTCGTACGCCTCCTGCAGCCCGGCGTCGTCGACGTCGAAGCTGTAGGAGTCCTTCATCACGAACTCGCGGCCCCGCAGCAGGCCGGCCCGGGGTCGCGCCTCGTCCCGGTACTTGGTCTGGATCTGGTACAGGCTCAGGGGCAGGTCCTTGTACGAGGAGTACAGGTCCTTCACCATGAGGGTGAACATCTCCTCGTGCGTGGGGCCGAGCAGCATGTCGACGCCCTTGCGGTCCTGGAGGCGCAGCAGGTTCGGGCCGTACTCGGTCCAGCGGTCGGTGGCCTCGTAGGGCTCGCGGGGCAGCAGCGCGGGGAAGCGCACCTCCTGGGCGCCCATCGCGTCCATCTCCTCGCGCACGATCTGCTCGACCTTGTGCAGCACCTTCAACCCCAGCGGCAGCCAGCTGTAGATGCCCGGGGCGACGCGACGGATGTAGCCCGCGCGGACGAGCCAGCGGTGGCTCGGCACCTCGGCGTCGGCGGGGTCCTCACGGAGGGTACGGACGAACAGCTCGGACATGCGTGTGATCACGAGGGCCAAGCCTACGGGATGTGGGCGCCGTCAGCCGACCCCGGTCACCTCGGTGACCTCGGCCCCGAGCAGACCGACGGCACGGGCCACCTGTTCCCGGGCCACCCGCAGCCGGTCGGCGTCCCCCCGCCCCTCGGCGAGCGCCTTGTTGACGTCGAGCAGGCGGGCGGGGTTGCCCGGGCGGCTCAGGGTCATCATCAGCGGCACGTACTCGGCCTCGACCGCCTCCCACCGCTCGCCGTCCTTCTCGAAGGTGATCCGGCCGAGGTACTCCTCGTAGGCCCGGGGCGTGGCCACCTTCATCTGGCCGACGAGGTTGCCCCCGCCGTAGACGACCCAGGTGTCGCTGATCCGGTCCCAGGGCTGGGGCACGTGCGCGTGGTGGCCGTAGACCAGGTTGAACACGCCCGAGTTCGCCAGGGCGGTGGCCACCTCGACCTGTTCGGCGTTGGGCTTGTGCTGCTGCTCGGTGCCGGCGTGCATGGCGGCCAGCACGATGTCGGCGCCGGCCGCGCGGGCCGCCTTCCCGCGCTCGACCATGTCGGCCGCGTCGAGCCGGTCCAGGGCCCAGGCCTTGCCTGCGGGCGCCTTGAGGTTGGAGTGGTACGACCCGGCCACGACGGCGATCCGGACGCCGGACCCCGTGGTGAGCACCCCCGGGACACCGGCCGTCCCCTGCTCGCGATAGGCCCCCGTGTGCACAATCCCGGCGGCGTCCAGCGCGTCCAGCGTCGCCCGGACCCCGGCGAACCCTTGGTCGAACGTGTGGTTGGACGCGAACGTGCAGTAGTCGAAGCCGACCCGCCCCGCGGCCTCGATCGTCTCGGGCGGCGAGGCGAACACCGGGTAGCCGACCGGCTTGACACCCTCGGGCGCGACGGGCACCTCGACGTGGCAGATCGACACGTCGGCGTCCTCGATGAGGGGCTGGATGTGCTCGAACAGCGGCACGAAGTCGTAAGCAGCCCCCGATGCCTTCCCGGCCTCGAGCCCGTCGGCGAGCAGGCCGCGGTGCCACAACAGGTCGCCGCTGATGGTGACGCTGAGGCGTTCGGGCTCCGGCGTCGGGGTGGGGCTGGGCGTGGGCGCCACCGAGCTCGCCGGGGCGGAGGCCGCGGGCCCGGGTGCGGCGGGGG
>DUOQ01000109.1 GCA_012838755.1 Propionibacterium sp. | reverse complement strand
TACTTCCGGACGTTCAGACCCCTCTTGAGCCACTCCTGCCCTGGCGGTGTCCGGGGTGGCGCAGACCAAATGAGAGCCACACGAACCCGTGGGCAGCCGCTAGTGAGAGCGTCCACCCCAGACACCTGGACCAAGCCTGGCCGGGCACTGGTCCTGAGGACATTCTCTAAGTAGCCGCCGACAGGCAGTCTCGCCTGCGGGACTGTAGGCCATACTCGTCTGATGGACGACGTGTTCGCCGGATGCGCTGCGGGCGAGTTGCGGGATGGCCTGCGGAGCGCTCGGGACCTCGCGGACATGCTGCATCTCGTCGAGGAGCGCGTGGCACCCTACTGCGTCGCCGCTCGCAATGCGGGGCAGACGGAGGACGGTCTCGCCGTGTCCTTGGGCGTCAGCCGGGAGTTTGCGCGGGCCTTGTGTGCGCTCGATCCCGTGGCGGCCATCGTGGCCCTGGTGAGTCCGCAGGAGGTCGGCGTGGAGAACCTCCCCTCATCTCAGACCGCTGCCGAGGGCTGGTTCATCGGATGGGCATCTGAGAAGCACTGAGGGCGACCGTCGATCACGTTGGCTGGGTGTGCTCGAACATCCTCAACTCCTGCTGGTCAGTGCCACGCGGCGAGGCGGGTCGCCACCTCGTGGTAGTTGGCGGTCCCGCTGGCGACGGCGATCACCAGGTCGTAGGCATCGTCGTCGGGCGCGTCCAGGTGGATGTTGTTAAGGCCGTAGAACACCACGACTGTGAGCCAGCCCAGGCGTTTGTTCCCATCCACCAAGGCGTGGTTGCGGACCAGTGACTCCAGCAGCACGGCTGCCTTGTCATCCAGGCTGGGGTAGGCGTCCCGGCCGAAGACGCTGACACGCGGTCGGTGGACCGCGGAGTCGAGCAGCCCGATGTCGCGGACGGGTCCGACGCCGAGATCCTCGACCAGCGACAGGACGTCTTCGAGCGTGAGGTACTCGGTCACTGACCCAGCCGGTCGAGCAGGTCGCCGTAGCGAGCCCGAGCCACGGCGGACAGGTGCCGCACCTTGTCCTCGCGGACCCTGCGGGCGGCGGCTTCCCGGATCGCGCGCACGGTGGCTTCCTGTTTGCTGACGCCCTCGGCTTCGGCGAGCAGGGCGAGGGCCTTCTCGTCCTCGGGTTCCAATCGGAGTGTCATCGCCATGCGCCCATGATACCAGCCTGGTATCACTCGCTCATGCCGCCGAGCGCGCGCCTGACATGACGGCAGGCGCTCACCGTCAGCGCTGGTCGGGTCCTCATATCGGGGCGCGGAGCGTCATCGCGGACGAGGTCTTGCGAGGCGGTGACAGCGTGGAGGCATCCCCGCACGGCCTGTGAGCAGGACCGCGGTAGTTGCGCGCTGTGCTGTTGGGGGCGAACCCGAGCAGTTCTTACGCGGACGCCTGGGCATTGCGGGGGGCGAGCCACGCGTGGTTGTCGATGATCGCTTCGGTGCGGGCGGGGAGTTCGGTGGGGATCTCGTCCTCGTCGTCGCTGCGGTTGCAGACCCGGTCGCGGAGCATGTGTTCGGCCACCTGACGGTGTCCCTGGGCTGCGAGGACGGCGATGAGGTCGAGCTGGGCGGTCTCTTCGGATGGGGCGACCTTGGCGGCCAGTTCTGCTGCAGCGTGGGCTCCATTGAGATCGCCTTCGGCGAGGCATGCGGTGGTGACCAGGTGGGCGACGTCGATGATGGCGCATTGGAGGACTTGGTCGAGTCGGCCCGTGTCGGCGAGCCAGGCTCCGCCGTCGCGGCGGAGTTGCCCGAACGGCGTCCCGGTGACGAGGGTGAGTGCGCGTTTGAGGTCGTCGAGTCCTTCGGGGCCGCGGGCTTCGCCCCGGACGCGGAGCCGGCGGAACAGGTCGGCGTCCACGAGGATCCCTTCGACCTGGTAGGCGCCGCGGCCGCGGATGCGGGCGGCGTCGGTTTGGCGGCTGTCGGGGAGGTGGGATCGTCCGGTGCGCGGGTTGGTGCCGAGCCAGGAGCGCAGGCTGCCGGCGTCTTTGCGGACGCGGTCGATCGGCAGGCGCAGGGCGTCGGCGACTTCCTCGGTGGTGGCCCCGTGGGGCCGGGTGGTCAGGTAGGCGAGCAGTTCGGTGAGGAACGGTTTGCGGGCGGCGGCCGCGGTCGGGGTGCCGGTGGCAGCAACCCGGACGGTAAGAGGGCCGAGCATCATCAGGCGGGGCAGGTCGCAGTGCGGGTCGAACCACGTGCGCAGGTCGTCGTCGAGGGTGGGGTCTGCGTGCTCCACGCGTTCCCGGGCTGCCTCGGGGACCTGCGGCGCGAGGGCGGCGAGGTCGGCGGGGGTGGTGGCCGCCACCTCGACGTAGGTGTCGTCGTCCTCCGGTAGCACGCTGACGGCGTCGACCGCGGGGTGGTGCCGGGGCAGGACGTGCTCGGGATTGAGTTGGGAAGATACCCGCGATGCCGTTGGCTTCGCCGGCGGTGAGCCCGGCGGCGATCAGGTCGATCCCCACCCCGGACAGCGTGAGTCGCCCGTTGCTGGTGAGGCGGATCACCTCCGCGCCGCCGTCAGGCAGGGCCTCGCTGACGGCGAGGACGAGCAGCGAGGTTCCGGTCTGGCGGGGGTGGTCGTTCAGCAGCCGACCGAGTTGGGCGGCGAGGTCGGTCTGGAGGGTCGCGTCGAGGAGCAGGATCCGGCTGTCCCAGAGCGGGTCGTCGAGGAGGGTGGCCCGGCCGGTGGTGATGTCCAGGTTCGCTTCGCGGGTGCGGTCGATCATGGCGACGGTGTCGGCGATCACCGTGGCCGCAATGTCGGCTGTGTCGTGGTGGCGGACGCGGCGCGGGTTGAGTTTGACTGCCTCGGCGGCGAGCCCTACGCATTCGACGCGAACGTCGCGCGCCCACGGGTCGACGGCCAGCTCGGCGGCGGCGTGGCGGACGAAGTCGCGCGCGTAGTCGGGGTCTCCGGTGACGTGCAGGACGCCGGCTTCCTCCAGGTTGTACAGCCACTGGTGGCCGTGGTCGTCGGTGCCGAGGGTGACGAGCTGGGGGTACGGCGCGGGCAGCGCCGGGTCCAGGGGCCCGACGTCCTCGAGGTCGACGGTGGTGGGTAGCTGCCAGCGGAGCTCGTCGGGGGCCTTCTCCCACGGGGCGGGCAGCTCTAGGGGTTCGGCGAGGTAGAGCCGCAGGTAGGTGTCGCTGCACTCTACGGCCGCGACAGCTGGCATCGGCTGGCTGGCGCGTCCTTGGCGGGTGGCCAGGCGACCCAGGGCGCCATCGATGAACTCGACGTCCGGCGCCGCCGCGGCACCGACGGACGTGATGGTCTTCTCGACGGGGGCCAGTTCGGGTGGTGGGGTGGCGATCATCCGGCGAGCCTGTCAAGTTGTCTGTGTATGAGTGGGTCGGTTCACTTTCAGTTGATGTGGTTGTCGAGTCGGTTGGGGAAGGCGATGAGGAGGGCGCCGAGGGCGGCCTTCCAGCCTTGGGTGGTGGCGCCTTCTACGAGGTAGCCCGGTGCTGTGCGGGACTCGCCCTTGGGTCGGCCGGCTTCCTTGGCGCGTGCTCGGGCTCGCTTGTCCTCGATGTCACGGATCGCGAGCCACAGCAGTTTCACGACCGAGTCGTCGTTGGGGAACTGCCCGCGGTTCTTGATGATCTTGCGCAGCTGGTAGTTCAGCGATTCGATCGAATTCGTCGTGTAGATGATCCGTCTCACTTCGGGTGGGAATTCCAGGAACGGGATGAACCGTTCCCACGCGTTCTCCCAGGTAGCGACGGTGGCGGGGTATTTACGACCCAGGTCGCTTCCGGCGAACTCGAGCAGGGCCGTCTCGGCGGCCTCGACGGTGGGGGCGGTGTAGACCGGCCGCAGCGCCGCGGCGACCCGCTTGCGGTCGGTGTAGGACACGAACCGCATCGACGCGCGGATCAGGTGCACCGTGCACGTTTGCACGATCGCTCGCGGCCAGGTCGCCTCAATGGCCTCGGGGAACCCGGTCAGACCGTCGCAACACACGATCAGTGTGTCGGTGATGCCGCGGTTGCGGAGCTCGGCCAGCACACCGGCCCAGAACTTCGCGCCCTCGCTGGTCTGCACCCAGATTCCGAGGACGTGCTTCACCCCGTCCAGGTCGATACCGACCGCGATGTGGGCGGCCTTGTTGCGGACCTGGTTGTATCGCCCCGGGTTTTCTAGAGGCTCCCCGATCCTGGCGTCGTCTCGACCAGATCGCCATGTCGAGGGCATCCAACGCCAACCGCGTGTGCAGGCTGGTCGACAGTTGCCAGCCGACGATCATGCGGGTGCACATGTCGAGGATGAACGCCGCGTACACCCAGCCGGCGAAGG
>DUOQ01000108.1 GCA_012838755.1 Propionibacterium sp. | reverse complement strand
TGGCGTCCCGGCCCTGAGAACCGAACCAACGTCGCCCTGGACTTCTCACTCCACGTGATGAGTGCTGAGGAATGTCTGGCAGTGGGAAACCTTCCGCTCGCCCTGGACGACACCCTTTCGCCCTCGATGTGCATGTTCCGGCGGACTCCGGTGACTGCCGACGGTGATGCGGCGGCCGAGCCCTCCCCGCCAAGCCGTGCGCAGGTGGAAGCACTCATGCGCACGCTGGTGGCGCAGTTGAAGGTGCCCCAGCCGGAGATCCACGTGGGTCCCGACCCCAGCGTCAACGAGTGGAACATGGCCGTGGTCGGCCTCCCGCTCTGGCTCTGGACGGATGCCCCGCGTGAGCGGAACACATCGGCGTCCGGGGGCGGGATCACGATCGACATCAACGCGCGCCTGGACTCCATCGCCTACGACATGGGGGATGGCAACCAAGTGGTGTGCGCTGACTGGACCCCGCGTCCGACCCAGGTGAGCCCGGTGGACGCTCCGTCCCCCACGTGTGGGTACACCTACCAGCGGCCGTCGCTGCCCCGTGGCGACTACACGGTGACGGCGACCGCGCGGTGGACGGCACACTGGTCCGCGCTCGGCTACTCGGGCAGCGTGCCGCTGAGCAGCACGGCGTCCCGGGACCTGCCCGTGGGTGAGTTGCAGGCGGTCGTCCGTCGCTGAGCGAGCTCAGAGGCTGAGTGCCGGCGGGTCGTAGGCGGGGTGGAAGAGCAGCAGTGTCTGCCCCGAGCCGGGGACGACGAGGTCGGTCGTGATGCCGAACCCGTCGTCGCGCGCCTCGCGGGTGGACTCCGCGCCACGCCGCGCAACTCGGCCATCGTGGAGCGCAGGTCATCGCCCTTGAGCGAGAGTGCGGCCACTGGAGGACATCGCGGGAGAACGCCCGCGTCTTGGCGGGGTCATCGGTGTAGAGGAGCGCGTGCATCGCGGTGATCATGCGGCCGGACTGGGTGGGCCTGGAAATCGGCGGGCTGTCGGCGCGACCTTGGTGGGTCGTCGGCGGGGACTCGGCGGGAATACCCGGAGCCTTCCCTGAGTTGAGTCTGGTGTACTCAACTTTGAGAGTGAGTCTGTTAGGCTCAAGCCCGAAGTTCCCCGAACACTGGAGGTAACCCACCATGGCCCGTGCAGTCGGTATCGACCTCGGCACCACCAACTCTGTCGTCGCCGTCCTCGAGGGCGGCGAGCCCACTGTCATCCCCAACGCCGAGGGCGCCCGCACGACGCCGTCGGTCGTGGCGTTCGCCAAGAACGGCGAGGTCCTGGTCGGCGAGGTCGCCAAGCGCCAGGCCGTCACCAACGTCGACCGCACCATCCGGTCGGTCAAGCGCCACATGGGCACCAACTGGTCCATCGACATCGATGGCAAGAAGTACACCGCGCAGGAGATCAGCGCCCGCGTGCTGCAGAAGCTGAAGCGTGACGCCGAGGCCTACCTCGGCGAGACCGTCACGAATGCGGTCATCACCGTCCCGGCGTACTTCAGCGACGCCGAGCGCCAGGCGACCAAGGAGGCCGGCGAGATCGCGGGCCTCACCGTCGACCGCATCATCAACGAGCCGACCGCCGCCGCGCTGGCGTACGGCCTCGACAAGGGCGACATCGAGCAGACCATCCTGGTCTTCGACCTCGGTGGCGGTACCTTCGACGTCTCCCTGCTCGACATCGCCGACGGCGTGTTCGAGGTCAAGGCCACCAAGGGCGACAACCGCCTCGGTGGTGACGACTGGGACCAGCGGGTCGTCGACTGGCTCGTGACCCAGTTCAAGAACGCCAACGGCATCGACCTGTCCAAGGACAAGATGGCCAAGCAGCGCCTCCAGGAGGCCGCCGAGCGCGCCAAGATCGAGCTGAGCTCCGCGCAGGAGACCCACATCAACCTGCCGTACATCACGGCCGGCGCCGAGGGCCCGCTGCACCTGGACGAGAAGCTCACGCGCGCCGAGTTCCAGCGCATGACGCAGGACCTGCTCGACCGCTGCCGCGCCCCGTTCAACGCCGTCATCAAGGACGCCAGCACCACCGTCGGCAAGATCGACCACGTGATCATGGTCGGTGGCTCGACCCGCATGCCGGCCGTCGTCGACCTGGTCAAGGAGCTGACGGGCGGCAAGGAGCCCCACAAGGGCGTCAACCCCGACGAGGTCGTGGCCCTGGGCGCTTCGCTGCAGGCCGGCGTCCTGAAGGGTGAGGTCAAGGACGTCCTGCTGCTCGACGTCACCCCGCTGTCCCTCGGCATCGAGACCAAGGGTGGCGTGATGACCAAGATCATCGAGCGCAACACGACGATCCCGACCAAGCGCTCCGAGGTGTTCACCACGGCCGAGGACAACCAGCCGTCGGTGATGATCCAGGTGTACCAGGGCGAGCGTGACTTCGCCCGCGACAACAAGTCGCTCGGCAACTTCGAGCTCACCGGCCTGATGCCCGCCCCGCGTGGCGTGCCGCAGATCGAGGTCTCGTTCGACATCGACGCCAACGGCATCGTGCACGTCAACGCCAAGGACATGGCCACCGGCAAGGAGCAGTCCATGACGGTGACCGGCGGTTCGGCCCTCGGCAAGGACGACATCGACCGCATGATGAAGGACGCCGAGACGCACGCCGAGGAGGACAGGAAGCGCCGCGAGTCCGTCGAGATGCGCAACGAGGCCGACAGCCTGGCGTTCCGCACCGAGAAGCTGCTCCAGGACAACGAGGAGTCGATCGGTGACGACGTCAAGGCCCCCGTCCAGGAGGCCCTCGACACGCTGAAGGAGGCCCTGAAGGGCACCGACAACGACGAGGACGTGAAGGCCGCGATGAACGACCTGAACGACAAGGCGTCCGCCATGGGCCAGGCCATGTATGCCGCCGCCCAGGCCGCGCAGGGTGGCTCGGGCGACGACCAGGCCTACACGACCGAGGACGCCCCGGCCTCCGACGAGGCTGGTGACGACGACGTCGTGGACGCCGAGATCGTCGACGACGAGAACGACACCAAGTGACGCAGCGGCCGGCTGGGTAGGCTCCGCTTGATGGCACCCGTGCCGTCGAGCGAGCCTTCCCGGCCGGCCCCCGCGTTTGTTCAAGCCTGAGGAGAGAAGACGTGACCCAGAACCCCGATGAGTTCGTGCCCGACGGCGAGGCCGCCAACGACGGCCCCGAGGAGCCGATCATCCCCGACGACGCGTCCGAGCTGCTCGACGTCGACTCGCCCGTGGAGGCACCCGTCGAGGGTTCCGCGGAGGAACGCCAGGCCAAGCCCGCGGCGTCCGGTGGTGACAGCGACCTGGAGGCCCAGCTCGCCGAGCGCACCGCCGATCTGCAGCGCCTGCACGCCGAGTACGTGAACTACAAGCGCCGCGTCGACCGCGACCGCGACCTCGCCCGCCAGAAGGGCGTCGAGCAGGTCGTCAACGACCTGCTCCCGGTGCTGGACTCCATCGAGGCCGCGCGGCAGCACGGCGAGTTCGAGGGTGGGTTCCGCCTGGTCGTCGACGCGCTGGAGAAGGTGACCGGCAAGTACGGCCTGGTCGCCTACGGCGAGGTCGGCGAGCCGTTCGACCCGCACGTCCACGAGGCGCTGATGCAGCTGCCGCTCGAGGGCGACCACGACACCACGGTCGTCTCGGCGGTCATCCAGAAGGGCATCCGCCTGGGGGAGCGCATCGTGCGCCCCGCCCGCGTGGGTGTGGCCGACCCCAATTGAGGTCTCGACAAGCTCGACCAGCGACGATGAGAGGAGGCGCCGATGAGCACCAAGGACTGGCTTGAGAAGGACTACTACAAGGTCCTGGGCGTCTCCAAGGACGCCAAGCCCGAAGAGATCAAGAAGGCGTTCCGCAAGCTGGCGCGCGAGAACCACCCCGACGCCAAGCCCGGAGACAAGAAGGCCGAGGCGCGGTTCAAGGAGGTCTCCGAGGCCAACTCGGTGCTGTCCGACCCCAAGAAGCGCAAGGAGTACGACGAGCAACGCTCGCTGTTCGGCTCGGGCTTCCGCTTCCCCGGTGCCGGCGGGCAGCGCCCGGGCGGCTTCGGCGCGCCGGGCGGGCCCTCCATGGAGGACCTGTTCCGCAACGCGACGTCCGGCAACCAGGACATCTCCGACCTCTTCGGGAACCTGTTCGGCGGCACCACCACCCGCCGCACCACCCGCAACCCGCGCCGGGGCACCGACATCGAGGGTGAGGTCACGATCGACTTCACCCAGGCCGTCGAGGGCACGACCGTGGCCATGCAGACGGTCTCGGACGCCCCCTGCACCTCGTGCCGGGGCACCGGCGCCAAGGCCGGGACGGTGCCGCGCGTGTGCACCACCTGCCAGGGCTCCGGCATGAAGGAGTCCCAGACGTCGGGCGGCTTCGCCATCGCGGAGCCGTGCCCTGACTGCCGCGGCCGCGGGCTCGTCGTCGACGATGCGTGCCCCGACTGCAATGGCTCCGGCCGCGCCCGGTCGACGAACACCATGCAGGTGCGCGTCCCCGCCGGCGTGACCGACGGCCAGCGGATCCGGATCAAGGGCAAGGGCGGCGCCGGCGAGAACGGCGGCGCACCCGGCGACCTGTACGTGCTCGTGCACGTGCGGCCGCACCCCGTCTTCGGGCGCAAGGGAGACAACCTGACCCTGGACGCCCCGGTCACCTTCGAGGAGGCGGCGCTCGGTGCCCAGATCGAGGTGCCGACGCTGTCCGGGTCGAGGGTCCGCCTGCGCCTCCCCGCAGGGACGCCGAACGGTCGCACCTTCCGCGTGCGGGGCAAGGGCGTCCGGAAGGGCAACGGGGAACAGGGCGACCTGCTCGTCACGGTCAACGTCCAGGTGCCCGGCTCGCTGTCGGCGAACGCCGAGGCGGCGCTGAAGGCGTACGCGGACGCGGTGGGCCCCACGAACCCGCGTTCGGGACTGTTCCGGTGACGTGATGTCGGAGTTCCTCCCCGCACGGATGGACGTGGACGCACCGCTGTTCACGGTCACCATCGCTGCGCGGCTGGCCGAGATGCACCCCCAGACCCTGCGCGGCTATGACCGCATGGGTCTGGTGGTGCCGTCACGGTCCAAGGGGCGCGGACGCCGCTACACGCTGCGCGACGTGGCCCGCCTGCGCCACATCCAGGAACTCTCGCAGGAGGAGGGCATCAACCTGGAGGGCATCCGCCGCATCCTCGCCCTGGAGGCCCGGCTCGACGAGGCGCAGTCGCAGATCACCAAGCTCGTCGAGATCCTCACCGCGCGCGAGGAGGCCGGGGCGGGCGAGGCGCGCACCTTCACCGCCGGCCACGGCACCGTGCACCTCGGGCGCACGGTCCGCGCCCGCTCGCCGCGCGAACTGCCCCCGGCTCGCTGACGAGCCCTCTGCGTCGGTCCTCACGCCCGGAGGTGGCGCAGGAACCGCTGGGGATCGGCCAGGAAGTAGCGCTCGTTGACGACGAGGTCGAGGTCCCCCCACACGCACGGGGTGACACCGCCATCGCCCAACTGCAGGATCGTCGCCCCCGGCAGCGCCGACAGGATCGGCGAGTGCGTGGCCATCACCACCTGGACGCCGGGGTCGGCCAGCAGGTCGACCAGCGTCGCCAGCGCATGGAGGCTCGACGTGAAGGACAACGCCGACTCGGGCTCGTCGAGCAGGTAGAGCCCGGGACGGATGCGGCCGCGCCCGTCGCGCGTCCGGTCCTCGAGGATCGCGCGGAACGACTCGCCGTGGCTGAGGTGATGGAACGAGCCGCCGCTGGTCGCCAAGTACGAGAACAGCCCGTGCATCGTCTCGGCGCGCAGGAAGTACCCGCCCCGGCTCGCCCCAGCGCCACGCACCAGTTGGACGGCGTCAGCCAGCGGCGACTCGGTGCGCTGCGTGCTGAAGCGCGCCCCGGTCGAGCCGCCCTCGGGGTTCAGCCCGTAGGCCTCGGCCAGCGCCTCGAGGATGGTCGACTTGCCCGAGCCGTTCTCGCCGACGAGGACCGTCGCCTGTCCGAAGTCGAGCCCGTCGGCCAGCATCGCCCGGATCGCGGGGATCGTGTAGGGCCACAGCTTCGCCTCCCACGCAGCCCCCTGCCTCGCCTCCATCCGGCGTACCGGACGCCCCAGCCCCGGGATCACACTCCTCGCCATGCCCTCACCGTAGGACCCGGGCCTGACACTTCGAGTCCTGCCCCCTGAGACGGGGCGCAAGAACAGGGAATCTCCTCCCGCAGAGGGGCAGGGAGTGCAAACTGCGCCCCCTGATGTGGTTCAATTCGGGCAGTCAGCCCCCCAGGGAGGGGAGAGGCCACCAAGGAGAGGTGCTCCATGAGCGGAACCGCGGCGTCCACAAAGGTGTGGCGGCGTATCGGCGTCCATGCACGTGAGGCTCTGTTGCGAACGCTCAATCCGATCGAGCTCCGCACGATCCTGGCCGACGTGGCGCGCACCCGCGCCTCAGGCCAGACTGCTGCCGACCTCATCAAGCACTGGCGCGAGGACCGCCTCCTCGAACCGAGCATGCTCGACCCGCGCGAGGCCCTGCCCGTGACGGCCGCCCTGTGGGAGACGGTCCCACCGGAGTTCGTCGGCGTCACGCTCTCGCAGCTCACGTCGCTCGGCTCGGCCATCCACCTGGGTGGTCGCGGCCAGAACCGGGTCGTCACGACCATGCGTGGCACCGAGGTGCTGGCCGACCCGGCGCACGGCCTGGCGCTCGAGGCGTCCCGCCGTCGACGCAACGGGCACTCGCGGGTGCACCTGGCCACCCATGCGCGCTGCACCCACGCGTGGGACCACTCCGATGACTCGGCGCACGAACTGCGCTTCTCGCTGGTGTCGAGCGCGCCCGACGGCGGCGGGCTCAGCACGGAGGCCGACCTGCTCGACCTCCACCTCGACTACTGGCGCGAGATGGTCGGCAAGCTCATCCCGCGCGGCCGCATCGAACTCACGATCTGGGACTCCACGCTGGCCGGCCTCGTCGAACAGCGGGGCACGATCGACGGCACCATCGTCGTCGAGGGCCCGGCCGCCGACCGGACGCCGTGGCGCAACCCGTACACGACGGCGGCCTTCCGCTTCGTCGTGGACGGCGAGGAGCGTGTGGAGCTCGGTGACGGCGGCTTCGTCACTTGGACCCAGGCGCTCACCCGCAACCGCAAGGACCGGTGCCTCGTCTCGGGCATCAGCGTCGACGGCGTCGTGCCCCACACGTGGGAGTCGTCCGACCAGCAGGACTGACGTGACCTCGATGCTCGACCGGGTGGACCCCGAGTCGCGTCCCGCGCTCGAGGTGGTGCGCTCGACCCCACGCCCTGGTCTGACCACCCTCGACGACATCGTGGCGCGCCGGGAGCGCTCCGACCGGCTCAACGCCGAAGCGGTCGCGGCGGCGGGGGGTCCCGATCCGTCCGTGAGGCGTGAGGACCGGCTCACTCCCGGACTCGATGACGACCCCGACGTGCCCGTACGTATCTACCGGCCGGCGGACGCCGACCCCGGCGCGCGGCTGCCCGGGATCCTCTTCATCCACAGCGGCGGCATGCTGCTGGGCTCCCTCGACGGGGAGGACCGCACCGCCGCCCAGTACGCCCGCGAGGTCGGGGCGGTCGTGGTCTCGAGTGGCTACCGCAAGGCGCCCGAGCACCCGCACCCCGCGCAGTCCCGTGACTGCTTCGCTGCGCTGCGTTGGATGGTCGACCACGCCGCCGAGCTGGGGTTCGACCCCGAGCGACTCGTCGTCGTGGGAGGTTCCGCGGGCGGCAACCTCGCGCTGGCCACCGCGCTGCGCGCCCGCGACGAGCACGGGCCCGCCCTGAGGCTCGTCCTGGCGGCCTACCCGATGCTCGACCCGAGCAACACCACGGCGTCCTCGCACGCGATCGCCGACCTCGGCCTGTGGGACCGCGCCGACAACCTCGCTGCCTGGTCGTGGTGGCTGGGCGGCCAGGAACCCGACACCTATGCCTCGCCCCTGCTCGAGGACGACTGGTCGGGCGTCGCCCCGGTCTTCCTGGACGTGGGCACCTTGGACCTGTTCCGCGACGAGGACATCGCCCTCGCCACCGCCCTCGCCGCGCAGGGGCACCCCGTCGAGTTCCACCTCTATCCGGGCGCGTACCACGGCTCCGAGGAGTTGGCGCCCGAGGCGTCCCTGTCGCGCCGCATCGTGGCCGCCCGACTGGACGCCCTGCGTCGGGCGGTTGCCACCTGAGGCACCCGATGCAGGGGATCGGCGGCGCGTGCACTAACATGGGTCCGGCGATCCGCACCAGTCTTGCCTCGGATCGCAGGTGATGCGGCTGAACAGCCGCTGGCCGCGCCGCACCGATCACACGGATCGGATCCAGCACGAGCGCGCCCGGGCGAGACGCCCGAGAAAGATCTCATGACCCAGACTTTTGCACGCCTTGGCGTGCCCACGTCGCTCGCCGCCGTCCTGGCGGCACGCGGCATCGACACCCCCACCCCGATCCAGGCGGCCACGCTGCCCGACTCGCTGGCCGGACGCGACGTCCTCGGCCGCGGGCGCACCGGATCGGGCAAGACCTACGCCTTCGCGCTGCCCGTCGTGGCGCGCCTGGCCGACACCACCAACCCGACCGCGCGCCGGCGTCCCGCCCCGGGCCGCCCCCGCGCCCTACTGCTGGCCCCGACCCGCGAGCTGGCCGCCCAGATCGCCGAGTCGGTCAAGCCGCTCGCCGACGCCGCCCGGCTGTCGACGCTCACCATCTTCGGTGGCGTCAACCAGAACCCGCAGGTGCGTACGCTGAAGGCCGGCGTCGACATCCTCGTCGCCACGCCCGGACGCCTGCTCGACCTGCGTGACCAGGGCCACCTGTCACTCGACGCGGTCGAGGTGACCGTCATCGACGAGGCCGACCACATGAGCGACATGGGCTTCCTGCCCGGCGTGAAGAAGATCCTCGCCGCGACGCCGAAGGGCTCGCAGCGCCTCCTCTTCTCGGCCACGCTCGACAACGCCGTGGATGTCCTGGTGCGCCAGTTCCTGCGCAACCCGGTCGTCCACGAGGCGGACTCCGCGCAGTCGCCGGTTTCGACGATGGAGCACCACGTGCTCACCGTGTCGGCGGCCGAGCGCTCCGACGTGATCGCCGACCTGGCCGCCGCGCCGGGCCGCACGATCCTGTTCACCCGGACCAAGCACGGCGCCAAGAAGCTCGCCAAGCAGCTCAACGGACGCGGCATCCCCGCGGTCGACCTGCACGGCAACCTGTCGCAGAACGCCCGCGTGCGGAACCTGGCCGCCTTCGACTCCGGACGCGTCGAGACCCTCGTCGCCACCGACATCGCCGCCCGCGGGATCCACGTCGACGACGTGGCCCTCGTCGTGCACGCCGACCCGCCCACCGAGCACAAGGCGTACCTGCACCGCTCCGGGCGCACCGCACGCGCGGGCTCCTCGGGCACGGTCATCACGATCGCGACGCCCGACCAGCGCGGCGACGTGCAGGGGCTCATGCGTGCGGCGAAGATCAGGCCGCGCGTGACCGCGGCGTCGACCGACGTGCTCCGCGAGATCGCGCCCGGCGAGCGCCGCGTGTTCTCCTCGGCCGAGGTCGCCGAGCGCACGCCCGACGTCCCCGTGCAGCTGTCCTCACGTCCGCGCCGTCCCGCCGGTGGCCAGGGTGGTCGTGGTCAGGGCGGACGCGGTGGCCGTGGCGGGCAGGGTGCGCCCCAGGCGTCCCAGCCCCAGGGCCAGCGGGCTCCGCGACCCGCGCGCACGGCGTCCGGGGTCGCCCCGGCGGGTGCGAACCGTGGTGCCGCCGCCTTCTCGGCCTCCGCCGGCCGGGCCGGACGCCGCCGCTCGCGCTGATCGCCTTCCAGACGCTCCCCTGAAGGTTCAGGAGCCCTTGGCATGCCAGGGGCAACTGGACCCTCGGGGGAGCGTCTGTCGTCCTACTCGGCCAGCCAGGCCGCGTAGGCGTCGAAGTTGTACGGACGCCCCAGGAACTCCTCGACGAGGTCGGCGGCGTCCTTGGTGCCGCCCTGGGCCAGCACCGTGTCGCGGTAGCGGCGAGCCACCTCGGGCGCGAACAGGTCGTCGCCGTCGAACGCCGAGAACATGTCCTTGGCGATGACGAGGCTCCACATGTAGGTGTAGTAGCCCGAGGTGTACCCGTCGAGGTGGCCGAACGACGTCGGCATGCACGTGCCCTCGAGGTAGGGGAACAGCGAGTACTGCTCCTGCAGCTCCTTGGTGCGGGCCACGAGGTCGGCGGGGTTCTCCAGGTGCAGGCGGTAGGCGAGCGCCGCGTAGAACATCTGGGTGCGAGCGAAGTAGCCCTTGCCGAAGTCGTCGGCCTTCCGCATGCGCTCGACGAGGTCGGCCGGGATCGGCTCCCCGTCGGCGTTGGTGGCGAACGAACCGAGCACGGCCGGGTCCCAGGCCCACTCCTCGAGCATCTGGCTGGGGGCCTCGACGAAGTCCCACTCGGTGGCGACGCCCGAGAACTCGATCCAGGGCTGGTGCCCGCCGACGAGGTGGTGCACGAGGTGCCCGAACTCGTGGAACAGGGTCACCACGTCGGAGTGCTCCATGAGCCCGGTCGGGAAGTTGCACACCAGCACGCCCTCGGGCACCTGCCGGCCCTGGACACCGGAGGTGAGGGTGAACTGGGCGGCGTGCTTGAACTTGCCCTCGCGGGGATGGAGATCGAGGTAGATGCGGCCCAGGTCGGTCCCGCCCTCGGTATTCACGTCGTAGGCGGTCACGGACGCGTGCCAGACGGGGACGTCGACCGGCGTGTAACTGAGCCCGAACAGGCGGCTCGTCACGTCGAGCAGCCCGGCACGGACCTTGCCGAAGTCGAAGTACGTGCGCACCCGTTGGGCGTCGACCTCGAGCTCCTCGCGGCGGTGCACCTCGGCGTAGTACTGGGCGTCGGACGCCTCGACCTCCGTCGCCTCGGGGCGGTCCTGCCGCAGGCGCTCGAGCAGGACGCCGACGTCCCGTTGGGCGGGCTCGAGGGCGGCATCCGCGATCTTGTCGATGAACGTGCCGATCGCCTCACCGGACTTGATCATCTTGACCTCGGCGTCGAAGTCGGGCCAGTTGTCGTAGCCGAGCAGCACGGCCAGCTCGGAGCGCAGCGCGAAGATCTCGTGGAGCACCTCGACGTTGTCGGGGAACCCGATCGTCAGGGCCGCGACGAGCAGGTCCCGGCGGGCGCCGGCGTCGTGGGCGAACGTGCGGAACGGGATGGCGTCCGGGTAGTCGGTGGTGACGGTCACCAGGCCGTCGTCGCCGGCGGGGTGGGCGTCGATCCAGTCCTGGGGGAGCCCCGCGAGCTGCTCGGGGCGCACCTTGATCGAGCGGGTGCCCTCACGGATCGTCCGGGCGAACGTCTGGCCGAGCACGGTCAGCCGGTCGCGGATCTCCTTGATGCGCGCGCGGGTCGGTTCGTCGGCGGCCACGCCCGAGCGGCGGAAGTCGCGCAGCACCTTCCCCAACAGGCGGGTCGCCTCGGCGTCCAGCCCGTCGGGGGAGAGCCCCGCGAAGATCGCGTACAGCTGGGTGTCGAGCCCCAGCTCGGTGGCCAGCTGCTGGCCGGCGAGGCTGGCCTTCTCGGCGGCGTCCCGCACCTCGGCGTCAGGGTGCACCTCGCTGAACAGCTCACCGCGGGCCACGGTGTCGCTGAGGTGGGCGTGGATGTCGTTCCAGGCCCGGAGTGCGTCGACGGTCGTGGTCGGGGGGTGCTGCTTGAGGGCGGCGACGCCACCGCGGGCGGCGGCGAGGGAGTCCTCCGCGGAGGACGACACCCACCCGAGGTACTCGTCGGCGAGGGGCAGGGACAGCGGTGCGGGATCGGTCACGCGCGCCAGCCTAGCCACCCCCGGGTGCAGTTCGAGGCGGCGTTTCTATCGCTCCAGCGATAGA
>DUOQ01000107.1 GCA_012838755.1 Propionibacterium sp. | reverse complement strand
GCCCGCCTGCTGGCCGACGGGCTGGGCCAGCTCAGCTCGGGCGTGGCCGACTACACCAACGGCATCGACCAGGCCTCGGGCGGGGCCGTGCTGCTCGCCGGGGGCCTCGACCAGCTGGCCACCGGCGCGGGCGAGCTCGCCGGCGGCACCCAGGAGCTCGCCGACGGGGTCGCCGAGGGTGCTGACGAGATCCCGACCTACAGCGACGAGGAGCGCGACAACCTCGCCTCCGTCGTGGCCTCGCCGGTCGACACCGACGGTCTCTCGGCCCTGGTTCGCCCCAACCTGGCGTGGGTGAGCCTGCTGCTGGTCACCACCCTGTGGGTGGGCGCGCTGGCGACCTTCGCCGCGCTGCCGGCGCTGTCGCGCCGGGCGGCCCTCTCCACCGCCGGGACGGGCACCCTGCTCGGCCGCGCGCTGCTGCCCGGTCTCGGTATCGTGGCCGCCCAGTCCGTCGTCCTGACCATCTTGGGCGCGGTGGCGCTGGAGCTGACCTGGTCGGAGGGCTTCCTCCTCGGCCTGGTGTTGCTCATCGCCGGCACGGTGTTCGCACTGGTCAACCACGCGTTGGCGGCCCTGTTCGGCAACGCGGGCCGGATCGCCGCGGTCGTCATGGCGCTCGTCACGGCCGTCACCGCGACGACCGCCACCGCGCCCGGGCTGTTCTCGGCGCTGGGCTCGATGTCGCCGCTCTCGCCGGCACTGGACGCCGTGCGCGCGGTGTCGACGGGCACCGGCGTGGCGATCCCGGTGTTCGTGCTCGTCGGATGGGGACTGGTGGCCATCGGGGCGTCCGTCTTCTCGGTGGCGCGCACCCGCATGGTGCCGCTCGCCACGGTGGCGCGCTCAGCCTGAGGGCGGAGCGCCACCCACTCCCCGGCTGCTGGTGCCCGGGGCGGTGAGGGGCGAACCTGGGGGCACACAACCCCTGGGAGGCCCTCATGTCCACGTCTTTGTTCCGCCGCGGTGCGGTGGCCGCGACCGACGTGGTCGCGAGCGCGGCGTTCTCCGGCTGCGTCACGACCACGGTCTCCGGCCAGCAGCCCGAGTTGCGCGTCGTGAGGTGCGCCCGGTCGTCGAGGTCGAGATGCACAACACGGCTGACGTGGCCCACCGCTACGCGGTGACCGTCACGGTCGAGCACGACGGCATGGCCGAGGACGTCCAGGCGTCCAGCGAACGGGTGGAGCCCGACGCGCGGACCACCGTCTCCGCGGAGGTCCTCGGTGGCGAGGACGCCCGCTGCACCGTCGCGGGTGCCCAAGCACACCCCGGCTGACCGCGGGCGACGCCTCAGGAGGTGGCGTCCGGCTTCTTCGCCGTGGCCTTCTTCGCGGCGTCCTTCAGGGCCACCGACCGCCAGAAGTCGGACTGCGTGGGCATGCCGTAGGCGCGCGCCGTCGTGTCGTGCAGTTCGAGGACCTTGTTGTAGAGCCGCTCGTTGAAGCGCGGCACGGTCTCGCCGGGCAGCGCCTTCATGGGTGGTCCGAACACGATGTGCACCGTCGGACGCCCCGGCACCGGCAGCTTCTGCCCGTATGGCATCGCCGCGTAGGCGCCGACCAGCGCGATCGGCAGGACCGGTACCTCGTGCTGGATCGACAGCGCCGAGACACCCATCTTGAAGTTGGCCATCGCGCCGGTGCGCGAGCGGGTGCCCTCGGGGAAGATCAGCAGCGGGACGCCGTCATCGAGCAGGCGCCCCGACAGGCCCGCGTGGCCGCGCATGCCGCCGCGGTCGACGGGGTAGGCGTTGAAGAACAGCCGGGTGCCCAGGGCCGAGGTCTTCTTCTTGAAGAAGTAGTCGGCGGCCGCGCCGGCGGCGAGGTTGCGCGACAGGCGGCGGGGGAGGGCGCCGTAGATCACCGTGGTGTCGACGTGGCTGGAGTGGTTCGCGATCGCGATGAAGGGGGCGTTGAGGTCCTTGAGGTGGCGCTCGCCGTGCACGTGCACCGAGATCGCCGACCACACGTAGGGCTTCATGATCAGCTGCTGGGCCACGAAGCGCGCCACGGCTTGGGGCGCGTCGGAGTACTTGGCGAGGTCCTTCGCCTTGTCGTCCTTGTCAGGGGCTGCGCCCGCGTCGCTGGTCACCAGACCATTCTGCACCACGTCGTCAGTGGCGCACCCGGTCCACGGCCCCGCTGATCGCCCGCACGGCGCCGCGCGGCAGGTGCTGGAGGGCGAACGCAGCCAGCTTCCACCGCTTGGTGGGCAGAGAGATGGCCTTCCCGGCGTCCGCGTGGGTCAGGCACTCCCGGACGCAGCGCTCGGCGTCCACCCACACCCAGGCGGGGATGCCGCCGGCGTCGATGGCGGCCCGCTCGTGGAACTCGGTGCGCACCCAGCCCGGGCACAGTGCCGTGGCGGTGACGCCGGTGCCGCGGAGCTCGACCGCGAGCGCCTCGGAGTACAGCTTCGCGAAGGACTTCACCGCCGAGTAGCTGCCCTGGGTGATCCAGGCGGCCAGTGAGGCGACGGTGATGATGCGGCCCCGCCCGCGGGCGCGCATGGCGGCGGCGGCCGTGTTGCCGAGCACAAGAACGGCGGTGGCCATCACGTCGAGGGCCCCCTCGTGCGGCTCGGTGTTCGGGTCGGCCAGCTTCGCGGGGTAGCCGAAGCCGGCGTTGCTGACGAGGGTGTCGATGGGCTCGTCCTGCTCGGAGAGGCGCGCGGCGACGCGGGCCAGGGCGTCCCGGTCGGCCAGGTCGGCGTCCAGCACCTCGACCCGGACGCCGTAGCGCTCCCTCAGCTCGGTGGCGGTTTGCTCCAAGCGCCCCCGGTTGCGGGCGACCAGCACGAGGTCGTCCCCCCGCGCGGCGAGCTGGCGGGCGAACTCGGCTCCGATCCCGGCGGTCGCGCCGGTGACGAGTGCGGTGGTCATGGGTTCAACCTAGCGGGCCTGTGCTGCAAATCTGAGTGCGGGGTCTCCCAGCTGTGCGACAAATCTGAGTGACGGACATGCCTCGAAACGGGCACAAAGCGCACTCAGATTCGTCGCACGCCGCGGAGAAGCCGCACTCAGATTTGTCGCACGGCGTCAGCCGGCCGCGATGACTTCCTTGACCTCCCGGGCCATCTGGAGTTCCTCGTTGGTCGGGACCACGAGCACCTTGACAGGCGAGTCGTCGGTCGAGATCAGGCGCGGCTCCTTGGAGCGGATCGCGTTGCGCTCGGCGTCCAGGTGGAAGCCGAGGTTGTGCAGGCGCGTCACGACGGCCTCGCGGATGTTCGCCGCGTTCTCGCCGACGCCGGCGGTGAAGGCCACGGCGTCCACGCCGCCGAGGATCGCCATGTACGAGCCGATGTACGACACGAGCCGGTGCACGTACACGTCGAGGGCGAGCTGGGCCCCCTCGTCACCGGCGGCCGCCTTGTCGCCCACGTCGCGCATGTCGTTCGACCCCGACATGCCGAGCAGGCCGGACTTCTTGTTGAGCAGGTTGTCGATCTCGTCCATGCTCATGCCCGAGCGGAACAGGTAGGCGTGGATGCCGGGGTCGATGTCGCCCGAGCGCGTCCCCATCATCAGGCCCTGCAGCGGCGTGAGGCCCATGGACGTCTCGACGGGCTGCCCGCCCTTGATCGCCGACACCGACGCACCGTTGCCCAGGTGGCACACGATCATCTTCAATTCGTCGTAGGGACGCCCCAGCACCTCGGCCGTCTTGTGCGACACGTAGTTGTGGCTCGTGCCGTGGAAGCCGTAGCGGCGGATCTTCAGGCGCTGCGCGGTCTCACGGTCGATGGCGTAGCTGTAGGCCTCCTCGGGCAGGTGCGCGAAGAACGCGGTGTCGAAGATCGCCACGTGCGGCACGTCGGGCAGGATGTGCTGCGCGGCGCGGATCGCCGTGATGCCGGGCGGGTTGTGCAGCGGCGCCAGGGGCGACAGCCGGACGAGGGTGTCGATGACCTTGTCGTCGATGAGCACCGTGTGGTCGAACTCGTCGCCGCCGTGCACGGTGCGGTGGCCGACGGCCTTGATGTCGGACATCTGGGGCCCGTGCGCGTCGAACATCGAGGTCATCGCCTCGAGGGCTTCCTCGTGGTCGGCGAAGTCCTGGGTGACGGCGAACTCCTCACCGTCGACGGTGTGCTCGAGCGTGCTGCCCGTGCCGCCGATCTTCTGGATGAGGCCGGTCGCGATCACGCGCTCGTCGCTCATGTCGATGACCTGGTACTTGATCGAGGACGACCCTGCGTTCAACAGGAGGATGTCCATGCTCATGGGTGGCTCCTAACCCCGGGGCGCAGCGCGTCCGGACTCGTGGGTGGGGCAGGGGCCGGACCACGTCGTCCGGCCCCCAGGGTGAATCAGGTGTTCTGTGCCTGGATCGCGGTGATCGCGATTGTGTTGACGATGTCGTCGACCAGTGCGCCACGCGACAGGTCGTTCACCGGCTTGTTCAGGCCCTGCAGGACCGGCCCGACGGCGAGCGCGCCCGCCGACCGCTGGACGGCCTTGTAGGTGTTGTTGCCCGTGTTGAGGTCGGGGAAGATGAACACGGTCGCACGGCCGGCCACCTCGGAACCCGGCATCTTCTTCTGGCCGACCTCGGGGTCGACGGCGGCGTCGAACTGGATCGGGCCCTCGACCTTGAGGTGGGGTGCCCGCAGGCGGACGAGGTCGGTGGCCTCGCGCACCTTGTCGACGTCGGCGCCCGCGCCGGACGAGCCGGTCGAGTACGACAGCATCGCCACGCGCGGCTCGATGCCGAACGCCACGGCCGTCTGCGCGGAGCTGATCGCGATGTCGGCGAGCTGCTCGGCCGTCGGGTCGGGGTTCACGGCGCAGTCACCGTAGACGTCGACGCGATCGGACATGCACATCAGGAAGCTCGAGTTGACCACCGAGACACCCGGCTTGGTCTTCACGAACTCCAGGCTCGGCCGGATCGTGTTCGCCGTCGTGTTGGCCGCACCCGACACCATGCCGTCGGCCAGGCCGAGGTGCACCATCATCGTCCCGAAGTAGCTCGGGTCGGTCATCTTCTCCTTGGCCTGCTCGATCGTCACGCCCTTCGCCGAGCGGAGGCGGGCGTACTCCTCGGAGAACCGCTCCACCAGCTCGGGCGTGTTCATGTCGACCAGTTCGGCGCCCTCGAGCGAGTAGCCGGACGCCAGCGCGCGGGCCTTCACCTCGGTCGGGTCGCCGAGCAGGATGATGTCGGCCGTCCCGCGGCGCAGCACGATGGACGCCGCCTCGAGGATGCGGTCGTCGTTCGACTCCGGCAGCACGATGCGCCTCTTCGCGCGCCGCGCCATCTCGTTGATCTGGTACTCGAACATGACCGGCGTCCGGATCTCGGCGCGGTTGACGTGCATCGCGCCGAGCAGGGCGCCACCGTCGACGAACTCGTTGAACAGCCGGCGGCCGAGCTCGACCTTGCGGTCGGAGCTCGTCATGATGCCCTCGATGCGGAACAGCCGCTCGGCGGTGGTGAAGGTGCCGAGGTCTGTCACCGCGATCGGCAGCTCGTGCGGCACCGAGGTGATGAGCTGCTGGATGGGGTCGGGGATCTCGTAGCCGCCCGTCAGGATCAGGCCGGCCAGCTGCGGGAACGCGCCGGAGGTCTGGGCCATCAGCAGGCCCGGGATCATCTCGGTACGGTCGCCCGGCATGATGACCGTCGCCTCGGGCTCGAGGCGGGCCAGCAGGTTCGGCAATGTCATCGCGCCGACGATCACGGTTTGGCTGTCGTGCTCGAGCATCTCCTCGCGGCCGGCGACCAAGTGGCCCTCGACGGCCTTGATCTGCGCGCCCAGCACCGGGGCCGAGAGCACCCGGTGGGCCGGGATGACGCCGGAGACGACATCGGACCACGCGGCACGCACGGCGTTGGCGTACTCCGCCTCGTGGCCGCTCGGGACGCGCGTCGGGATGACGGCGATCGTCGTGGCGTGGTGCTTCTTCAGTTCCTCCATCGAGCTGCGCGCGAACTGCACGACCTGCTCGGGCGACCGGTCACGGGCCGACACCGTGAACGCGACCGGCGCGTTCAGGTTGGCCGCGATGCGGGCGTTCAGGCCGAGCTCAGGGGCGCCGAGCGCGTCCTTGAAGTCGGAACCGAGGATCACGACGGCGTCGAAGTGCCCGGCGATCTCGCCGTAGCGGTGGACGATGCGGGCGAGGGCCTCGTCGGCGTCCTTGCGTACGTCTTCGTACGTCACGCCGTAGGACTCCTCGTACTCCTGGTGCACTGCCGGCTGGCGCAGGAGCGCGGTGAGGATCTGGTCTGGTTCAGTCCCCTTGATGATCGGCCGGAACACCCCGACCGACTCAACCTCGCGCGTCAGCGCGTCAACGATGCCGAGGGCGACGACCGACTTCCCTGTCTGGCCCTCGGGCGCCATCACATAGATGCTCCGAGTCACAGGGTCAGGCTAGCGGTCCACACCCCGAATCGCCGCCTCGGGAGGTCACGTCTGGAACGCGGCGTCTCAGATGCAGGACAGCGGGTGATAGGCAATTCCTCGCGGACCGCCCAAATATGATAGGTTTTGGTTATCAAGGCAACCCCACGACGAGAGGCATCCCGTGTCCCTGATCAACACCGAGATCGTTCCCTTCCGGGCCACCGCGTTCAAGAACGGTGACTTCATCGAGGTCGACAGCAGCGACCTGAAGGGCAAGTGGGCGATCTTCATGTTCTACCCCGCCGACTTCACCTTCGTCTGCCCGACCGAGCTCTCCGACCTGGCCGACCACTACGACGAGCTGCAGGGCCTGGGCGTCGAGGTCTTCTCCGTCAGCACCGACACCCACTTCACGCACAAGGCCTGGCACGCGTCCAGCCACGAGGTCGGCAAGGTCCAGTACGGCATGATCGGTGACCCGAACGGCCAGATCAGCCGCAACTTCGACACGCTGCGCGCGTCGGGCCTGGCCGACCGCTCGACCTTCCTGGTTGACCCGGACGGCGTCATCCAGTTCCTGGAGACGACCGCCGAGGGCATCGGCCGCAACGCCACCGAGCTGGTGCGCAAGGTCCGCGCCGCCCAGTACGTGCGCAACAACCCGGGCGAGGTCTGCCCGGCCGCGTGGGAAGAGGGCGCCGAGACGCTGGCCCCCTCGATCGACCTCGTGGGCAAGATCTGATCACCCCGAGCGACGCCTGATCGTCCTGTGTGACGCCGCGCGGCGGGCCGGCCCGGAGCCCCCGCCGCGCGGTCACGCTGTCCCCACCACCTCGCCACCACCCGTCGAAGGAACCTCCATGCTTGACGCCACGCTGACCGCCCAACTGAAGCAGTACCTCGAGCTGCTCCGTGAGCCGATCGTGCTCGCCGCGAGCCTCGACGACTCGCAGAAGTCGAGCGAGACGCGCGAGCTTCTCGACGAGATCGCCGCCTGCTCCGACAAGATCTCCGTCACCGAGGAGCCCGACGGGCGCACCCCCTCCTTCGCCATCCGCCGCGCCGGCACCGACATCGCCGTGCGCTTCGCCGGCCTCCCGCTGGGCCACGAGTTCACCTCGCTGGTGCTCGCCCTCCTCCAGGTCGGCGGCCACCCGGTCAAGGTGGACGACGCGACCGCCGCAGCAGTCAAGGCGCTCCCGCCGCGCGAGTTCACGACCTACATGTCGTTGACCTGCCAGAACTGCCCGACCGTGGTGCAGGCGCTCAACGCCATGGCGGTCCTGAACCCCGGCATCAAGCACACCGTCGTCGAGGGCGGCGTGTTCCAGGCCGAGATCGCCGCGCGCAACATCCTCGCCGTGCCGACCGTCTACTCCGAGGGTGAGCCCTTCGCCAGCGGCCGGATGGACATCCCCGACTTCCTCGCCCAGCTCGACACCGGCGCCGAGGCGCGCCTGGCCGACGACCTCGACGCCCGCGAGCCCTACGAGGTGCTCGTCGTCGGCGGGGGCCCCGCCGGTGCGACCGCCGCGATCTACTCGGCGCGCAAGGGCATCCGCACCGCGGTCGCGGCCGACAAGTTCGGCGGCCAGGTGCTCGACACCATGTCGATCGAGAACTTCGTCACCGTCGCGCACACCGAGGGCCCGCGCTTCGCCGCGCAGCTCGAGGAGCACGTCGCCCAGCACGAGGCCGTCGACATCCTCAAGGGCGTCCGCGCCACCGGCCTGCAGCCCGCGGGCGCCGACGGCCTGTTCACCGTCGAGTTCGAGGGCGGCGGCACGCTCAAGGGTCGCTCGGTCATCGTCTCCACCGGCGCGCGCTGGCGCACCATGGGCGTCCCGGGCGAGGAGGAGTACCGCAACAAGGGCGTCACCTTCTGCCCGCACTGCGACGGCCCCCTGTTCAAGGGCAAGCGCATCGCCGTCATCGGGGGTGGCAACTCGGGCATCGAGGCCGCCATCGACCTGGCCGGCGTGGTCGGCCACGTGAGCGTGCTCGAGTTCACCGACCGGCTCGCCGCCGACGACGTGCTCCTCTCGAAGCTCGCCAGCCTGCCCAACGTCGAGGTCATCAGGAACGCCGCCACCACCGAGGTGCTCGGCGACGGCGCCCAGGTCACGGGCCTGGCGTACACCGACCGCACGTCCGGCGAGGCGAAGCAGCTCGACGTCAACGGCGTCTTCGTCCAGATCGGCCTGCTGCCCAACACCGACTGGCTGGGCGACGCGCTGAAGCTGAACGACCGCAAGGAGGTCGTGGTCGACAGCCGCGGCGCCACCTCGATGCGCGGTGTCTACGCCGCCGGCGACTGCACCGACGTCCCGTTCAAGCAGATCCTGATCGCCATGGGTGCCGGCGCGACCGCCTCGCTGAGCTCGTTCGACCACCTCATCCGCGCGAGCGTGCTGCGGGCCGCATGAACCTGCGCGACCTCGAGTACCTGATCGCCGTCGCCGACGAGGGCAGCTTCCGCGGGGCCGCCCGGCGCTGCGCGGTGTCGCAGCCCACGCTGTCGGCCCAGGTGAAGAGGCTCGAGGCGCAGCTCGGCGCCGAACTGCTCGACCGGTCGGCCTCCCCGGTCCGCCCCACCGAGGTGGGCGAGGAGGTCGTCCGGCGCGCTCGCCTGTTGATCCGCGACGCGGATCAGTTGCGGATCGCCGTCGCCACCCACCGCCCGCCCGAGTCGGGGGCCATCCGGCTGGGCATCTTCCCGACCCTCGCCCCCTACCTGCTGCCGCAGGCGCTGGGCAGCATGCGGGAGTCGTTCCCCGGCATCGACCTGCTCGTCACCGAACGCAAGACCGAGAAGCTGCTGCGCATGCTCGACGCCGGCGAGCTGGACGCCGTCCTCGCGGCAGTCCCCCTGCCGCCCTCGGCGCCCCCCGGGCTGGAGCACCTCCCGCTGTTCCGCGAGGAGATCCTCCTCGCGCTCCCCATCGACCACGAGCTGGCGCGGCGACCGGAACCCATCGACTCCCACCTCCTGGCCGGCGTCGACGTCACCCTGCTCGCGCCCGGCCACTGCCTCAACGACCAGGTCGAGGGCTGGCTGGACGCCGTGGGCGCCCGCGGTCGCGACGACTACCGCGCCTCGTCGGTGGAGATCCTCCGCTCGATGATCGCCAACGGGCCCGGGGTCGTCTCCCTGCTGCCCGCGCTCTCGTTGCAGGACGCCCGGGCCGCGGCGTCCGAGGAGCTCGTCACCCGCCGCCTCGTGGACCCGGTCCCCGCGCGCGACATCGCGCTGGTGTGGCGCTCCGACTCTGCGATCGCCCCGCTGCTGCGCCGGGTGGCGTCGGCGTTGGTGCCCGAGGCGTCCGAGCGCATCACGGTGCTGCTGCCCGAGGGCTGAGGCTCACAGGAGCTCGCGCAACCAGTCCACCTGGGCCGCGTGCGAGGCGGCGTCGCCGGGGGTCTCCAGGATCGTGGCGGTGTTCGCCTCGCGCACGACCTCGACCAAGAACTCGGGGTCGACCTGGCCCAGGCCCAGGACCTCGTGGCGGTCGGCGCCCGACCCGGCGGCGTCCCGGGAGTCGTTGAGGTGCACCAGGTCGATGCGCCCCGTGATGCCCCTGATCGCGTCGACGAGCCCGGACGGGTCCATGCCCGAGGCGTGCGCGTGGCAGGTGTCGAGGCAGAACCCCACGTTCTCGGAGCCGGCGGCCGAGGCCACGGCGTCCCACAGCATCGCGATGCGGTCGAGGTGGCGCGCCATCGCGTTGGTGCCGCCGGCGGTGTTCTCGATGAGGATCGGCACCGCGAGGTCGAGGCCCTCGATCGCCTTGCGCCAGTTGTCGAAGCCCACCGCGGGGTCGTCGCCGGCCGAGACGTGCCCGCCGTGCACGATGACACCGCGCGCGCCGACCTCGGCGGCCAGCTTCACCTGACGGGCCAGGATCTGGCGGCTCGGGATGCGCACGCGGTTGTTCGTCGTGGCGACGTTGATGACGTAGGGCGCGTGGATGAACAGGCCGACCCCGGCCGCCTCCGCGTCCGCCTTGAGGCCGGCGGCGCCGCCCGGGTGGTCGACCGCATGGCCCTTCCAGGCCTGCGGGTCGCCGATGAAGGTCTGCATGATCGAGAAGCCGCCCGCGGCGGCGTGCTCGAGCGGGGCGGCGTCCGCGTGGGCGCCGACCTCGACGGGGAGCGTCACGACTCCAGCCCGCCCAGCACCTCGACGGCCTCGTCGACCGACTCGACCGGCACGAGGAGGTGGTCGTGGTAGTAGCCGGCCAGCACGTTGCAGGAGATGCCGACCCGGGCCAGCGCCGTCGCGACCGCGGCGGTCACGCCGACCGAGCTCAACGAGGTGTGGGCCTGGAGCGTGATCCAGCCGAACACCTCCTCGTACTCGTACCCCTGGTCGTCGGCGACCCCTTGGTCGAGGACGACGGTGACGCCCTCGTCCTCGACGATGCGCGCGTGCGCCTCGACCTCGGGGGGCGTGGGGAGCGTCACGTACACGAAGGAGCCCTGGCGCACGCTCGGGCGCAGGGCGCCGAGGATCTCGTGCAGATTGGTGAGTCCGGCCATGGGAGCAGTCTAAGTTGGTGGGTACGTGTCCGCGCACAAGGGAGTAGTTCGCCATGGACCAGTCACACCTCGCCGTCCGCTTCGCCGAGACCGCCCGCACGCACGCGGGGCGTCCGGCGACCCGCATCAAGTCCGGTGAGGGGTGGCGGGTCCAGGGCTACCGTGAGCTCCAGGCCGAGGTGAACGGCCTCGCCGCGCACCTCGTCGAGCAGGGCATCGAGGCCGGGGACCGCGTCCTGCTGCTGAGCAACAACCGCCCCGAGTGGAGCATCGCCGACTTCGCGCTGCTGAGCATCCGCGCGGTGCCGGTGCCGGTCTACCCGACGAGCACGCCCGAGCAGGTGCGCCACATCGCCGGCAACTCCGGGTCGGTGTTCGGCTTCGTCGAGAACGACACGCTGCTCGAGCGGATCACCCCGGTCTGGGACGAGCTGCCCGCGCTGCGGGGCTTGTGGGTGTTCGAGCCCACGGCGTCCGGGGACGAGCGAGTGCGCTCCGTGGGTGACGTGCTGGCCGAACAGCCCTCGGAGGACGCCGTGGCGAGCGTCCAGCAGCGGCTGGCCGAGGCGTCCGGGGACGACCTGGCCTCGATCATCTACACCTCGGGCACCACGGGCGAGCCGCGCGGGGCCGCCCTGACCCACCGCGGGTTCACGTACGAACTCGACGCGCTCGACGCGTTCTTCGACATGACGTACGAGGACTCGTCGCTGGCGTTCCTGCCCCTGTCGCACGCGCTGGAGCGCGCGTGGACCTACAAGGTGCTCACCATGGGCTGCCTCAACACGTACGTCGCCGACGCGCGCACGGTGGCCGAGGCCCTGGTTGAGGCCAAGCCGACCACGTTCGTGTCGGTCCCGCGGCTGTACGAGAAGGTGTTCCTGACCGTCCACGAGCGGGTCGCGGCGTCGCCGGCGAAGAAGAAGATCTTCGAGTGGGCCATGGGCGTGGGTGCGGCCAACCAGCACGCCTACCGCAAGGGACGCCGGCCCTCGGCCTGGCTGCAGGCCCAGTTGCCGCTCGCCGACAAGCTCGTGTTCTCGTCGATCCGCGAGGCGCTGGGTGGGCACAAGACCGTGATGGCCTGCGGCGGCGCGCCGCTGCGCAAGGAGGTCGAGGAGTTCTTCTCGGCCGCCGGCATCCTCGTGTCGCAGGGCTACGGGTTGACCGAGGCGTCCCCGCTGGTGTCGTTCAACTCCCCGGGTGCGTTCAAGTTCGGCACCGTCGGCCGCGTCATGGTGGGCGGCGAGGTGAAGATCGCCGACGAGGGCGAGATCTGGTACCGCGGCCCCAACGTGATGCAGGGCTACTGGAACGACCCCGAGGGCACCGCCGCCGCCGTCGACGCCGAGGGCTGGCTGCACACCGGTGACGTCGGCTACGTCGACACCGACGGCTACCTCGTGATCACCGACCGGATCAAGGACATCATCGTCACCTCCGGCGGCAAGAACATCGCGCCGGCCCCGATCGAGGGGATGATCCTCGCCGACCCGTTGTTCGAGCACGCGGTGGTGCTGGGCAACAACCGCCCGTTCGTGACGCTGCTGGTGCGCCCGTCGCTGCCGGCCCTGGAGGAACTCGGCGAGCGCCTCCAGGTGCGGTTCGCCGACGTGGCCGAGCTCGCCAACTCGCCCGAGGTGATGCACGAACTGAGCCGTCGCGTGGACGCCCTCACCGAGAAGCTGCCCAGCCAGGAGCGGATCAAGGACCTCCGCGTCGCGTTGGAGGAGTTCACCATGGACAACGGCCTGCTCACCCCGACGCTGAAGGTGAAGCGGCGCCAGGTCGAGGAGCGCTTCCAGTCGCTGATCGAGGACATGTACGCCAGGCTCCAGGAGCGCCGACGCCCCCGCGAGGGGTAGGGGTGCAACGCTGGGGGCATCCGCTGCGTGGATGAGGGTGTGACCCTGGTGGAGGAGAGGCCCGTGACGCTGCAGGGCGAGGGGGCGCGCACGTTCGAGGAGTACGTGCGTGAGCGCTCCGTCGCGCTGCAACGGTTCGCGTACCTCGTCACCCGCCACCCCGAGGACGCCCGCGACGCCGTGCAGGACGCCCTGGTCGGCCTGTGGCCCCGCTTCGACTCCGTGCGCGCCGCCGGCGACGTGGACGCCTATGTGCACCGCTCGATCGTGAACGCGTCGGTGTCGCGGTGGCGCAGGTCCCGCCGGCTGGTGCCCGTCGAGGCTCCGGAGGACCTACCCGGTGGTGGGGTGCCGGGGTTCGAGGATGAGGTGCTTGACGCCGAGGTGGCGTGGGGCCTGCTCGAGGCACTCGGACCCGACCAGCGTGCGGCCGTCGTGCTGCGGTACTGGTCGGGCCTCTCGTTCGCGGAGATCGCCGGGCACCTGGGGTGCGCCGAGGCCACCGCGCGCAGCCACGTGCACCGAGCTCTGACCCGGCTCCGTACGCAGTTGGTGGAGGACTCCGATGACTGACCACGACCGCGCCGAGCGCGCCCTCGACCGGGCGCTGCGTGACCATGCCGGCGACCACGACTTCGCACCGCTGGCCCCGGAAACGCTGAAGGGGGACGCCCCGGGCGGGGTCGGGTCCCGCCGACGCCGCCCGTGGCTCGGTGCCGCGGTCGCGGCGGTCGTGCTGGTGGTGGCATCGGTGCCCCTGGCCGGTCTGGTCTCGAGCATGTTCAACGCCGAGTCGTCGGCCCCCATGACGGCGGAGGCGCACCGGGCTGATTCTGCCGCGGGAGGTGCGGCCCCCGAGGCGGCCCCGGCCCAGGCGCCCGAGCCGGCCGGCGGCCGTGCGGTGGCCCCGGCCGGCTGGCGCTGGGAGTCGATGTTGGACGCCTCCGTCGCGGTTCCCGGCGACTGGGGCTACGGCTTCGCGCCCGGGTCCGACTGGTGCGCCGAGCCGGGTCACCAGCGCCCCGAGCGCCCCTTCGTGGACCGGAACCCCGTGTCGCGATTCGTTCGGGCCATCGCGTGCCCCGAGGAGGTGCCCGCTGCGTTGCGCCAGGTGCACCTGACGTGGCGCCACACCCAGCCCGGGGACGTCGAGGGTGCGACCCCGGTCGGGTCGTCCGGGGAGTGGCTGCGGGTGGGCCGCGTGGTGGGGTCGGCGTACCTGGTCGTCGAGGTGCCGGCTGCCGAGCTGGCGCTGGCCGAGCAGGTCCTCGCCACGGCGCAGGAGAACGACGTCGACCCGCGCGGCTGCCCGGTGGTGAACCCCGAGGTGGCGCCCAGCCTCGGCGCGATCGCCGACCTAGCCACGGCGTCCGAGCTGGTGGTGTGCCAGTACAGCGGCGCCGAGCGTCCCAACCTGGTCGGCTCGTACGCGCTCACCGGCGACGAGGCCCAGGGTGTGCTGGACGCGGTGCTGGCGACGCCGGAGTCCCCGGCGGTACCGGATGACTTCTCCTGCGGCGACCCGGGCAGCGGGCTGTTGCTGCGCTTCGACGGAACGCGTGCGGTGTGGATCGACATGAGCGGCTGTGGGCCCTTCGTGCTCGACGACGGCGTCACGACCCGGACGCCCACCCGCGCCACGTGCGGCGACCTCCTGACCGGGCCGCTGTGGATCCCCGGCACGACGGCATCGCAGGACGCCTGCCAGCCGGTGCGGTGACCGGGCCGAACCGCACAGCTGACACTCGACGCCTCCGGTTAGCCTGATCCGGCTGTCGAGTGTCAGCCCTGCTGCACCTCTGGGTCGTCGAACGTGTTGATCATGAACTGCGCCGCGCGCACGAGGTACTCGCGCAGTTCGGCGTCCTCGGCTTCGGGCAGGTTCAGGGTGTCGACCGCGCCCAGCATGTGGTGCAGCCAACGGTCGCGCTGGGTGGGCGTCACCACGAAGGGCGCGTGCCGCATGCGCAGGCGGGGGTGGCCCCGGGTCTCGCCGTAGGTCTTCGGGCCGCCCCAGTACTGCTCGAGGAACAGGCGCAGCCGGTCGGCGGCGGGGCCGAGGTCGTCCTCAGGGTACATCGCGCGCAGCGGCGGGTCGTCGGCAACGCCTTCGTAGAAACGGTCCACCAGGGCGCGGAAGACCGGCGCCCCGCCGACGCGCTCGTAGAAGGAAGTCACGCCCGCCATCGTGCCACGGGACCGCCGAGGGCCCTCAGCGCGTACAGGATGCAGGCGAGGTCGACGACCTCCTGGGTGAGCGCCCCGACCACGGCCGGGATGTGCCCGAACGCCGCCACGACCATCAACCCGAGGCTGAGCACGACGCCGATCCAGATGGCGGTGAGGGCGACGCGGTAGGTGTGGCGTCCGATGTCGAGGGCGGTGGTCACCTTGCCGACGTCGTCGGTCATCACGACCACGTCGGCGGTCTCGCTGGCGGCGGTCGAGCCGCGCGCGCCCATGGCGATGCCGACGTCGGCGGCGGCGAGCACGGGTGCGTCGTTGACGCCGTCGCCGACCATGATCACCGGCGCCGGCATGCGCTCGACCAGGGCCACCTTGTCGGCGGGCATCAGGGCCGCGTGGACGCGGTCGCCCGCGATGCCGGCCTCCCGCGCCATCGGGATGGCGGTGGCCTCGTTGTCGCCGGTGAGCATCGCGATGTCGCCGATGCCGGCCTCGCGCAGGCCGCCCACCGTGGCGGGCGCGTTGTCGCGCAGCTCGTCGCGCATGAGCAGCGTGCCGGCGAACGTCCCGTCGACCGCGACGGCGATGGCGGTCTGCCCGGCCTCGAGCTCCGCCAGGGTCGCGGTCGGGTCGACCTCGCGCACGAAGGCGAGCTTGCCGACGCGCACGCGGCGCCCGTCCACCGTCGCCCGGACGCCGTGGGTCGCCACCTCGGTCGCGTCGTGGGTGGGGGAGAGCTCCAGCCCGCGCTCGGCCGCGGCGCGCATGACGCCCGTGGCCAGCACGTGGCTCGACGCCTGCTCGGCGGACGCCGTGAGCTGCAGCAGGACGTCCTCCGGGATCCCGTTGGCGGCGTGGACCGCGACGAGCTCGGGGCGTCCGTGGGTGAGGGTGCCGGTCTTGTCGAAGGCGACCGAGCGCGCCCGGGCCAGCGCCTCCAGGGTGGCGCCGCCCTTGACGATGACGCCCTCGCGGGCAGCGCGGCTCGACCCGCCGAGGAAGGCGACGGGGGCGGCGATCAGCAGCGGGCAGGGGGTGGCGAGCACGAGCACCTCGGCGAAGCGCACCGGGTCGCCCGACAGGTACCAGGCGATGCCCGCGATCGTCAGCGAGACGAGGGTGAAGGGAACGGCGAAGCGGTCGGCGATGCGAACGGTCGGGGCCTTGGCCTCCTCGGCCTCGGTGACCAGCATCAGGATGCGCTGGTACTGCGAGTCGGCGGCCGCCGCCGTCGCCCGGATGCGCACCGCCCGTTCGCCGTTGACCGCGCCCGACAGGACGCCGTCGCCGCGCACCCGCTCGACGGGCAGGCTCTCCCCGGTGAGGGACGACTCGTCGAAGACGCCCTCGTCGTCGAGGAGTTCGCCGTCGACGGGCACCACCTCGGCGGGGCGGACGAGAAGTTCGTCGCCCGGTTCGACCTCGTCGATGGCGATGTCGACCAGCGTGCCGTCGGTGTCGAAGCGGCGGGCGTGCTGGGGGGCGCGGTCGAGCAGGGCGGTGAGTTCGGAGCGGGCGCGGGCAGCAGCGAAGTCCTCCAGGGCCTCCCCGCCGGTGAGCATGAGCACGATGATGATGGCGGCCAGGTACTCACCGACGACGAGGGTGGCGACCATGGCCACGACGGCCAGGATGTCCAGGCCCCAGTGCCCGCGCATGATGTCGCGGACCATGTCGATGCTGGTGAGGAACACCATGAACCCCACCCAGGCCGTCGCCAGGATGTGGGCGGGCAGCAGCAGGCCGGTGAAGTGGAGCGCCAGGACGACCGTCAGGACGAGGAGCGTCCAGGCGACCAGGGGATACGTCCGCACGAACCTCGACACACGCTCCATGCCCCATTGTCCCGTGTCAGGGGCACGTCGGCCACGTTGGGAAGGCTAGCCTCACCGCGCTCTCAGCCGAACAGGGCCGGCACGTCGACCGCGCCGCCGGACGCCTCGAAGTCGGCCCGCACGGCGGCGGCCAGGTCGTCGTCGCGCAGGAAGTCCAGCGCCACCGCCGCCAGGCCGTAGGCGCCGTCGGCCACCGCCTCGTCGGCCAGTCCGGACGCCGCGGCATCGGCGAAGGCGCGCGTGTGCAGCGCCGTGCCGGGGTCGGCGATGCGCAGCAGGGGGTGGATCCCCGGGACGCGGACGCTCACGTTCCCGAAGTCGGTGGACGCCGCCGTCGAGAGCGGGACGCTGCCGAACGGGAGCGCACGGCGTCCACGCTCGGCCTGGGCGACCACCCAGCGCTCGACCAGCGGCGCGTTGGTGCGCACGGGCAGGGAGGCGGGGTGGGCGTCCCAGGCGAGGTCGAGCTCGACGCCGGCCATGAGGGCTGCGCCGCGGGCGATGTCCTCGACGCGCTGCGACACGGACTGCAACCCCTCGATCTCGGGGGAGCGCACGTACAGGTCCACGGCGGCGGACTCGGGGATGATCGACGCCCGTGTGCCCCCGTCGGCGATGATCGCGTGCACCCGGTCGCCGGGGGTCATCTGCTGCCGAAACAGGCCGATGCCGGTGTAGAACAGCGTGGCGGCGTCCAGGGCGTTGCGGCCCTTCTCGGGCTCCGACGACGCGTGCGCCGCGACCCCGGTGAAGGTGACGCGGGCCGTGCGCCGCCCGAGCCAGCGGTGGTCGGCCAGGTCGTGGGCGTAGGGGTGCAGCATGATCGCCGCGTCGAGCCCGTCGAAGGCGCCCTCGCGGGCGAGGTACTCCTTGCCGGTGTGGCCCTCCTCGGCGGGCGTGCCGAGCAGGACGACCCGGCCGGGCACGGCGTCCGGGGTTGTGTCGGCGAGGCGGTGCAGCGCGAGGAACGCGCCCACGCCCGTCGCGGCGATGACGTTGTGCCCGCACGCGTGGCCGATGCCGGGCAGCGCGTCGTACTCGGCCAGGATCGCGATGGTCCGGCCCCCGCTGCCGAACTCTGCCCGCAGCGCGGTGTCGAGCCCGTGGACGCCCATGCCCGCCCCGACGCCCTCCGCGGCCAGCAGGTCGGCGATGCGCCGTGCGGAGCGGACCTCTTCGAACGCGACCTCCGGGTCGGCGTGGAGTTCGTGGGCCAGCCGGGTGAGGGCGGGGTGAAGGGAGGCCACGGGGTCCGCGAGCGGTGGGTGCATGGAAGTGACCCTAGTCGTGGCGTCCGGTAGAGTGGGTCGTCGGTTGTGCCTTCGGGCGCACCCTGCATGAGAACCCTCCTGCCCCGGGAGATACCCGTGGCCGTCAAGACCAGAGGAGGTGGGGATACTCACATGCGCAGCTACGAGATCATGGTGATCGTGAGCCCCGACGTCGATGACCGCCAGGTCCAGGGCGTCGTGGAGAAGCCGTTCGAGGCGTTCAAGGCCGCCGGTGGCACCGTCGACAACGTCGACATCTGGGGCCGTCGTCGTCTCGCCTACGACATCCAGAAGAAGTCCGAGGGCGTCTACGCGGTGCTCAACGTGACCGCCGAGCCGGCTGTCGTCAAGGAGCTCGACCGCCAGTACACGCTCAACGAGCAGATCATGCGGACGAAGGTCATCCGCCCCGACCTGCACCACTGATCCGTTTCCACAATCTGGCGGCTGCACCTTCATTTTGTCGGTGCCGGCTGACAGGGTAGGAAGCGAATCGACACACGTCCGAACCAACGGAGACATCACATGGCTGGCGAAACCATCATCACGCTCGTGGGCAACCTGACGGCTGACCCCGAGCTCCGCTTCACCCCGTCCGGGGCACCGGTGGCGAACTTCACGGTCGCCTCCACGCCCCGCACCTTCGACCGCACCACCAGCGAGTGGAAGGACGGGGAGGCCATGTTCATCAACTGCTCGGTGTGGCGTCGGGCCGCAGAGAATGTGGCCGAGTCGCTGACCAAGGGCATGCGCGTCATCGTGCAGGGCCGGCTGAAGAGCCGCTCGTACGAGACGCGCGAGGGCGAGCGCCGCACGGTGTTCGAGATCGATGTCGACGAGGTCGGTCCCTCCCTGCAGTTCGCGACCGCGAAGGTCACCCGCACCACGGGTGGCGGCGGTGGCGGTGGTGGCTGGGGTGGTTCCCAGCAGCCGCAGCAGGGCGGCTCCGGTGGCGACCAGTGGTCGTCCAACCAGGGCCAGGGTGGCGGCGGCTACGGCGGCGGAGGCCGTCCGCAGCAGCAGCAGCCGGTCAACGACCCCTGGGCCACGGCCCAGAGCGACGACCCGCCGTTCTGATCCACCACCCCTTTCCCCACACGTCCATTCCGGCATGAGCCGGGCTCACGAGAGAGAGCACCACAATGGCCACACAGCGCAAGCCTGTGAACAAGAAGAAGATCGCTCCGGCGAAGTCCATCAAGATCGGTCACATCGACTACAAGGACACCGCGACCCTGCGGAAGTTCATCTCCGAGCGCGGGAAGATCCGCGCCCGGCGTGTGACCGGCCTGTCCGTGCAGGAGCAGCGCAAGGTCGCCATCGCGATCAAGAACGCTCGCGAGGTCGCCCTGTTGCCCTACGCGTCCACCGCTCGCTGAGAAAGGGAGACGAACAGATGAAGCTCATTCTCACTGCTGCCGTCGACCACCTCGGCATCGCCGGTGACGTCGTCGAGGTGAAGGACGGCTACGGCCGCAACTACCTCCTGCCCCACGGTTACGCCATCAAGTGGACCCGCGGTGCGGAGAAGCAGATCGAGGGCATCAACCGCGCCCGCGAGGGCCGCACGGTCCGCGACAACGAGCACGCCGCCGAGCTGCGCACGCAGCTCGAGGAGCTGACGGTCGAGATCCCGGCGCGCGCCGGTGGTGAGGGTCGCCTCTTCGGCGCCGTCACCGCGGCCGACGTCGCGTCCGCGATCAAGAAGGCCGGCGGTCCGTCGGTCGACAAGCGTTCGATCGAGATCGCCAAGCCGATCAAGACCGTCGGCGAGCACAAGGTCGGTGTGAAGCTGACCGACGCCGTCATCGCGCACCTGCCGGTGCAGGTCGTCGCTTCCTGACGCACCGCACCCGAGGCATCGAGCCGGCCGGTCCCACCTGGGGCCGGCCGGCTTCTTTGTTCCTGTGCTGGGCTGTGTGGCAAATCTGAGTGCGCGTCCTCCACCCCCGTGTGACGAATCTGAGTGACGGATTCAGCTCCAGGGGGCAGTGTCGCCACTCAGATGTGTCGCACGCCCCAGGAGACCACGCACTCAGATTTGTCGCACGGGCGCAACGAAACCGGACGCCCCGGCGTGGAGAGGGCATGGACACCACGACCCGCCTCCTGGCCGGACTGGCCACCGCCACGATCCTGCTCACCGGGTGCTCGGCGAGCGGCTGGAACGTCGAACCGGCCCTGCCCGAACCGGCCGCCGCCCCGGCGGGGGGTGGTGTCGCCGCAGACCGTGCCGAGAGCGGCTCCGCGCCCGCAGGTGGCCAGACCGACAGGGGCGTCCCCTACACGACGGGGACCGAGCGCCAGATCGCGCGCACGGCGTCCCTGACGTTGGTGGTCGACGACGTGTCCGCCACCGCCGAGCGCATCCGCGCGCTCACTGCCACCCTCGACGGCTGGGTCGCCGGTGAGTCGCTGGCCCTCGACCCCGGGGACGGGGCCCGGACCATGCCCGCCGGTTCCTACCTGACGCTGTCGGTGCCGGCGTCCCGGCTCGACGACGCCATCCGGCAGGTGGGGGAGCTCGGCACCGTCCGCGACCGCAACGCGACCGCCGAGGACGTCACCGACGTCGTCGTCGATCTGGACGCCCGCATCCGCAGCCTCGAGGCTTCCGTGAACCGCCTCCAGGACCTCGTCGGACGCGCCGGCAGCGTCGCCGACATCGCCGCGGTCGAGCGCGAGCTGTCCGCACGCCAGGCTGACCTCGAGGCGATGAAGTCACAACGGCTGCGCCTGGCCGGGGCCGTCGAGCGCTCGACCCTGACCGTCGCGTTGCTCACGCCGACGCAGTCGACCACGACCAATCCGATCCAGACGGGCTGGTCGCAGGGCTGGAACGCCTTCCTGAGGTCGGTGGCGGCGCTGATCACCTTCGTGGCGGCGGTGCTGCCGTTCGCGCTCTTCTTCGGGCTCATCGCCCTACCGGTCTGGCTGGTGGTTCGCCGGCGGCGCACCCGCACCAGCCACACCGCCGGGACGGGGCGGTCAGCGGCGTCGGGCGATTTCGGCCCCGATCGGGTGGACGTGGGCCCGCGCGAACAGGATCGCCCGGGTGGCGAGGGCCAGCGCCAGGACGACGCCGACGATGGTCCACAGTAGGCCGTCGGCGATGAACAGGCAGGTCATGGCGACCAGCGTCGGCACGAGGTGGCGGAACGTCCACACGACGTAGCCGCCGAAGCTGGGCATCGCGACGCCGGCGGAGTCGGCGACGGCCTTGACCATGAAGGTGGGGCCGTTGCCGATGTAGGTGATCGCGCCGCAGAACACCGAGCCCAGCGAGATCGCGACCAGGTAGGCCACACGACGACCATCGCGGGGCCGCGCTGTCAGGCCTCGTCGGTCGACCCCGCGGGGCCGAACGTGAACCCCGCAATCGTGCTGCCGGGTGCGATGAACGGGCTGGCCGGGCGGGCGGACGCCTCGGGCTCGGCCTCGGCGGCCTCCGCGCCGGCGGCGGGGGCGGGACCCGGCTCGTGGGGGCGCACCGGCTCCCCGAGTGCTGCGTGGAGGGCCTTGTCCAGTTCGTCGCGGACCTGGACGCGGTGCTTGCGGGTCTCGGCCATGCGCGCATCCTAGTGCGCGCCGACCCCCTTCATCAGGCTTCGGGGAGATCGCCCTCGGGCGCGGGTGTCGCGTCCGGCGTCGGCACGGAGGTCGGCGTCGGGACGGCGGTGGGGCTCGGAACCGCGGTGGGCGTCGGCGGGGCCGGGGCGGCGGCCGTCGGCTCGGGAGCGGGGGCGTCCTCGCTCGGCGTCGGGCTCGGGCTGGGCTCGGCGGCCGGTGGGGT
>DUOQ01000106.1 GCA_012838755.1 Propionibacterium sp. | reverse complement strand
GCCTACCCGGCGCTGACGTTCGTCGTGGTGCGCTTCGGTGAGCACGTCGGCATCGGGAACACGCTGCAGGAGGCCCTCGACCTGGTGTTCCGTGGGGACGCCGGCGCCGAGACCGGGGAGCTGCCGGTGACCCCGGGCCAGACCCCTGAGCCGGGGCAGACCCCGGCGCCGGGTGGGACCCCGGACCCCGGGCTGGATCCGACGGGGGTCGTGGACGAGGCGGCCGCAGTGGCGGCGCTGGAGCGCGCCGAGACGGCCTTCACCGACGCGGAGGCAGCGCTGCGTGACGGCGACCTCGCCACCTACCAGGCGAAGACCAACGAGGCCAAGGCGGCCCTGGAGGAGGCCATCCGGGCGATGGGTCGCTGACCCGGGCGCGGCCGCCGGTCAGATCCAGGCTCCGGGGGCCACGACGGTCGGGTCCCACCCGGCCGCCCGGAGTTGCGGCTCCAGCACGCCGGCGTCGCCGACGACCACGAGGGACCCCGCCGCCGTGTCGATGAGTCCCGCCGCCGCGGCGGAGGCACTCTCGGGCGTGGCCCGCGCGTAGCCGGCGAGCTGCTGCCCCACGTGGTCCACCTCGAGCCCGGCCGCGGTGAGGCCCAGCACCCCACCGGTGACCCCGGCCGCCGTGGCGTACCGCAGGGGTGTCGTGCCGGTCAGGTAGTCACGGGCGCGGGCCACCTCGTCGGGTGTCACGGGGTCGGTGGCGACGTCGAGCAGCCCGGGCATGAGGGCCAGGGCGTCCCCGACGACCTCGTTGCGGAACGAGCCGTGCGTGTACGTCCACCCACCCGAACGCAGCGGGGAGTTGACGAGGCTGACCCCGTAGCTGAAGCCCTTCTCCTCGCGCAGGACGCGGTTGAGCCGGCTCAGGTAGGCGCCCCCGAGCGCATTGCTCGCGATCTGGAGGTCGGGCCATCGCGGGTCGGTACGGTCGATGGTGAACCAGCCCCAGCGGATGTCGGCCTGGACCGACCCGGGACGATCCACGAGCCAGGCGCCCGGCGGACGTCCGGTCGGGACCTCGTGCGGGGCGCGGACCCGGGCCGGGTTGCCCCATGATCCGAAGGCGGCGACGACGTCGTCGAACACGGCGTGGTCGAAGTCGCCCGACAGGACGAGCACGGAGCCCTCGGGGCCGTGCGTGGCGGCGTGGTGCGCGCGGACATCCGCCCCGGTGAGGCCGTCCAGGCTGCCCGGCAGGCCGAGCTTGGCGCGGGACGCCCGGTGGGCGGGGTCGATCAGGGCCCGGCGGAGCACGTGGTTGGCTCGGCCGGCCCCGGTGGCGAGCTGCTGCTCCAAGTGGGCGGCGTGGAGTTGCCGGTGGCGTTCGACGTCGGCGTCGGACAGTTCGGGTTGCAGGATCGCCTCGGCGAGCAGGCCCACGGCGGTGCCCAGGTGGGCACCCGGGACGTCGACGAGGACGTGGGCGTGGCTGTGGCCCACGGTGGCCTCCATCACGGCGCCGCAGGCCTCGACGGCCTCGGTGAAGCTGGTGCCGGGGTGGTCGAGGGTGCCCTCGGTGAGGGTGCTCGCGGTCAGGATGGCCACCCCCTCCTTGTCGGGGGGCTCGCTGGTCAGGGGCACGTCGAGCAGGAGTCCCGCCGAGACCACGTACTGACCGGGCAGGTCGTGGGTGATGACGCGCAGTCCGTTGTCGAGCACCAGCGTGCGGCCCTCGGGGAACGACCAGGGCATCGGGCGGCGGACCTCGGGCCGCGGGGGCAGCGTCACCACTGGTCGGCTCCCATCGGTCCGCGCCGGTACTCGAGGACGGCCCTCTGGTCGGGGCGCAGCCAGGCCTGCGCGGCGTCCCGGACCTCGTCGGCCGTGGTGCTGGTGTACTCGACGATGCGCCGGTTGACCCGGGCGGCGTCGCCGTAGAGGGTGGCGTGGCAGCCGAAGAGGTCGGCGCGCGCCTCGAGCCGGGCGCACTCGCCGAGCCACTCGCGCTCGAACTGGACGTGGGCGCGGTGCAGTTCGTCGTCGGTCGGGCCCTCCGCGCAGAACCGGGACACCTCGTCGCAGAGGGACGCCTCGATGCCGGCCAGGTCGTGGCCCTCCAGGGCACGGGCGAAGCCCAGGGACAACGAGTTGCCCCACGCCAGCGGGATCGCCGAGGACCCGGCCCCCGAGCAGGTCGCCTCCTCGCGGACCAGCCGCCGGTACAGGCGGGAGGTCTCGCTGCCGCCGAGCACCGTCAGGGCGATGTCGACGGCGTCGGCGGTGCGGGAGCCGCGCGCCGGCGTCCGCCACTGCAGGTGGAGCATGTCGGCGGGGACCGG
>DUOQ01000105.1 GCA_012838755.1 Propionibacterium sp. | reverse complement strand
CTGCGGCTGGGGCCCGTCGGTCGGCTCGGGCCCCGGATCGGTCACCGGCCGCCACTCGGGGCCGTCAACCGGATCGCCCTCGAGCGCCACGGCGAACTCGTACGGCTGCTCGACGCCGACGGCGTCTCCGCCCGCGCCGCCCGAGACGTTCATCGAGACCGCGATGTAGTGGTCGCCTGCGATGGCCCGCGCCCGTCCCCCGACGTTGACCTCCCGGTTGCGGTAGTTGACGAGACGGTTGACTGACGCGGTGTCCTCGTCGACCTCCCGATAGGGCGTGACGGTGGCGGCGTCGAGCTCCTTGCGCAACGGACTGTCGATGTGGAGCGTGATCCGCTCGTTGCGTTCCCGCACCGACGGGCCGGAGCGCAAGGTGACCACCGGTCGCTGGTTCCAGCCGACCGGAATGCGGTAGAAGTGCGACTCCCCCGGCACGATGCCCGCCCGGTACACGCCCTCCTCGAGCAGCACGGCGCTGTTGAAGCTGTCGCCGGGCACGACGTCCGCAGGGGCGTCCAGAGGGAGTGCCGCGGGCGTGTCGAGGTCGTAGCCGCGATCCCCTGCGGGCATCTCACCCAGGCTGTCGTCCCCGACCAGAGGCTCGAACTGCACCGACAGCTCGACCGTCACCTCCTCCTCGACGAAGCGGGGCGCGGTCCCGAGGAAGACCTTGACCCCCACCCTCCAACCCTCCATGTCGCAGTCCCGGCGCGGGTCGTCCACGATCTGCGCGACGGCCGCCTCGGGCGGAGAGAAGCCGCCGGTGTACGTGTGCACCATGTCGCCGTTGCCGCTGTGACTGCACCCCTCGCCGTCGTTGATGGCGTCCACCTGGAGGTTGTAGGGCTGCCCGCCGGTGGGATCGGCGAGGTCGATGACCGGCACGACCATCCCGACGATGTACGCCGTGTGCCCCTCGGGGACGGCGACCGCCACGTACCGCTCGGTGGCGTCCTGGGAGTCGCCGACCTCGGCCGTGACCCGGGTCTGGTACTGGCCCTCGCCCAGGTACTTCGCGGCCTCCGGGGTGTCGGCGAACTCGAACTGCGTGCCCGCCGATTCGTAGCCCGCGATCGCGCGCTGGGCCAGGAACTGCAGCGACTCGGTCAGGGCACCGGCGTCGTCGGCCTGCCGGAACTGCCCACCCGTGGCCTGCGTGATGCACTCCAGCTGCGCCCGCGCCTCGGGGTCCACCTTGAAGCCGATCGCGTGCACCGTCAGCCCGATCCCCTCGTCCGCGAGCTCGGCCGCCACCTCACACGGATCCGGCGGCGCACACGTGTCCAACCCGTCCGAGACCAACACCACCGAGCGCTCCCCCTCACCCCCGAGCTCCTCGGCCGCCGCGCGAAGCGCGTTGCCGATCGGCGTGTAGCCCCGGGCCTCCAGACCGTCGATCTCCCCGACCAGCCGCTCCTTGTCCACCACCCCCACCGGCGCCAACGTCCGGATGTCCGCACACCCGGCCTCCCGGTTCTCCGGGGCATCGGACTCCCCCGCACCGTAGGCGAGCATCCCCACCCGCGCCGTGTCCGGCAACGCCTGCACCATCTCCGACGCCGCACGCTTGGCCACATCCAGGCGCGACCCGCCTTCACCCGGCTGGAGCATCGACGACGACGCGTCCATCACGATCGCCGCCTCACCGCCGGCGTCACCTCCGGACCGCCCCGCGTCCCGGGCCGCCGCGCTACCGGGACCGACGCCCGGCAACCACCCCGGCACCACCACCGCGAGCAGCATCGCCACCACGGCCACGAGGACAAAGACAGGCCCGGGACGGGGCCGGGACGAACGGGGAACACGCACCGTGAGGCTCCTTCTGCCGCGGGGTCAGGAGGTGGCGGTCCGCATGAGCCGCCGACCGCCGTAGACGAGCGCGACCATCGTGAGATACATGACGAGGCTGTAGACGGCGGCCGCCAGGCCCACCTCCTCGTTCCCGATCACCGTGAACGCGATGAGCATGGACAGCGTGGTGTTCTTGATGCTGAACTCCACGGCGATCGCGATCTGCTCGGCCCGCCCCAGCCGGCACGCCCACGCGACGAACCCGCCCAGGAGGATGACGGCGAGGTTGAGCACGATGACGGCGGGGCCGACGGCCACGACGAGGTCCACGATCCGGTCCCGCTCCCCGATGACGATGCCCACGATGAGCAGCACCAGGACCACGACGCCGACGAGGCCGACGAAGCGCTCGATCCGGTCGGCGAGAGCCGGCCTGCGGGCCCGGAGGATCATGCCGAGCAGCACCGGGATGAGGATGACTCCGAGGAGCAGGCCGAAGGTCTGGACGAGCGGCACGGTGACCTCGAACTCGGCGGCGCCCGGGATGATGCGGGCGCCGATGTCGAACCACAGCGGCAGCGTGAGGATGACGGCGACGGAGGCGATCGCGGTGAGGATGATGGAGAGCGCGACGTTGCCGCGCGCGAGGTACGTGATGAGGTTGGACGTGGCCCCGCCCGGGCTGGCCGCCACGAGGACCACGCCGAGCGCCAGCAGCGGCGTCATGCCGTCGAAGAGCATCGCGACGCCGATGCCGACGAGCGGGACCAGGACGAGCTGACCGACGAGCCCCACGATCGACGGCCAGGGGGCGCGCGCCTGGACGGCGAAGTCCTCCCTGGTCAGGCTGAGGCCGATGCCCACCATGATGATCGCCAGGGCGATCGGCAGACCGATGTCGATGAGGGGGCTCTGATCCATGAGTGAACGCTAACCCACGGGCGGGGCCCGGACCGGCGGGTCCGCTCAGGCGCGGGCCGCGCGCAGGTTCTCGTCGAGCGCCTCGAGGAACTCCTCGGTGGTGAGGTACTCTTGGTCCTCGCCGATGAGCAGCGCGAGGTCCTTGGTCATCTTGCCGTCCTCGACGGTCTTGATCACCACGTCCTCGAGCTGGTGGGCGAACTCGATGACCTCCGGGGTGCCGTCGAGCTTGCCCCGGTGCTCGAGCCCGCGGGTCCACGCGAAGATCGAGGCGATCGGGTTGGTGGAGGTGGGCTTGCCCTCCTGGTGCTGCCGGAAGTGGCGGGTCACCGTGCCGTGCGCGGCCTCCGCCTCGCAGACCTTCCCGTCCGGGGTGAGCAGGACCGAGGTCATGAGGCCCAGCGAGCCGAAGCCCTGCGCGACGGTGTCGGACTGCACGTCGCCGTCGTAGTTCTTGCACGCCCAGACGTAGCCGCCCTCCCACTTGATGGACGAGGCCACCATGTCGTCGATGAGGCGGTGCTCGTACGTCAGCCCCTTGGCCTCGAAGTCGGCCTTGAATTCGCGGTCGAACACGTCCTGGAAGATGTCCTTGAACGCGCCGTCGTAGGCCTTGAGGATGGTGTTCTTGGTGGACAGGTACACCGGGTACTCGTGCTGCAGGCCGTAGGTGAACGAGGCGCGCGCGAAGTCCTCGATGGACCTGGTGAAGTTGTACATCCCCAGCACGACGCCGCCGTCCTCGGGCATCTGCACGACCTCGTGCTCGATCGGGTCGGAGCCGTCCTCGGGCGTGAACGTGAGGGTGACGGTGCCGGCGCCGGGGACCGTGAAGTCCTCGGCGCGGTACTGGTCGCCGAAGGCGTGGCGGCCCACGATGATCGGCTTGGTCCAGCCCGGCACGAGGCGCGGGACGTTCGAGATGATGATGGGCGCGCGGAAGATCGTGCCGCCGAGGATGTTGCGGATGGTGCCGTTGGGCGAGCGGTACATCTTCTTGAGGCCGAACTCCTCGACGCGCGCCTCGTCGGGGGTGATGGTGGCGCACTTGACGCCCACGCCGTGCTTCTTGATGGCCTCCGCGGCGTCGACCGTGACCTGGTCGTCGGTGGCGTCGCGGTTCTCGATGCCGAGGTCGTAGTACTCGAGGTCCACGTCCAGGTAGGGGTGGATGAGCTTGTCCTTGATGAACTTCCAGATGATGCGGGTCATCTCGTCGCCGTCGAGTTCGACGACGGTCCCCTCGACCTTGATCTTCGACATCGGACTCGCTTCCCCGCTCGGCCCTTGTGGGGCGGCGTGACTCGGTTCACATCATGACGTGGGCCTCATCTTACCGATCCGGGCCCGGGCGAGAGGCCGTCGTTCCGCGCCCACCGGCGTTGCGGTTGACGAGCGTCTTAGGCTAGCCTCGCCCCAGGTCATGAGTTCCAGCGTCAAGCCCCGGCTCGCTGGACGGCAACCCTCCTCCGCGGTGGGGTGCCCCGGGAGACGACCTGGCCTCCGCCGGACGGGCGGTGGGCAAGCGCGGGTCCGCTCCGTGGAGCGGGCGGACCCTTCCACGAGAGGAGGGGCACCGCCCCCATGACGTACGACAACAGCAACCCCGACTGGTCCTTCGAGACCCGGCAGATCCACGCCGGCCAGCCCGTCGACACCGACACCGGGGCCCGCAACCTGCCGATCTACCAGACGACCTCGTACGTCTTCTCCGGCGCCAAGCAGGCGGCCGACCGGTTCGCGCTCGCCGAGATGGGGCCCATCTACACCCGTATCACCAACCCGACCGTGGCCGCGGTCGAGGACCGGATCGCCTCGCTCGAGGGCGGCGTCGCGGCGCTGCTCTTCGCCTCCGGCCAGGCCGCCGAGACGGCCACCATCCAGGCCATCGCCCAGTCCGGCGGCCACGTGGTGGCCTCCCCCCGCCTCTACGGCGGTACCGACGCCCTGCTGCGCCACACGCTGCCCAAGTACGGCATCGAGACGACCTTCGTCGAGGACCCGGACGACCCGCTGTCGTGGCAGGCCGCCGTCCGCCCCAACACCAAGCTGTTCTACGCGGAGTCCATCTCCAACCCGCTCAACGACGTGTTGGACATCCCGGCGATCGCCGACGTCGCACACCGCAACCAGGTGCCGCTCGTCGTGGACAACACGGTGGCCACCCCCTACCTCATGCGCCCGCTCGAGCTGGGCGCCGACGCCGTGGTCGCCTCGGCCACCAAGTACCTCGGCGGCCACGGCTCGTCGCTCGGCGGCGTGCTCGTCGACGGCGGCAACTTTGACTGGCGGGTGCAGCGCGACGGCGAGGACGTGTTCCCGTCCTTCACCACGCCCGACCCGGCGTACCACGGCCTGGTCTACGCCGACCTCGGCGCGCCGGCCCTCGCACTCAAGGCCCGGGTCACGCTGCTGCGCGACACGGGCGCCGCGATCTCGCCGTTCAACGCGTGGGCGCTGGCCCAGGGCATCGACACGCTGAGCCTGCGCGTCGAGCGGCACGTGTCCAACGCGCAGCGGATCGCCGAGTGGCTCGAGGCCCGCGACGACGTGGCGGGGGTCCAGTACGCGGGCCTGGCCTCCTCGCCGTGGAACGCCAATCAGCGCAGGCTCGCGCCGAAGGGCGCCGGCGCGATCGTCACCTTCGACCTCGCGGTCCCGGAGGGCACCTCGGACGACGACGTCAGGGCCCGGGCGTGGGCGTTCATCGACGCGCTCAAGCTGCACTCGTGCCTGGTCAACATCGGCGACGTGCGCTCGCTCGTGTGCCACCCGGCCACCACCACGCACTCGCAGGGCACGCCCGAGGCCAACGCCAAGGCGGGCGTCACCACGGCGACGATCCGCCTGTCGGTGGGCATCGAGGGTGTCGAGGACATCCTCGCCGACCTCGAGCTCGGCTTCGCGGCCATCGCCTGACGCCGTCCGGACACCGCACGCATGGCCAGTCCCACCGATCCGCTCGCGCTGCTGCCCCCGGGTGACGGCACCCTCGGCCACGTCGCCCTCGGCGACATCACGCTGGTCACGGGTGTCGTCCTCCCGGGGGTGACGCTCGCCGTCCAACGGTGGGGTCGGATCGCGGAAGACCGGTCCAACGTCGTCCTCGTGGAGCACGCGCTCACCGGGGACTCGCACGTCGTGGGCCCCGTGGACTCGCTCCACCCCACGCCGGGCTGGTGGAACGGGCTCGTCGGGCCAGGCCTGCCGCTGGACACCGACCGCTACTGCGTCCTCGCCGTCAACGTGCTCGGCGGATGCCGGGGCTCCACAGGGCCGAGCTCGCTGCACCCCGACGGCCACTACTGGGGCGCGCGGTTCCCCGCGATCTCGGTGCGCGACATGGTCGAGTCCGAGCGGCTGCTCGCCGACCGGCTGGGGATCGAGCGCTGGGCCGCGGTCATCGGCGGGTCGATGGGCGGGGCGCGGACGCTCGAGTGGATGGTCACGCACCCCGACCGGGTGGGCGCGGCGTGCGTCCTCGCCGTGGGGGCCCGGGCGTCCGCCGACCAGATCGGGATCCAGACGGCGCAGATCATGGCCGTCACCTCCGACCCGCACTGGCAGCAGGGCGGCTACCACGGCACCGGCCGCACCCCCGTGGCCGGGCTGGGCATCGCGCGCCGCATCGCCCACCTCACCTACCGGGGCGAGGAGGAGCTCGACGAGCGCTTCGCCAACCGCCCCCAGCCGGGCGAGGAGCCCCGCGGTGAGGACCTGTCCATGTCCGGCCGGTTCGCGGTGCAGTCCTACCTCGACCACCAGGCCGGCAAGCTCGTCTCCCGCTTCGACGCGTGCACCTACGTCCTGCTCACCGACGCCCTCAACCGGTACGACGTGGGCCTGGACCGGGGCGGGGTCGAGGCGGCGCTGGCCGGCTGCCCGGTGCCGTGCGTCGTCGGCGGGGTCACCACCGACCGCCTCTACCCGCTGCGCCAGCAGGCCGAGCTGGCCGAGCTGCTGCCGGCGGCCGACCCGCTCGTGGTGATCGACAGCCCCGCCGGGCACGACGGCTTCCTCACCGAGGCCGACGTGGTGGGCCCGATGCTCGCCCGTACCCTCGAACTGGCCGAGCAGGGCGCTCGGGACCGGACGAGAGGACGCGCGTGACGGAGCCGGACCACCCCACCTTCCCCGGCGCCGTGGTGGGCCTGGTGGCGCTCGCCGTGGGCTTCGGGATCATCGGCATGGCCACCGGCTTCGCGACGGTGCTCGGGCTCACGGCCACCGCGAGCGGCGGCGACGACGTGGCGCCCTACGCGTCGATGGCCGTGGTCGCCGCGTCCTCGCTGATCCTCGGCGCGCTGCTCGTCGCGGGCGGGGTGCTGCTCTGGCGGGCCCGCCGCGCGGCGCTGCCCGTGGTGGGCGTGGCCGTGACGCTGCTCGCCGTGAGCTCGGTGGCGCGGATCGCGCTCGACGAGGTCACCTTCGTCTCCGTCCTGGGCAGCGTGCTCTCGCTCGCCGCGCTGGTCGTCATGGCGATGCTGCTCTTCTCCGACGCCGTGCGCGAGCACGTGCGGGCGGGCCGGCCGCTGCGGCTGCGCTGACGCCCCGCTACGCCGTGCCGAGCGCGTCGATCGAGGTGGCCAGCCACAGGATCACCGCGCCGAGGGCCGTGTAGAAGCCCACGTCGAAGACCTTGCTGCGCACCCCCAGCAGGCGCACCCGGTGCTCCGGGAGCAGGCCACGCAGGAGCGCGGCGGCCAGGGCGACGATCCCCACGACGAACGCCCCGCGGCGCCAGCGTTCCAGCACGACGAAGGCCAGCGCGACCGCGATCCCGCCGAGCACCAGTGCCGGCGGCCACTGCGCCCGGATCTGCGACCACCGCAGCCGGGCGGGCCGGGTGCGCTGCGGGCGGTCCG
>DUOQ01000104.1 GCA_012838755.1 Propionibacterium sp. | reverse complement strand
GAGCCCGGGTCGGCCTCGGCCGCGGCAGCGGCGAGGGCGGGGCCCGCGGCGTCCGAGACGAGCCAGCGCGCGGTCGAGGCGTGCACCCCTACCCGACTATGTGGATGACGACGACCCCGTCGGGGGAACGCTGGCCGCCGACCTCCCAGGCCCAGTCGACCGCCCGGACCACGCCCGCGGCCAGCCCGTACTTGTCACGGGTGAGCTGCGCGGCGGTGTCGAGCTCGGACCCCTCGGTGCGCAGCTCGGCGCGACCCTCGAGAACCGGCTCGGTGCGCAGCGCGCGGCCGTTGCCGGACGCCGCCTGCACCGACACGATCGGGCTCAGCTTGAGGCGTTCGGCCCACGGCGTGCTGTGCGGGGTCCAGACCGCGACCGTGTCCTCGCCCAGGGGGACGACGAACTCCGACGACGTGACCGACTGCCCGGACGCGTCGAAGGTGGTCACGCAGATGCGCTCGGCATCGCCCAGGCTCATGCCTGGGCCTCCGGGCCCTCCGGCAGCGCGGTGCGCTCGGCCGCACGGTGGGCGATGGCGGCGCTGCGGTCCGCGTTGACCTCGTCGAGGGTGGCCTTGCGGATCTGGCCCTTCGTGCGGCTGGGCAGGCCGAGTGCGAGGCCGAGGAACAGGCCCGTCGCCGCGCCGATGGCCGTCAGCATCGAGGTGGTGACGAACGGGTCGCGGATCTGCTTGGTGCCGTCGTAGCGCTGGGCGGCACCGATCAGCTCGCGCGAGTCGAGGGCGAACTGGCCCAGGAGCACGGCCGCTGCGATGACGCCGGCGATGCCGACCAGGGCGAAGAGCACCTTGAGGATCTTCATGCGCCGCAGCCTAGCGCCGGACGGGCCGGGTCCCCTAGGGACCCACCCGGGCGACAGGCACTACCGTGGTGGGTGACCTTCGAAAGGACCCTCGCGATGCGCGTTCTCGTCACCGGCGGCGCCGGCTACATCGGCTCCCACACCACCCTCGCCCTGTTGAAGGAGGGCCACGACGTGCTGGTCGTGGACGACCTGTCCAACAGTTCGGTCGAGTCGCTGCACCGCGTCGCCGAACTGGCCGGGCGCGAGGCGGGCTTCGTCGAGGCGAACGTGCGCGACGAGGCCGCGCTGGACGCCGCCTTCGCCGACTTCACCCCCGAGGCCGTGATCCACTTCGCCGGCTGGAAGGCCGTGGGCGAGTCGACGCAGATCCCGCTGGTCTACTACCGCGAGAACCTGGGCTCGACGATCACGCTGCTCGAGGTCATGGCCCAGCACGGCTGCCGCAGCATCGTGTTCTCGAGCTCGGCGACCGTGTACGGCGAGCTGTCCGAGCCGCCCTTCACCGAGGACGCCCCCACCGGCGCCACCAACCCCTACGGCCGGACCAAGCACATGATCGAGCAGATCCTCGCCGACGTGGCGGCCGCCGACGACCAGCTGCGCGTCGCGGTGCTGCGCTACTTCAACCCGATCGGCGCGGATGAGTCGGGCCGGATCGGCGAGGACCCGAAGGGCATCCCGAACAACCTGCTGCCGTTCGTCGCGCAGGTCGCCGCCGGGCGCCGCGAGAAGCTGATGGTGTTCGGCGACGACTACCCCACCCCCGACGGCACCGGCACCCGCGACTACATCCACGTCGTCGACCTCGCCGCCGGCCACCTGGCCGCCCTCGGCCACCTGCAGGACCACGACGGCTACCACGTCTGGAACCTCGGCACCGGCCAGCCCAGCTCGGTGCTCGACATCGTGCACGCGTTCGAGAAGGCGTCCGGGGTCACGATCCCCTACGAGGTGGCCCCGCGGCGTCCGGGCGACGTGGCGTCCTCGTTCGCCGACCCGAAGCTCGCCCAGACCGAGCTCGGCTGGCGTGCCGAGTTGTCCGTCGAGCAGGCCTGCGCCGACACCCACCGCTGGCAGGCGGCCAACCCGAACGGCTTCGCCGACGCCTGAGTGGGGGTTCCTCCAGCCAGACGCTGTGCCGGGGCCGGCCGAAGCTCAGTCCTCGATGACCAGCTCGGGGTAGACCGGCTGCCACATCGCGTCGAAGACCTGCTGGACGGGGTCGGTCAGCGGGGCCTCGGCGACGCCCTCGGCCTCGGCGGCCTTGGCCACGGCGATGGCGACGGTCGCCGACACCCGGCGCAGGTCGTTGAGCGCGGGCAGCAGCGACTGGCCGGGGCGGCTGATCCGGACCAGGGACGCCAGCGCCCGCGCCGCCGCGCCGATCATGCCGTCGGTCACGCGGGTGGCCCGGCACACCGAGACACCGAGCCCGAGTCCCGGGAACACGAAGGCGTTGTTGGCCTGCGCGATGACGTGGTCGACGCCCTCGTACGAGACCGGCTTGAACGGCGAGCCGGTGGCGATCAGGGCGCGGCCGTCGGTCCACTCGAGCAGGTGGGCCGGGGTGGCCTCGACCAGCGTGGTCGGGTTCGACAGCGGCATGATGATCGGCCGCTCGGCGTGCGAGGCCATGTCGGTCACGATGTCCTGGGTGAACGAACCGGCCTGGGCCGAGGTGCCGATCAACACGGTCGGGTGGACGTTGCGCACCACGTCGGCCAGGCCGATGCGGCCAGGCTCGTCGAGCGCCCAGTGCTCCACCTCGCCGTGCGGGCGACCGTAGGGACGCTGGAAGTCGCGGAAGCGCGCGTTCGGGGCGTCGGTGACCAGCCCGCGGCTGGACGTCGCCCAGAACCGCTCGCGCGCCTGGTCGGGCTTGAGCCCCTCGGCCACCATGAGGTCGACCAGCAGGTCGGCCACGCCGATGCCCGCCGTGCCGGCGCCGTGGATGACCACGCGCTGGTCGGAGAGCTTCTCCCCCTTGGCGCGGACCGCGGCCAGCGCCGCCCCGGCGACCACCGCGGCCGTGCCCTGGACGTCGTCGTTGAAGGTGCACACGCTGTCGCGGTACGTCGAGAGGATGCGGTGGGCGTTGTTGGCCCCGAAGTCCTCCCAGTGGATCATCGCGTGCGGGAACACCGCCTGCACGGCCGCGACGAAGGACGCGATGAACTGGTCGTACCGCTCGCCCCGCACGCGCGCCTGCCGCACGCCGAGGTAGAGGTCGTCGTTGAGCAGGCGCAGGTTGTCGGTGCCCACGTCCAGCACCACGGGCACGATCCGGTTGGGGTCCACGCCCGCGGCGGCGGTGTAGAGGCTCTTCTTGCCCAGGCAGATCTCGATGCCGCCCACGCCCTGGTCGCCGATGCCCAGGATGCCCTCGGAGTCGGTGACGACCACGATGTCGACGTCGTCGGCGCGTCGGCCGGCCGCCCGCAGCCCCTCCTCGACCTGGTCGGGCGCCTCGATCGACAGGAACACGCCGTGCAACTGCTGGAACCAGACGCTGAACTCCGCGATGGCGTCGCCGATCGTGGGCGTGTAGATGATCGGCATCATCTCCTCGAGGTGCTCGCTGACGAGGCGGTAGAACAGCACTGTGTTGCGGTCGCGCAGGCCACGCAGGTAGGCGAACTGCTGCAGGGGCGTCCCGGCGGCGAGGAACCGCTGGTAGGTGCGGTGCAGCTGCCCCTCCAGGGGCGTCGAGCGCGCGGGCAGCAGGCCGATCAGGCCCAGCTGGCGGCGCTGCTCGGGCGTGAAGGCCGTCCCCCGGTTGAGCCGCGGGATGCGCAGGACGTCACTGCCCCGCGCGTTCACCTTGATGCGGGTCCCGTGGTTGCCGGGGAGGACTTCGTACGCACGTTCGGCCATGGTGCCCACACTAGCCACGCGGGGAGTCCGCGGCCGCGCGGTTCCGCGGGTTGCACAGGTCAGGCGTCCGGGCGCCCCGCCAGGAAGCGCAGTTGCTGCCAGTTGCGCTGCCGCTCCTCCACCAGCGCCACGATCGGCGGCGCGCAGGCCGTCCGGACCAGCCGCAGGTCGGCGTCGGTCGACCACACGAACGGGACGCGGCCGGCCCGGTCCTCCGGCCCCAGCTCGACGTACGCGTGGATCGGGGTCGCTGCGGCGTCCTCGTCGTCGCGCAGGGGCCGGAACTGGCTGCGGAAGCGTGCCTCCCCCAGCGCGAAGTCGGCCGGCGTGAGCGGCACGTGCAGCACCTGCCGGGACCCGTCGTCGGCGACGTGGTCGAGCCGTTGGGTGACCCAGGGCGCGTCGAGGTCGGGGTTGCCGGCCAGGCTCAACCGCTCGGGCAGGGACGCCCCCCGGCGCGGGTCGTGCACGAACAGCGGCGACATCCGCGACCGGACCGCGAGGCGTCCACGGTTGGCGGCCTGCTCGTCGGCGATGCCCTGCTCGCCCTGGCAGGGCGTGTAGACGTCCATGAGCGCGGGACCGTCGGTGTACTCGAGGAACTCGACCGCGTTCTTCAGGAAGTGCGCCTGGAACGACGCCGCGGTCTGCACGACGTACACGTCGGGGTGGAGGGCCGCGATGAGGCCGAGCTCCTTGCGGGCCTCGGTCTTGCCCCGGCCGACGGCGCCCGAGCGGGCCAGGTCGGAGTCCTGGGCGGTGAAGGACGCCGTGGACGCCTGCCCGCCCGTGTTCGAGTACGAGCCGGTGTTCAGCACCATCGCCTTGATCGGCGTCCCCGAGGACAGCACGCGCGACAGGGCCCCGAAGCCGATGTCGTAGGTCGCCCCGTCCCCGCCGATGGTCAGGAAGGTGGGCAACATGCCCAGCTCCTCGTCGGTGAACTGCTGCCAGCCGAGGTGGCTGAGGGCCTCCTCGGCCTGCGGCGTCCAGGAGTCTGTGAGCTCGAGCTCGGCGCGGCGCAGGGCGGCCACGGTCCCGACGACGTGCGCACTGGTGCCCTCGAACAGGCCCTTGGCCAGCGGCTGGGCGTCCTGGAACAGGCTGTTGACCCACGGGTCGTTGTACGGGTTGTACGGCATCGTCGAGGCGTACACCGACGAGCATCCGGTGGAGTTGGCGATCACCGTCGAGGACGGCCCGCTGCCCGTCGGCCCGCCCTCCAGCAGGTAGAGCTGGCGGTCGAGGGTCGCGAGGGTCGAGGCGATGCGCGCGCGGCGCTCGTCGTCCCCCGCCGGCAGGGACGCCTGCTTGGCGGCCAGCCGGTCGAGCGTGTCGGAGATCGCCTGCTGCTGCGCGGCGTACCGGCGGGTGCCCAGCGCGTGGCTGGCGGCGACGACGAGCCGGATCGAGGTGACCTCGCCACAGCCCCGGCAGGCGCCGTGCCCGCCGGTGGAGGCGTAGTAGTTCTCGCGGTCGAGCAGCATCCGCTTGATGTCGCCGCCCTGGCCCAGGGCGGCCTCGTGGAACCGCGCGGGGGTGTTCGGCGCTTGGGTGAGGAACTCGAAGCGGTCCTCCAGGACGCCCATCATCGCGGGGTCCTGCTCGCGGGCGACCAGGGCGTCGGGGCCGCAGATCTCGACGCACTCGAGGCAGCCGGTGCACTTCCAGGGGTCGATGGTGGCGGCGAACAGCCCTCCCGCGCCGGGGGTGCGCTTCTCGAGGGCGTCGAAGAAGGCGCGGGTGCGCGCGACCGGGTAGGTGCGCAGCCGGTCGACCACGGACGCCAGCGGTGCGGCCAGGTCGTCCCCCAGCCCCTCACCCACGGTGGCCACGAGGTCGGCGAAGGCGGGGGCGTCCTTCTTGTGGCCCAGGTACTGCTCGCGGACACCCGCGGCGAGGGCCGGCACGGCGTCCAGCACGCGCTGCCGCTCGGCGCCGGGCAGGCCGGTGCCGCGCACGGCGGTGGCGAGGAGGGCGTCCAGCTCGAAGGCCTGGTTGGGGATGGCCGCGTCGGGGCAGACCAGCGCGCACTCCATGCAGCCGGTGCACAGCTCGGGCTGGAAGTCGGGCACCTGGCGACGGAACAGGCCCTTGTCCTTGCCGGCGGCGGTACCGGGCGGCACGAACAGGCCGGTGCCGGGCAGGACGGGCGCCTCGCCGATCGTGCCCTCGCGGAACGGTTTTCCGGTCATGAGGTCGTAGTAGCTGTCGTCGAACAGTCCGCCGGCGCTGGCGCAGGTGCTGCCGCAGTCGGCCATCTGGGCGCTGAGCGCCACCGTGCGCAGCGGCAGGGGCGCGGCCAGGTCGCTGATCGCGCTGAGCTCGGGGCTGTCGTGGTCGACGAGCTGGGCGGCGGCCGCCCCGTCGTGGACGACGGCCATGTTGGCGTCGACGACCGCGGCGCCCTTGCGGCCGAACTTCGCCCGGATCTGTTCGCGCACCTTGGCCATGAGGGCGTCACGGTCGCCCCGCGCCACGCGGTCGACGTGGGCGGCGACGGCCCCGATGAAGGCGATGCCCATCATGCGGGTCTGCAGGTTCGGGTCGGGCGCGTGCCGCTTGGCCACGGCGAACGCGTCGATGATGAGGAACCATATCCGCCGCTCGCGGATCGTGCGCCGTGCGGCCGTGGGCAGGTCGCGCCACGCCTGCTCGGGCGTGTGGCTGGACTGCAGGATGAACGTGCCGCCCTCGACGAGCCCCTTCAGGGGGTCGGTGTGACTGAACACCTTGTGGTCGGGGCTGATCACCACCTCGACCTCCTCGAGCTCGGCGTTGGTGACCAGCACGGGCTCGGGGCTCAAGGTGATGTAGTAGTTCGTCGCCGCCCCCGACTTCTCGGAGCCGTACTTGGGGGCCGACTTGCTCTGCATCCCCAGCACCCCGGCGAGGATGTCGGTCAGCAGCTTGCCGGTGGCGATGGTCCCGTAGCCGCCGACGGAGTGGAACCGCAGCCGCAGGGCGTCCTCGGGCAGCAGGCGCGGGTTGGGCTCGGTGTCCAGCGCCATGGACGCCGTGGCCGGGTAGGCCGCGCGCAGGCGGTCCTGCAGGGCGGCCAGCTCGGGGTCGGGGTCGTGGGCGAAGAACTGCGAGCCGAGGTAGATCAGTGGCGGGACGCCCCCGGCGTCGAGCGCCTTGAACGCGGCGACGAGGTGGCGCGGCTGGAGGTCGTGGCCGCCGAGGCCGAAGATCGCGCTCGACACCTCGGGCAGCGCGGCCAGCGCCGGGACGCCGGGGTGCCGCTCGGTGCGCGCGTTGTCGAGGCCCTTGAGCAGGGACGCCGTGACGAACTGGGTGAGCGCCATCTGGTCGGAGCGCTCGAGCACGAGCACGGCCTTCTTGCCGGCCAGCGCGGCGACGAGCTCGGCGTCGGGGAAGGGCTGGAGGCACGTCACCGAGACCAGGCCGGCCCGGATGCCCTGGGCGCGCAGCACGGGCAGCACCGCCCGGACGTCGTCGGCGACCGAGCCGAGCGCGACCATGACGACGTCGGCGTCCTCGGTGTCGTGGGTCATCACCGGGGCGTAGCGGCGCCCGGTGAGTGCGCCGTACTCGTCCATGGCGCGGCGGACCAGCGCAGGCACGTCGGCGGCGAAGTGCGTGCGGTGGTCGACGGCCCCGGCCTGGAAGTCGGGCTGGTTCTGCACCGGACCGGTGAGGCCGGGGTTGTGCGGGTCCACGAACGCCGGCACCAGCTGGCGGGTGCCCCGCGCGAACGCGTTGACCCACTGGCGGCGCCAGGCGGCCTGCAGGGCCTCGGGCACCCAGCGCAGCGTGTCTGCCACGCCCTGGCCCGCGTCGTCGGCCTCGACCGCGTCGGCGCCGACCGCGAGGTGGTCGCGCAGCGCGGCGAGGCGTCCGGGGTCGAAGGCGTCGGCGTGGGCGCCCAGCCAGCGGGTGAGCTGGTGGACCCGGCCCTTGGCGCCGAACACGACCTCCTGGGCGACGGTCGGGCAGGGGATGCGGCCGGCCGGGTCGCCGAGGTACTCGCGCAGCAGTTCGGGCTCGGGCAGGCGGGCCTCCGACATCATGTGCGAGGTCGAGAAGCCGTCCATGGCGTTGGCGACCGGGATCAGGCTGAGCGCCGCGGTGCGGTAGCTGATCGCGGCGAGGTCGGCTGCCTCCTGCGGGTTGGCGCCGAACAGCACGGTGTACCCCGAGGGCAGCAGCGCGTAGACGTCGTCGTGGCCGGCCATGACGTTGAGCGAGTGCTTGCTGACCACGCGCGCGGCCACTTGCAGCACGAACCCGCCGACCTTCTTGCCGACGGTGACGAAGTGGCTCTCCATCGCGTACAGGATCCCCTGCGACGAGGAGGCGTTGGAGATGAACTGCCCCCCGGTCAGCGCCGCCCCCAGCGCGCCGGACTGCGCCGAGTGCTCGCCCTCGGGCTCGAAGAAGAACGGACGCCGGCCGAACACGTTGACCGCCCCGGAGGCCCGGGCGGCCTCGAACAGCTCGGCAATCTCGGTCGACGGGGTGATCGGGTAGCCGATCACCCCGCCGCAGACGTGTTGCATGACGTGCGCCACCGCGCCGTTGCCGTGGACGACGGTGGGGGTGCCGGGGTACTTCGGGTTCTCACTCATGGGGCGCGCTCCTTGTCCGGGCCCATGGTAGGCGCGAATCCGACGGCCTGTAGTAGATCCCGGTGGGCGGTCGTTCAGTGGCGGTGCTCGAACTCGGCGTCCTCGTCGTCGGTGTAGAACTGCTGCTTGGTCTCGGGTGGGAGCATCTCACCCTCGATCCCGCGCAGGAACTCCTCGCGCCAGGCCCGCCGTTCGGCGGCCCGCTCCTCCATCGCTCGCAGCGCGTCGAGGACGCCCCGCTCGGCCAGCAGGCGGCGGCCGGCCTCGTGCAGGGCGGGGTTCCCGGCGAGGAACTCCGCCTCGTCGAAGACCTTGCAGGCCACCTGGTGCGGGAAGGTGTCGAAGGACGCCTGCTCGGCCAGCCGGGAGAACCGCTTGACGATGTAGTCGACCTCCTCGCGCAGCATCGGGTTGCGCAGGTAGAGCCACTTGCGCTGGTGGATGGCCGTGGCGAGGGCCTCGACGACCTCGTCGGGCGCGTCGTCGGCGGCCAGCACGACGAGGTCGAGGTCGGAGCCGTCGACCTGCCCCCCGGTGCTCGACTCACGGCGGGCCACGTCGTGCGACATGCCGTACACCACGTCGCCGGCGATCAGCACGCACACGTGCTCGCTGTCGGAGGGGACGCCCGCGATCGACAGCACCTCGGCGGTGAACCGCTCAGCGGTGCGGCGCTTGGCCCGCGAGATCCGCTGCGTGCGCCGTTCCAGCGCCCGGACCGCCTGGTCGAGCTCGGCGTCCTGGTCGGGCAGCCCGACGACGGTGTAGGTGAGGAACTCGCGCAGGATCGAGGGCGACAGCCGGGCGAAGCCCTCGACGGCGCGGTCCAAGCGCAGGTAGCGGCGCCCGATCCTGCGCAGGTGGAACGCGTCCCCGTTGCGGCAGGTCTTCCACAGCCCGAACACCTCGCCGCCGACCGCGGCGTGCAGCTCGGCGCCGGTCAGCGGTCCGCGTTCGCGCAGGATGCGTTCGGCCTCGCTCCCACTCTGATGCAGGAATGCATCAGAGGCGGAGCGCTGCGGGTCGTGGTCGCCCATCACCGGCCGAGCTCGAGCGCGGGCACCAGCCCGGCCGCGCGATCGAGCCGGTCGTCGACGATGCCCTGCAGCCACGCCGTCCCGGCGCTGCGGGCCTCGCCCGACAGCCCCCGGATCGCGGCCAGGTAGCCGCCCTCGGACGGCCCCAGCCCGCCGGCCAGCGCGTCGGGGACCGCCACCTCGGGCGTCCCGAACAGGGCCAGCACGTCGTCGATGCGCTCGCGGAGCTGGCCCCGGCCGTCGTCGCCGTCCTCGAGGTGGGCCACCAGCGCCTTGACGCGCTTGAGCCGCTCGGCGCGTGCGGACGCCAGCGCGGCGAGGGCGCCCTCGTACACGAGCCCGCCCAGCTCCTGTGCCGCGAAGAAGGGCTGCCGGACGCCGCGGTACCAGGCCTCGAGGGCGTCCAGCGACCCCACGTAGGTGAGGTTGCGCGCGATGATCCGGCCGAGTCGGCGGTAGGAGTGCTTCGCCGCGGGGCGCACCTTGCCGGGCGGGTCGTCGACGGTGACGAGCATGCCGTCGTCCATCACGTCGGAGCGCAGGATCGAGCCCGCGCCGACGACGGTGCCGAAGCCGGTGTACACGGGCCCGACGGCCCCGCCCTGCCCGCCGAGGAAGATGGGCGGCTGGTCGAGCATGACCCCGCGCGGCACGTCGCCGAACAGGGACGCGGTGGTCTTGTTCCCGTCCGGGGTGAAGTTGAAGTGGATGTAGGACGAGCCCACCTCCGAGTGGTCGGAGCGCGACGTGCCGCCCGACATGAGGCAGTCGCAGAAGTTGATCAGGCTGCCCAGCGTGACGAACGGGAACAAGATCGTCTGCTTCAGCCCGACCGTGTGGGCGCCGCCCGCCTCCTCCTCGAGGATCGAGCCCTCCCGCACGTGCGCGCCCGAGCCCATGTTGGCACCCTCCAGGAACACGGCCCTCGAGACGTAGCCGCCCTTGAGGTCGACGTTCGGCCCGAGCTGGGAGTCCTCGACGGTGACGGGGGTCTCGGCGCCGAGCGTGCACCCGGCCGAGACGACGGTGGACGCCCCGCGCAGCCGCGTGCCGGGGTGGAGGGTGACCCCCTCACCCGAGATGCGGGCCGGGTCGACGTGGTCGGCGATGTCGACCGAGGCGGGGTGGGGAATGCGCACGCCCTTGTCCAGGAGTGCTTGCAGCGCGGTGTCCCGGTGGCTCATGGTGCGGGAGCTTACTCGCCGGACCCGCTGGTCAACCGGCTTCGGCCTCGGCTTCCGCGAGCGCCGCCTCGCGCCGCCGGTCGGCGCGGGTGGGTACCTGGGCCAGCAGGATGCCGGCCATCATCAGCGCGGCGCCGACGAGGCCGGCGAGGGTGAGCCGCTCGCCGAGCAGCAACGCTCCGCCGACGGCGCCCCAGAGGGCCTCCAGCGACAGGATCATCGCGGCGATCGAGGCGCGCGCGTGACGCTGGCCGACGATCTGCAGCGTGAAGCCCACGCCGGTGGACAGGATGCCGGCGTACAGCAGTGCTCCCCCGGCCGCGATGACGCCGCCGAAGGGCTCGGGCTCGACGGCCAGGGCCGTCCCGGTGGACAGCACGGTCATCACGACGAACTGCACCACCGACAGCCGGATCGGGTCGACCCGGCGGGCGAAGCGGCCCACGCCGAGGATGTGGAACGTCCAGAACAGGGTGCCGACCAGCACGATGAGGTCGCCGGCGCCGATGCCGGCGTCGGTCCAGGTCAGGAGGAACAGCCCCGGCACGGCGAGGCCGATGCCCAGCCAGTTCATCAGCGAGGTGGGCAGGCCGAGGAGGCGTCCGGCGACGGGCACGAGCACCATGTAGAGCCCGGTGACGAAGGCCGCGTTGCCGGCGGTGGTCTGTTCGATGCCGAGTTGCTGCATCGTCTGGCCGCCGAAGAACATCAGGCCGATGAACACGCCCGGACCCAGGGCCCCCCGCCACGCGGCGCGTCCCGCTCGCCCGTCCAGGCCCGCCCGCCGGTCGAGGAACCAGATCAGCGGCATCAGCGCCGCCACGCCGAGCACACCGCGCGCGGCGTTGAACGAGAACGCCCCGAGGTGCTGGGCGCCCTCACGCTGGGCGACGAAAGCGAACCCCCAGATGATCGAGCACAGCAGCAACAGCAGGTAGGAGCGGGTGGCCTGCGACATCGCCCCTCAGACCAGGACCGTCGAGATCGGCAGCCCCGAGTTGGCCCCGATGTCGAGCGAGCTCGGCCGGTGTCCCCGCCGGACGACCTCGGCGCCGAGTGCCGCCATCATCGCGCCGTTGTCGGTGCACAGCCCCGGCCGCGGACGCCGCACGGTCACCCCGCGCGACTCGGCACGCTCGGCGAGCAGCCCGCGCAACCGCGAGTTCGCGGCCACGCCCCCGCCGAGCACGATGGTGTCGAGGTCGAAGTGCTCGCACATGTCCATGGCCTTGGCGGTCAGCACGTCGGCGACGGCCTCCTGGAAGGACGCAGCCACGTCGGCCTCCGCGAACGGACGCCCCGCGCGCCGCTCGGTCTCCACCCACCGCGAGACGGCGGTCTTGAGCCCCGAGAAGGAGAAGTCGAAGCGGTGCTGCTCGAGGTCGTGCCGGGCGGTCAGCCCGCGCGGGAACCGGATCGCCCGCGGGTCGCCCTCGGCGGCCAGCCGGTCGATGACCGGCCCGCCCGGGTAGCCCAGGCCGAGCAGGCGGGCGACCTTGTCGTAGGCCTCGCCGGCGGCGTCGTCGATGGTGGAGCCGACCTCGGTGATCTGCGACGTGATGTCGTCGATGACGAGCAGGCTCGTGTGCCCGCCCGACACCAGCAGGGCGCCGAAGCGCTCGGGCAGCGGGCCGTGGTCGAGCAGGTCCACCGCGACGTGCCCGATGAGGTGGTTGAGGCCGTACAGCGGCTTGTCGAGGGCCACGGCCAGCGCCTTGGCCGCGCTGAGGCCGACCACGAGGGCGCCCATCAGGCCGGGGCCCGCCGTGACGCAGATCCCGTCGACCTCGGCCGCGTCGACCTCGGCGGCCTCCAGCGCGCGGCGCAGCGTGGGCACCATGGCCTGCAGGTGGGCGCGCGAGGCGACCTCGGGGACGACCCCGCCGAAGCGGACGTGCTGCTCCACCGAGCTGGCGACCTCGTTGGCGAGCAGCTCGTGCCCGCGCACGACCGCCACGCCGGTCTCGTCGCAGCTGGACTCGATGCCGATGACCAGGGGTTCGCTCATGATTCCCTCCCCAGGGGCAGCGCCATGACGAGGGCGTCGGCCCCGGCGCCGTAGTAGTTCGCGCGGCGCGCGAGCGCCACGAAGCCGACCTGTTCGTAGAGGGCGATCGCGCCGGCGTTGCCGGCTTCCACCTCCAGCATCATCTGCTGGGCGCCCAGGGCCTCGGCCCACTCCAGGCCGGCCAGCACGAGGCGGCGGCCGATCCCGGATCGGCGCGCGCCGGCGTCGACGACGACCCGGTTCAGGTCGGCGACGTCCTCGACCGCGCTGAAGGTGGCCACCCCGCGGACCGCGCCCGCGGCGTCCTTCTCGACCAGGGTGAGGCGGCAGTCGGCGTCGATCTCGTCGGCCCAGGACTGCTCGCTCCACCGCGACAGGGTGAAGGCGTCCTCGAGGGCCATGATGCCGGGCAGGTCGGCGTGGGTGGCGGTGGTGACGATCATCGGGTCCGCCTCAGGCCCAGGCGCGGTGCCGGCAGCGTGGACTTCGCCTTCGTCGGCACCTCCGCGTCGGGGCGGCGCAGGTAGAGCGGCTCGAGCCCGGCGTCGGCCAGGTCGGCCACGGCGAGCCAGCCGGCGTCCAGCGCGGTCGGCCCGGACGCCT
>DUOQ01000103.1 GCA_012838755.1 Propionibacterium sp. | reverse complement strand
CGACCCGGACGTCGGCCACCGCCAGCAGCGCAGCCGCGAGGGCCGCGTCGAGTGGGACGCGGTGGACGTCCTCCTCGGACGGGGCCGTGTCCGGCCGGGCATCGCCCAGCGCGCGCCGGGTGGCGGCGAGCCAGGGGTCGGGGCGTCCTGACGGGGTCGACCACCGGATGGCCACGCCCATGCGGGCGGCGTCGAACCGGGCGGCCAGCAGGACGTCGTCGCCGAGCGCATCGGTGCCCCGGGCCACGACCGAGCGGCCGACGAGGTCGGCGACGCACGTGTCGTGGGGGAGCAGCGCCCGGGCCATGGGCCAAGGATCCCACGCGCACGGCGTCCGGGTGCGGGCGGGGTAGGCTGGGGCGGCACCGATCCGGCCTGACGAGAAGGTACGCATGTTCGACACCCTGCAAGACCGCCTGCAAGCAACGTTCCGCAACCTGCGGGGCAAGGGGCGGCTCACCGACGCCGACATCGACGCGACCGCGCGCGAGATCCGTCTCGCCCTGCTCGAGGCCGACGTCAACCTCGGCGTGGTCAAGGAATTCGTGGCCGCGGTCAAGGAGCGCGCCCAGGGGGCGGAGCTGAGCCAGGCGCTCAACCCGACCCAGCAGGTCATCAAGATCGTGCAGGATGAGCTCGTCGAGATCCTCGGCGGGCAGGCCCGTCAGCTGCGCCTCGCGAAGACCCCGCCGACCGTGATCATGCTCGCGGGCCTGCAGGGCTCCGGCAAGACGACCCTGGCCGGCAAGCTCGGCCTCTGGCTGCGCGAGCAGGGCCACACGCCCATGCTGGTCGCCGCCGACCTCCAGCGCCCCAACGCCGTCAACCAGCTGCAGGTCGTGGGTGGCCGCGCCGGCGTCCCGGTCTTCGCGCCCGAGCCCGGCAACGGGGTCGGCGACCCGGTGCAGGTGGCGCGGGCGTCCATCGAGGAGGCCAAGCGCAAGTACTACGACACGGTGATCGTCGACACCGCCGGACGCCTGGGCGTGGACGCCGAGCTGATGCAGCAGGCCGCCGACATCCGTGACGCGGTCAGCCCCGACGAGATCCTGTTCGTCGTCGACGCGATGATCGGCCAGGACGCGGTCAACACCGCCAACGCGTTCGGCGAGGGCGTCGGCTTCGACGGGGTCGTGTTGACCAAGCTCGACGGTGACGCCCGCGGTGGTGCCGCGTTGTCGATCGCCAAGGTCACCGGCAAGCCGATCATGTTCGCCTCCAACGGTGAGGCGCTGAAGGACTTCGACCTCTTCCACCCCGACCGGATGGCCAGCCGCATCCTCGACATGGGTGACCTGCTCACCCTGATCGAGCAGGCCGAGAAGACGTTCGACGCCGAGCAGTCGCGCAAGGCCGCCGAGAAGATCATGGGGACCGGCGACTTCGGCCTCGACGACTTCCTGCAGCAGATGCAGGCCGTGCGCAAGATGGGCCCGATGAGCAAGATCCTGGGCATGATGCCCGGGATGGGCCAGTACAAGGACGCGCTGGGCGCCATCGACGAGCGCGAGATCGACCGCATCGAGGCGATCATCTACTCGATGACGCCGGCCGAGCGCGTCAAGCCCGAGATCCTCAACGGGTCGCGGCGGTCGCGCATCGCCAACGGGTCGGGCACGACGGTCCAGGACGTCAACGGGCTGGTCAACCGGTTCATGGAGACCCGCAAGATGATGCGCCAGATGGGCAAGGGCGGCGGCATGCCCGGCATGCCCCCCGGCATGGGTGGGATGGGCGGCATGCCCGGCCTGCCCGGGCGCCCGCCCAAGCAGCAGGCCAAGAAGGCCAAGTCGAAGAAGGGCGTGTCGGGCAACCCGGCCCGCCGTTCCGGCAACCCGGCCGCGTCCGCGCCCCAGCAGGCCGCGCCGCAGACCGAGGCCGAGGTGCAGCAGGCGATGGCGGACTTCCAGCTGCCGCCCGAGCTGCAGAAGATGTTCAACCAGGGCAACAAGGGCCCGTTCGGCTGACGTAGCGCCAACCGGACCACAGCAGCGGGGTGGTGGCCATCGACGCCTCGTCATCACCCGTTGTGAGGGACTCGGACAACCGAGGACGCGGCGGGGGTTGTGGTCCAACTGGCGCTACGTCCAGAGTGAATCCATGGCACACACCCATGACGACGTCCCCTTGGATGCCCTCGGCCAGCCCCTGACCGCCCACACCCACACCCACGACGGGACCACGCACACGCACGTGTACGCGCCGGTGCCCGACGGGCCGGCCTCGCGGTTGCACCTGCGCGGCACCGTGCTGCCCGACGGTGAGGTGCGCGACCTGTGGCTGGTGGACGGGGTCGTGACGTTCGAGCCCGTGGAGGACGCGCTCACGGTGGCCACCGACTGCTGGATCCTGCCCGGCCTCGTGGACGCCCATTGCCACATCGGGATGGGCCCTCAAGGCCCCACCGACGCCGAGGACGTCGAGCGCCAGGCCCTGACCGCCCGAGACGCGGGCACGCTGCTGGTGCGCGACACGGGCGTGCCGACCGACACCCGGTGGGTGGACGACCGCGAGGACCTGCCCCGCATCATCCGGGCCGGGCGGCACATCGCGCGGCCGCGCCGCTACATCCGCAACCTGGCCGAGGAGGTCGAGCCCGACGAGCTGGTCGAGGAGGTGCGCACCCAGGCGCGCGCGGGCGACGGCTGGGTCAAGCTCGTCGGCGACTGGATCGACCGCGACGCCGGCGACCTGCGGCCCCTGTGGCCGGCCGACGCCGCCCGGGCCGCGATCGAGGCCGCCCACGAGGAGGGCGCCCGCGTCACGGCCCACTGCTTCGACGAGCAGTCCGTCACCGAGCTCGTGGACGCCGGCATCGACGGCATCGAGCACGGCACCGGGCTGGACGACGCGACCATCGCCACCATGGCCGAGCGCGGCGTCGCGCTGGTGCCGACCCTGATCAACATCGAGACGTTCCCCGAGATCGCGGCGGCGGGGGAGTCCAAGTTCCCGCTGTACGCCGACCACATGCGCGCCCTGCACGCCCGCCGCTTCGACACGATCGGCAAGGCGGTGGACGCCGGCGTCCCGGTCTTCGCCGGCACGGACGCCGGGACGGTGATGCCGCACGGGCTGATCGCCGACGAGGTCGAGCTGCTCGCGCGCGTCGGCGGCGCCGAGTTCGCCCTCGGCGCGGCGTCGTGGCGGGCCCGGGACTGGCTGGGGGCCGACGGCCTGGCCGAGGGGGCCTCCGCGGACCTGGTGGTCTACGACACCGACCCACGCGCCGACCTGTCCGTCGTGCGGAACCCGAAGCTGGTCATCCTGCGGGGGAGGGTCGTGCGCTCCTGACGGTTGGGCGGATGCGGGTCCGTCTGGCACAATGAACGATGCGCTGTGTCCGCGGGTGCCCTCTCACGCCTTCGGATGCGGTCCACCCGAGTTGGTCCGACGGTTGTCCCACGCCCGACGTCCCGCTCACCCGATCCCGTCCCTGCGCGTTGCAGGGGCATGTTCCAACAGGAGAACCACACACGTGGCTGTCAAGATTCGTCTGAAGCGGATGGGCAAGATCCGCAACGCGCAGTACCGCATCGTCGTCATGGACTCCCGCGCCAAGCGCGATGGCCGTGCGATCGAGGAGATCGGCATCTACCAGCCGAAGAACGAGCCCTCGGTCGTCCAGGTGAACTCCGAGCGCGCGCAGTACTGGCTCGGTGTCGGCGCCCAGGCGTCCGAGACCGTCGAGAAGATCCTCAAGCTGTCGGGTGACTGGCAGAAGTTCAAGGGCACCGACGAGCCCTCCGGCATCAAGCCGCAGGCCGAGAAGGCCGACAAGCTCGCCGCCTTCAACAAGGCCCTGGCCGAGTCCGACGACGAGCCGGCCTCCGGCGCCTACTCCTCCAGCAAGAAGAAGAAGGCCGAGGCTGCCGAGGACACCCCCGTCGAGGCTGAGGCGGACGCCCCGGCCGAGGCCCCCGCTGAGGCCGAGGACGCCGCGTCCGACGAGGCGTGATCGTGCTCGCGGACGCACTGGAGCACCTGGTGCGCGGGCTGGTCTCCAACCCTGACGACGTCGTCGTGTCCGACCTGGACCGTCGCCGCGTCCGGACGCTGGAGGTCCGCGTGAACCCCGAGGACATCGGCAAGGTGATCGGACGCCAGGGCCGCACTGCGGGCGCCCTGCGCACGGTCATCACCGCGCTGGCCGGTCGCGAGCAGATCCGGGTCGACTTCGTCGACGTGGACCGCCGCCCCCGCCGCCGCTGAACACACCCGGTCCCCGGCCCGTCCCGTACGGGCCGGGGACCTTTGTCTCACCCCACCAACCCTGCGGAGGAGCCCATGGGCCAGACGGTCGACGTCCTGGTCGGCACCATCGGACGCGCGCACGGCCTGCGCGGCGAGGTGACCGTCCACGTGCGCACCGACGAGCCGGAACGCCGGTTCGTCGCCGGCGCCGCCCTGCGTGTGGGCGGCAAGCCGCGCACGCTGGCGTCCCTGCGCTGGCACTCGGGCACGCTGCTGCTCCGCTTCGAGGACGTGGCCGACCGCACGGCCGCCGAGTCCCTGCGCGGCCAGGAGCTGTGGGTCGACGTCCCCGCCGACGAGGCCCCCGCTGACGAGGGGGAGTACTGGGACCGCCAGTTGGTCGGCCTGAGGGTGCTGGACGCCTCGGGCGTCGAGGCCGGCACCATCGGGGAGGTGCTGCACCTGCCCGCCCACGACGTGCTCGTCGTGCGGACGCCGGCCGGGGACCGCCTCGTGCCGTTCGTCGCCGAGATCGTGCCGGTGGTGGACCTGGACGCGGGCCACGTGCAGGTCGCCGACGTCGGCGGGCTGCTGGCCGACGAGGACGCCTGATGTACTTCGACATCATCTCGATCTTCCCCGACTACTTCGCGCCGCTGGACCTGTCGCTGGTGGGCAAGGCTCGGCGTGCCGGGCTGGTGGACTGGGAGGTCCACGACCTGCGCCGGTGGACCTACGACCGCCACCACACCGTCGACGACACGCCCTACGGCGGCGGCGCCGGCATGGTGATGAAGCCCGAGCCCTGGGGCGAGGCCCTCGACCACGTGCTCGAGCGCGCCTGGTCGGTGCCCACCCTGCTCGTGCCGACGCCGTCGGGGGAGCGGTTCACCCAGGCGATGGCCCACGAGTTGGCGACCCACCCGCACCTGGTGTTCGCGTGCGGCCGCTACGAGGGCATCGATGCGCGGGTGGTCGAGCACGCGGCGTCCCGGATGCCGGTGCGCGAAGTGAGCCTGGGCGACTACGTCCTCAACGGGGGCGAGGTCGCCGTGCTCGCGATGGTCGAGGCGATCGTCCGCCTGGTGCCCGGCGTGGTCGGCAACCCGCACTCCCTGGTCGAGGAGTCCCACTCGGTCAAGGGCGGGGGCCTGCTGGAGTACCCCGTCTACACCAAGCCGCCGTCGTGGCGGGGGCTGGACGTGCCCGACGTCCTGTTGTCGGGGCACCACGGCAAGGTGGCCCGGTGGCGGCGCCAGCGGTCGTGGGAGCGCACGGCCGAGCGGCGACCCGACCTCCTGCCGGAATGAAGGAAAAAGGGCCAATTACGCAAGCTCAACAATGCGTTAATGCCCGCTGTGGGAGGCAATTTCGCCAGGTGCAGCGTGGGTATCCTCGAAACGCTCACACCGATGGGGCATTCCGGACCGAACTTGGCTAAGTTGTGGCCGTGGCGACAACAACACTGACTCCTCACCAGCGAGCAGTCCGGTCAACGGTGACCATGAAGGTCGTGATGGCCATCACCGGTCTCATCATGGTCGGCTTCCTGCTCATGCACATGTACGGCAACCTGAAGGTGTTCCTCGGTGCTGACTCCTTCAACCACTACGCAGAGTGGCTCAAGGGGGACATCCTCTACCCGCTGGTCCCGTCGGGCGTGTTCATCTGGGTCTTCCGGGTGTTCCTGCTCGTGGCGATCGTGGCCCACATCTGGTCGGCAGCGGTGCTGACCGGGCGTGCGCACGCGGCCCGCAGCTCCAAGTACGCGGTCACCAAGCGGCTCTCCCAGACCTACGCGGCCCGCACCATGCGCTGGGGCGGCGTCATCCTGGCCGGCTTCCTGGTCTTCCACCTGCTGCAGTTCACCGCGCAGGTCGTGACCACGGGCTTCCAGGCCGGGGCGACCCCCTATGACATGGTCATCGCGAGCTTCTCGCAGTGGTGGGTCACGCTGGCCTACGCGGTGTGGGTCGCGATCGTGTGCCTGCACGTGCGCCACGGTGTCTGGAGCGCCCTGACGACGCTCGGCGCGAACACCTCGCCGAAGGCCCGCGCGTTCCTCAACGGCCTCGCCTGGGTGATCGCGATCGTCCTGTTCGTCGGCTTCATGATCATGCCGTTGGCCGTTCAGTTTGGATGGGTGAAGTAATGACTGTGACTGATTTCTTCCAGCGGGGCGCGGACATCCGCGACACCAAGGCCCCTGCCGGCGCGATCGAGAAGAAGTGGGCGACCCGCAAGTTCCAGGCGGCCCTGGTCAACCCGGCCAACCGCCGCAAGCTGTCAATCATCGTGGTCGGCACGGGCCTCGCCGGTGGCGCCGCCGCCGCGACGCTCGGTGAAGCGGGCTACAACGTCCTCAACTTCTGCTACCAGGACAGCCCCCGCCGCGCGCACTCCATCGCCGCGCAGGGTGGCATCAACGCCGCGAAGAACTATCGCAACGACAACGACTCGACGATGCGGCTCTTCTACGACACCGTCAAGGGTGGCGACTACCGCGCCCGCGAGACGAACGTCTACCGCCTCGCCGAGGTCAGCGCGAACATCATCGACCAGTGCGTCGCGCAGGGCGTCCCGTTCGCCCGTGAGTACGGCGGCCTGCTCGACAACCGTTCGTTCGGTGGCGTCCAGGTGCAGCGCACCTTCTACGCCCGTGGCCAGACGGGTCAGCAGCTGCTGATCGGCGCCTACCAGAGCCTGGAGCGCCAGGTCGCGGCGGGCACCGTGAAGATGCACGCCCGCCACGAGATGCTCGAGCTCATCCTCGTCGACGGTCGCGCGCGCGGCATCGTCACCCGCAACATGGTGACCGGCGCCATCGAGGCCCACACCGCCGACGCGGTCGTGCTCGCCACCGGTGGCTACGGCAACGTGTTCTTCCTGTCCACCAACGCGATGGGCTGCAACATCACCGCGTCGTGGCGTGCCCACCGCAAGGGTGCCTACATGGCCAACCCGTGCTACACGCAGATCCACCCGACCTGCATCCCGGTGCACGGCGACACCCAGTCCAAGCTGACCCTGATGTCGGAGTCCCTCCGCAACGACGGTCGAATCTGGGTCCCGAAGCGGGCCGAGGACTGCGCGAAGGACCCGCGGCAGATCCCCGAGGAGGACCGCGACTACTACCTCGAGCGCATCTACCCCGCGTTCGGCAACCTCGTCCCGCGCGACATCGCGTCCCGCCAGGCCAAGAACATGTGCGACGAGGGCCGCGGTGTCGGCCCGGCCGTGGAGGAGGTCGACCACGTCACCGGCGAGAAGCGCCAGGTCCGTCGTGGTGTGTACCTCGACTTCGCCTCGGCGATCGAGCGCATGGGCCAGAAGGCCGTCGAGACCAAGTACGGCAACCTCTTCGACATGTACGCCCAGATCACGGGCGAGAACCCGTACGAGACGCCGATGCGCATCTACCCGGCCGTGCACTACACGATGGGTGGCCTCTGGGTCGACTACGACCTGATGAGCTCGATCACGGGCCTGTACGTGGCCGGTGAGGCGAACTTCTCCGACCACGGCGCGAACCGCCTGGGTGCCTCGGCGCTGATGCAGGGTCTGGCGGACGGCTACTTCGTCCTGCCGAACACCATCAACGACTACCTGTCGAAGGCCCCCTTCGACAAGGTCGAGCAGGACCACCCGGCCGTCGTCGAGGCGCTGGCCGCGGTGAACGAGCGGATCGGCCGCCTGCTCTCCATCCAGGGCACCCGCACCGTTGACAGCTTCCACAAGGAGCTGGGCAACATCATGTGGGAGTACTGCGGCATGGAGCGCACCGAGGAGGGCCTCACGTTCGCCATCGGTCGCATCCGCGAGCTCCGCGAGGAGTTCTGGAGCAACGTCAAGGTCACCGGCGTCAACGAGGACTTCAACCAGACCCTCGAGCGCGCCGGACGCGTGGCCGACTTCCTGGAGCTCGGCGAGCTCATGTGTGTGGACGCCCTGGTGCGCCGCGAGTCCTGCGGCGGTCACTTCCGGGCCGAGTCCCAGACCGAGGACGGGGAGGCGCTGCGTCACGACGACGAGTTCCTGCACGTGTCGGCGTGGGAGTACACCGGTGCGGGCAAGGCGCCGATCCTGCACAAGGAGCCGCTGGAGTACGAGTTCATCGAGCTGAAGCAGAGGAGCTACAAGTGATCATCAACCTGCGCGTCTGGCGCCAGGCCAACGCCCAGTCGGCCGGCAAGATGGTCAGCTACCGCGTGGAGAACGTGTCCGAGGACATGTCCTTCCTGGAGATGCTCGACCTGCTCAACGAGGACCTCACCGTCAAGGGCGAGGAGCCCATCGCGTTCGACCACGACTGCCGTGAGGGCATCTGTGGCATGTGTGGCGTCGTCATCAACGGCGCCGCCCACGGCCGCGCATCCTCGCCGGTCCCGACGACCACGTGCCAGCTGCACATGCGTTCGTTCGCCGATGGCGCCACCATCGACGTCGAGCCGTGGCGTGCCGGTGCGTTCCCGGTCATCAAGGACCTGGTCGTCGACCGCACCGCGTTCGACCGCATCATCCAGGCCGGCGGCTTCATCTCGATCAACGCCGGTTCGGCTCCCGAGGCCCACTCGGTGCCGGCACCGAAGATCCAGGCCGACCGTGCCTTCGACGCGGCGACCTGCATCGGCTGTGGCGCGTGTGTGGCTGCCTGCCCCAACGGGTCGGGCATGCTCTTCACCGCCGCGAAGATCACCCACCTGGCCATGCTCCCGCAGGGCCAGCCCGAGCGGTACACCCGCGTCAAGACGATGCTCGCGCAGCACGACGCCGATGGTTTCGGTGGCTGCACGAACATCGGCGAGTGCGCGGCCGTGTGCCCGAAGTCGATCCCGCTCGACACCATCAGCGCGCTGAACCGCGACCTGATGAAGTCGCTGTTCCGGAAGGACGGCAAGTAGTCCTTCGCCTCCGCCACCCAGGCCGGTCCCGCTCCCGCGGGGCCGGCCTGCGGCGTCGCGGGGGCCGGATCAGGTCATGGTGGCCTTCAGGGAGCCGATCTCCCAGGTGATGGGACGCCCGGCCAGGAAGACCTCGGCGAACAGCTTCACCGCGACCAGGAGGAGCACGACCAGCCCGGCGGGGGTGAGCTCGACGCCCCAGCGGCCCAGGGCGTCCTGGGCGGCCGCCACGACCCCGGCCAGCCCCGTCGGACCCTGGCCCATCCGCCGGCCGGTCATCAGGCCGATCATCAACCCCCACGCGAGGATGGTCGTCACGTGCAGCATCGCCATCCGCGGGTAGGGCGTCACGAACGCCTGCGTGGGTGTGGCGCGGCGGAAGACCCCCGCCCCGAACCACACCGTGACGACATCGGCGGCATGCCGCACCGCCACCAGCACGGTGGGCACGACCAGCGCCGCCACGGTGAGCTCGGCGCCCATCCAGAACGACAGGATCGCCACGAACACCAGGTGGACCAGGCAGAACATCCCGTAGTGCCCCACGAAGAAGAACGGACGCCGCGTGTGCGGCTCGACCTGGGCCGACAGGATGCGGACCAGCGTCCACGCCCCGAGCACGACGTTCTCGACCCAGAACAGCAGCAGGACGTTCCCGGCCGGCCACCCGCCGAAGACCACCCCGGCCACGAACAGCAGGTTGAGGCCGACGGCCAGGGCGATCTCGCGGCGGCGTCCGATCGGGCGTGCGGGGGCATCAGCGGGGGTGTCCACGCGGACACGTTAGCCACTGCATCGTCCCTTTCCCAGCCAGCGGGTTGTTGGGCTGGCTACGGTGGGGGAATGGGCCGCCCGTACACGTACCACGGCGCGTGGGACTCCCGCGTCGTGCGACCGCCATCCACCACGGTCACGACCTGAGGCCGGCCGTCGCCGAGCTCATGGTCCTCGACGAGGACGACCGGCTGCGGGAGGAGGATCCCCACACCGGGCGGATCGCCTCCGGTCTGCCCGACCACGTGGTCGTGCACCGCTCGCGGTTCGAGGTCGACCTCAACCGACCGCGCGACGAGGCCGTCTACCGCACCCCGGCCGACTGCTGGGACCTCGACGTGTGGCGGGACACCGCCCTGCCCGACGACCTGGTCGAGGGGTCGCTGGAGCTCTACGACGCCTTCCACGCCGAGCTGGCCGAGCACCTCGATGGGCTGGCGGCGTCCGGGCCATTCGTGGTCTACGACGTCCACACCTACAACCACCGGCGCGACGGGGCCGACGCACCGGCGTCCGACCCCGAGGAGAACCCCGAGGTCAACGTCGGCACCGGCTCGCTCGACCGCGAGCGCTTCGGGGGCGTCGTGGACGCCTTCATCGAGGCCATGGAGGGCGCCGACGTGAGCTGGGGCGACCTCGACGTGCGCGAGAACGTCCGGTTCCGGGGCGGTCACCTCAGCAAGTGGATCCACGCCCGCTACCCGGGGGTGGGCTGCTGCCTGGCGCTGGAGTTCCGCAAGTCGTTCATGGACGAGTGGACCGCCGAGGTGGACGAGGGGCGCCTGGCCGAACTCAACGCCGCACTGGCCGCCACGGTGCCGGCCGTGGAAAGCGCGCTGGGTGAGGTGGGGTCCGCATGACGGGGCTGGCGACCACCGACCTCGTCATCGACCACGCCGTCGCCCAGGTCGCCGGCGCGATCAAGTTCCTGCTGGACGTCACGCCGGTCAACTCCGACGAGGTGCTCACCGCGTACGCCGAGGGCGACCGGGTGCCGCGCTTCGCCTACCGCGAGCTGCAGACCGACCCCGACGTCGCCCAGGGGATGCTCGACCTGATCGACCTGGACGCGGTGACCGACCCGACCCTGGGGGCACTGCTGCGCGCGAAGCACCGCGAGATGACGCTCCAGCTCGACATGCTGCGCGCGCGGGACACCCCCGACTTCCTCCCGCTCTCGCTGGAGTTGTACGGGGGAGTCGCCCCCGCGCTGCGCGACATCGCCGAGCACCTGCTCGAGCACGTGCCCCTCGGCGCGGGACGGGGCGAGCAGGTGGGGGCGCTGGAGTTCCATGCCCTGGCCTGCGCCGAGATCGAGCACTACAGAGAGCAGGACCCCGACATCGAGATGGACGCCCAGGTGCGCGACGACGTCGCCGGTGTCCTGGTCTCGGGGTCGACGCTGATGATCGCCGAGACGTCGGCCGTCCAGTCGGCGCGCACCAACGCCCTGCTGCAGCACGAGGTCGGCACGCACCTGGTCACCCAGGTCAACGGGTCGGCCCAGCCCATCCGCGTGCTCGGTGGGGGACTGGCCGGCTACGACGAGACCCAGGAGGGCCTCGCCGTCCTGGCCGAGATCGCGTGTGGGGGGCTCACCCCCTTCCGTCTCCGGCAGCTCGCCGCCCGCGTCGTCACCGTGCACCGGCTCGTGTGCGGGGCGTCCTTCTCGGAGTCGTTCGAGGCCTTGGTGGAGACGGGCTTCCCGCAGGGCAGCGCCTTCACCACCACGATGCGGGCCTACCGCTCCGGCGGCCTCACCAAGGACGCCATCTACCTGCGCGGCCTGGTCGACCTGCTGCACCACGTCCGCGACGGGGGCGGGCTCGACCTGCTGTTCCTCGGCAAGTTCTCCCTGCAGGACCTGCCCCTCATCGCCGACCTGAACGAGCGCGGCATCCTGAACCCACCCCGCATCCGCCCCCGCTACCTCGACGACCCCGAAGCAATGCCTCGCATCGCCCGGGCGTCCCAGTTGGAATCCCTCAGTGAATTGATTGGAGTCGCCGCATGAAGATCGGGTTCGTCGTCAACGACGTGGCCACCGAGCAGCCGCAGTACACCACCACGCGGCTCGCGCTGGCCGCGAGCCGGGCCGGGCACGAGGTGTCCCTCATGGGCCTGGGCGACTTCGCCTACGAGCCCGACGGTTCGATGAGCGCCCGAGCCGCGGCCGCGGCGTCCGACAAGCGGTACCGCTCGCTGGAGCGCTACCTGGAGGACGTCCAGAAGCCCGAGGTCGTCAAGCAGATCAACATCGGCGACTTCGACGTCGTCATGCTGCGCAACGACCCGGCCGAGGACGCCAACGAGAAGCCGTGGGCCGCCACCGCCGCCATCGCGTTCGGCCAGTTGTTCGCGCAGGCGGGCGTCCTGGTGGTGAACGACCCGACCTCACTGGCCAACGCCCTGTCGAAGGCGTACTTCCAGCACTTCCCCGAGACGGTGCGCCCCCGGACGCTCATCTCCCGCGACGAGAAGCTCATCTCCGACTTCATCGACGAGCTGGGCGGCAAGGCCGTGCTCAAGCCCCTGCAGGGCTCGGGCGGCAGCGGGGTCTTCCTCGTCGACCGCAAGGAGTCGCCGAACCTCAGCCAGATCATCGAGGCCATCGCCCGCGACGGCTACGTGGTCGCACAGGAGTACCTCCCCGAGGCCGAGGAGGGCGACATCCGGATGTTCGTCATGAACGGGAAGCCGCTGAAGGTCGACGGTGCGTTCGCCGCGTTCCGCCGCCGCAACGCCACCGGCGACCTGCGCTCCAACATGAAGGTCGGCGGGAAGGCGGAGGCCGTCGACGTGACCGACGAGATGCTGCAGATGGTCGACCTCATCCGGCCCAAGCTCATCGCCGACGGCATGTTCCTGGTCGGGCTCGACATCGTGGGCGACAAGCTCATGGAGGTCAACGTGTTCACCCCGGGGGGCCTGGGCAGCTGCCAGGGCCTCTACGACGTGGACTTCGCGCCGGCCGTGATCAAGGACCTCGAGCGCAAGCGCCGCATCGCGCAGCACTACGGCGTCGAGCTCGACAACCTCAAGCTCGCCACGCTGTGAGCCCTGCCCACACCGGCCGGTGATTTCGCCGCACACCGGCCGGTGTGGCAGACTTGGGTAGGTTGCGCTCGTGCCCCTGCCACAGGGGGATCGGCACGGGCGTTCCACACCAAGAACATCACGAGGTGACCTGTGGCACCGGCGAGGAAACACCATGAACAAGCTTGTTGCCGAGGTCGCGGCCTCCCAGCTCCGCGACGACATCCCCGACTTCCGTGCGGGCGACTCCGTCAAGGTCCACGTCAAGGTCGTCGAGGGCAACCGCTCCCGTATCCAGGTGTTCGCCGGCGTCGTGATCGCCCGCAACGGCCAGGGCATCGGTGCGGCCTTCACGGTCCGCAAGGTCTCCTTCGGCACCGGTGTCGAGCGCACCTTCCCGCTGCACTCCCCGATCATCGACCGCATCGAGGTCGAGCGTCGTGGTGACGTGCGTCGCGGCAAGCTGTACTACCTGCGCGGCCTGCGTGGCAAGGCGGCCAAGATCAAGGAGAAGCGCGACAACTGAGCGCGCGAGGAACCGCGGTGGGCAAGGACGATCAGCCAGGGGGCCTCGGCAGCTTCCTGAAGGAAGTCACCATCGTCGTGGTCGGAGCCCTCATCGCGTCAACCCTGCTGCGGCTCCTGCTCCTCCAGGTGTTCTCCATCCCTTCCCGGTCGATGGAGGAGACCCTCAACGTCGGCGATCGCGTCGCGGTGCAGAAGGTGCAGCCCTTCCAGCGCGGCGACGTCGTCGTCTTCCGGGACGACCTCGAGTGGCTCGGCAACCCCGACCGGTTCGGCCAGGAGCCGTGGCAGGACCTCCTCGTCTTCATCGGCCTCATGCCCGACCCGTCGGCCAACCACCTGGTCAAGCGCGTGATCGGCGTCGAGGGTGACCACGTGGTCTGCTGTGACGCCGACGACCGGCTGACCGTCAACGGTGTCGCCCTCGACGAGTCCGAGTACCTCTACCGGACGCCGGAGGGCGCGGCCGACCAGCCCTCGGCCTTCCCGTTCGACGTGGTCGTGCCCGCGGGGCGCGTCTTCGTGCTGGGCGACCACCGCTCGGCCTCGGCCGACTCGCGCTGCCACCTCGACGAGACGATCCGTGGCGTCGAGCACGCGGGCGGGTTCCCCACCGTCGACTCGGTGGTCGGCGCCGCGGGGTTCACCCTGTTCCCGTTCGACCGGTGGCGCACCTACGGGACCCCCGAGGCGTTCGCGGCCGTGCCCGCGGCGTCCGCCCCCGCCCCCGAGGAGCCCGTCGTGGCCGTGGGCGGCGACGGCTCCGCCTGCTGACATGGCCTTCGTCATCCGGCGCGACGCGGGGCTCTACGGCTACGAGCGCGCCCTCGCGCGCGCGGGCTTCCGCGCGGTCGCCGGTGCCGACGAGGCGG
>DUOQ01000001.1 GCA_012838755.1 Propionibacterium sp. | reverse complement strand
GCGTGCTGGCCGTTGGTGCCCGGCTCGCCCCAGAAGACCTCACCGGTCTCGGTGGTCACCGGGGTGCCGTCGGCCTTCACGCCCTTGCCGTTGGACTCCATCGTGAGCTGCTGCAGGTACGCCGCGAAGCGGTGCAGGTACTGCGCGTAGGGCAGCACCGCGTGCGAGCCGGCCTTGAAGAAGTTCACGTACCAGACGTTGAGCAGGCCCATCAGTGCGGGCACGTTGTCGCGCCACGGCGTCGAGGCGAAGTGGGTGTCGATGGCGTTGAAGCCGGCGAGGAAGTCCTCGAAGTTCTCCCGGCCGATGGCCACGACGACCGCCGTGCCGACCGCGGAGTCGACCGAGTAGCGGCCGCCGACCCAGTCCCAGAAGCCGAAGGCGTTGTCGGGGTCGATGCCGAAGTCGGCGACCTTGTCCAGGGCCGTCGACACGGCCACGAAGTGCTTGGCGATGGCGTCGGTGCGGGCGGCGTCCGACCCCTCGATCGCGCCGGCCTTCTCAAGGCCCTCGAGCAGCCAGCTGCGCGCCATGTTGGCGTTGGTGATGGTCTCCAGCGTCGTGAAGGTCTTGGACGCCACGATGAACAGCGTCGTCGTCGGGTCGAGGTCGACGGTCTTCTCGTACACGTCGCTGGGGTCGATGTTGGAGACGAAGCGGCACTCCAGTCCGTCCTGCTTGTACGGCTTGAGCGCCTCGTACACCATGACAGGCCCGAGGTCCGAGCCACCGATGCCGATGTTCACGACGGTCTCGATGCGCTTGCCGGTGACGCCCTTCCACTCCCCCGAGCGCACCTTGTCGGCCCACGCGTAGACCTTCTCGAGGGTCTCGTGCACGTCGGCGACCACGTCCTGGCCGTCCACGGTCAGGTCGTCACCCCTCGGACGCCGCAGCGCGGTGTGCAGGACCGCCCGGTCCTCGGTGTTGTTGATGTGCTCGCCGCTGAGCATCGCGTCCCGCTTGGCGCCGAGGTCGACCTCGTCGGCCAGCGCGACCAGGGCGTCCAGCACCTCGTCGGTGAGCAGGTTCTTGGACAGGTCGACGTGCAGGTCCCCCGCCGTCCGGGTGTACGTCGTGGCCCGCTGCGGGTCGGCGTCGAACCAGCCGCGCAGGTCGGGGGTGAGGTTCTCCTTGATCTGGGCGAGCTTGCCCCAGGCTTCGGTCGTGGTGACATCACTCATGGACGCCAGCCTATTGCTCCGCCCGTCCCCCGGCAGGAAAAGACGAACCCCCGGTGCCAAGGGCACCGGGGGTTCGCCGGGGAATCAGGAAACGATCAGAGCTTCACGGACACGTGCACGTGGTCGTAGTGGTTCGCCGTGATCGAGCCGCGGTCGGCCATGGGGCGCCAGTAGGGCTTGTAGGGCGTCCAGATCTTCTGCTCGAAGATGATGTGGTCGACGTCGAAGGCCGATGCGTTGGCGGCCACGTACTTCGCGACGGCCCAACCCTTGGCGCTGTCGGAGTAGGTCATGAAGTCGATCGCGCCGCCGGAGCCGTGGTTCGAGCGGTTGTTCGTGGCGCGGTAGCCACCGATGGCCTTGAACGACCAGCGGGCGGTCACGGCGTTGTAGACGACCATGGCCTTGGGCTTGAGGCCCAGGACGGTCTTGCCGGAGTAGGTCTTGGAACCCTCGTACTTGGCGGGGGCCGAACCCGAGGACTTGGTCGCCGCGGCCTTGGTGGTGGACTTCGCGGCGGTCGCCTTCGCGGCGGTCGCCTTCGCCGGGGCGGGCTTCGGGGCCTCCTTGACGGGGGCCTTGTCGCCGAGGCGGGCCTCGAGCACGTAACCGACCTTGCCGTTGAACGCGACCTGGCGGAACGTGCCCTCGACCTTGTCGGTGACCGAGATCTTGTCGCCCTCCTTGACCGAACCGAGCGACTCGGCCTCGGTGGAGGCCTGGGCACGCACGACCGTGTTGGCCTGGGCGAACTTGGTGCCGGCGGGGGTGCCGAACACGGCGGCCCACTGGCCGCTCACGAAGGCGGCGTCACCCTCGGTGGCCACCTCGGCGGCCTCCTCGGCCGGGGCCTCGGCGGCTTCCTCGGTCGCCACGTCCTCGGTCGAGACGAGCTCGCGGGCGGTGTCGCGGCTGACGATGTCGGCCTCGCGGACGGGGGCGGGCACGGCGCTGGTGGACTCGTCGGCGGCGCGCAGGTTCAGCGCGAAGGCGCCGGACGTGGCCAGCAGCGCGACGGACACCGCGGTCGGTGCCACGCGGGTCCGCAGGAACTCGGAGCGGTTGCGGGCAGCCCGGCGGGGGGCGACCACGAAGGCGGCGGCGCCATCGTTCTCGAACGATGCGGCTTCCGCGATGCGGCGGGGCTGGTAGCTCATGAGACTCCGATGCAGTGACTGCTGAGGACGAGGACCAATTTAGCTGAGATTTTCTCAGGGTCAAACTCAGGTGGCTCAGTTTGTTCTCAGTTGCCGTGACCCGGCACGGGATCAGCCCTGCAGGCGCCGTGCCAGCGTCCCAAATCCGGCCGCCCGGCGGCCCACCTCATCGGCGGTGTTCAGGCCCGCGTCGTCCTCGGGGCGCAGCACCACATCGGACACGACGACGCCGGCGGCCCCGGCGTCCAGCCACATCTCGCACTGGTAGCGCTCCAGCCGGCCCGACGGCACCAGGGCGACCCCGGGGAACATCGGCGGCAGGGTGCGGGCGTACGCCGTCCCCAACGCGTCGGCCGGGGTGACCAGCACCGTGTCGGCCCCGCCGCGCACGACCCCGGCCACCTCGTTCGGGGTCAGGGCGCCTCCCACGAACGGCACCTCCCCCGCGGCCTCCACCATCTCGGGGGAGGTCGTCGGCGCGAGGATGAAGTGCACGCCGGCGTCCACCGCAGCCCGGACGGCCGCGGCGTCCGTCACCCCACACGCGCCCACGCGCGCGCGGAAGCCATAGAGAGCCACCACCTCGGGCGCGGTGGCGAGCAGGTCCGGCGGCAGGGCCCAGGCCCCGAGGCCCTCCTGCAGCAGCACCTCGGCGAGCGCCACCCAGTCCTCGACCCCGGTGCGGGGGAATTCGATGACCACGCGGTGCGCACCCAGGGCGGCGTCGAGGAGGCTCATGCGCCCCATCATGCCGGAGGCAATGAGGGGCAACTCGCCCATCCCAGTGGAATTCGCCGGCGTGCTCACGTGGAATGGACCCATGGCCCTCGCTCCTCCCACCTACCCTGCCGCGTCGCCGGCCCTGGTCAGCGCCCTGCTGGCCGAACAGGCCCCGGCGCTCGCCGACCTCCCCGTCACCTGGTTGGCGACCGGGTGGGACAACGACACCTACCGGCTGGGCGAGCTCCTGGCGGTGCGCCTGCCCCGGCACGAGCAGGGCGCGACCCTCCACACCCACGAGACGCACTGGCTGCCACTCCTCGGCCCGACCCTGACCGCGCGCACGCCCCAGCCGGCGTTCGTCGGGGTGCCCAGCGAACGCTTCCCCCACCCGTGGGCGGTGGTGGACTACATCCCCGGCGCCACCGCGTTGGAACTTCCCGTCGAGGAGTCGGCGTCCTTCGCCGAGGACCTCGCCGACCTGCTGTGGTCCCTGCACCAGCCGGCCCCGACCCACGCCCCCGTCAACCCCTTCCGCGGCGGCTCGCTGGCCACCCCCGACGCGGACGCCCGCGTGCGGGAACGCCTCGCCCGGCTCGCCCGCACCGGGGACGCCGCGCTGGCCAACGAGCTCCTGCCCCGCTGGAAGGCCTGGACGGCCGGCCCCGACTTCGACGGTGTCGACGTGTGGCTGCACGGCGACCTCCACCCCGGCAACCTCGTGGTCGGCCCCGACGGGCACCTCGCGGGCGTCATCGACTGGGGCGACCTGACCTCGGGCGACCCGGCCTGCGACCTCGCGACCGCCTGGCTCACCTTCGACGAGACCGGACGCCGCGCGTTCACCGAACGCGCCAACCAGGGCGGCGCGATCGAAGACGCCACGTGGCTCCGCGCCCGCGCCTGGGCGCTGCACCTGGCGCTCGTGATGACCTCCCGCCCCGACCAGCACCGCGCCCTGGCCGACGCCGGGCGCCGCGCACTGGGCGCGTTGGCCGGGGAGCCCGTCGGACGTCCTATACTGCGCTGGTGAACCGTGTGAGGACCTACCCGGAGGACCTCCGCGACCGCTTGGTCGCGGAAGCCTTCAGGCGCCTTCAGAGCCATGACCCGGAGGACGTGTCCCTCCGCGACCTGGCTATGGAGTGCGACACCTCGACGAACGCGATCTACTCGATCTTCGGCAACAAGGACGCCCTCATCGAGTCCGTGGCCGGCATCGCCCGCGAGGACTTCCTCCGGCCCCAGTTCGACCTCCTCGACCTCCAGCCGTCGATCGACGTCCTGGCGGCCTCGGGCCAGCTGTATCGCTCTTGGGCCAAGGAGAACCCGGGCCTCTACCGGTTGATGTTCGGCGGCAACCCGACGAGGCTCGACCTCGCGCCGCGCGCGCAGATGGTCGAACCCATCCGTTTGCTGCTGGAGCGGCTGCAGGCCGACGGCGTCCTGCTCCCCCACGACTCCGGGCAGACGGCCCTGTCCCTGTGGGCGAGCATCCACGGCTTCGTGATGCTCGAGCTGAACGTCTGGACCGATGGCGCGGTCGACCTCGACTCCCTCTTCGTGGCGCACCTGTCGAACTGCGCTGGCCGCATCATCGCGCCGGCCGTCGTCGCCTGATCCTCCCGGTCCGCGGGCTCAGGCCGGCGGCGTCCGGTTGAAGTTCTCGAAGCTGCGCGAGGCCGTCGGGCCGCGCTGGCCCTGGTAGTGCGAACCCCGCTTCTGCGTGCCGTAGGGGTGCTCGGCCGGCGAGCTGAGCTGGAAGAAGCACAGCTGGCCGATCTTCATGCCCGGCCACAGCTTGATGGGCAGGGTCGCCACATTGCTGAGCTCCAGCGTGACGTGGCCGCTGAAGCCGGGGTCGACGAAGCCGGCGGTCGCGTGGGTGAGGAGGCCGAGGCGTCCCAGCGACGACTTGCCCTCGACGCGCGCTGCGATGTCGTCGGCGAGGCTGACCTGCTCCAGGGTGCTCGCCAGCACGAACTCCCCGGGGTGGAGGATGAACGCCTCGTCGGCGTCCACCTCGACCAGCCGGGTCAACTCGGGCTGCTCCTGTGCGGGGTCGATGAACGGGTACTTGTGGTTGTCGAACAACCGGAAGAAGCGGTCGAGCCGCACGTCGATGCTGGAGGGCTGCACCATCGCCGGGTCGTACGGGTCGAGCAGGACGCGCCCGGCGTCGATGTGGCGGGTGATGTCGCGGTCAGACAGGAGCACGGGCACCACCTTAGGGGGCGGCCCGTCTCGGTTGGGTCACGATCACCGTCGGGGGGCAGACGCCCCCGCCCCCGGTCTGGTTGGGTTCACTTCACTGACCGACGTCGGGCCTTGCCGCCCGACCGCCTGGAAGGAGTAAGGGCCACCATGCTCTCCCGAACCACGAAGGCCGCGGTGGGTGCACTCGCCGTGGCGATCGCGCTGACCGGCTGCGCCCAGTCCCAGCGTGACACCGCCCCCGCCCCCGCGGGCACGGCCGGCGCCGGCACCAGCGACAGCGCCGCCCCGACCGACGGCGCCAACCCCGACGCGACGTTCATCTTCGGCGCCGCAGGTGCGCCCAAGCTCTTCGACCCGTTCTACGCCAGCGACGGCGAGACCTTCCGCGTCACCCGCCAGATCTACGAGCAGCTGCTCGACTTCGTGCCCGGCGAGGCGAAGACCACCGCCGGCCTGGCCGAGTCGTACGAAGGCTCCGAGGACGGCCTGACCTGGACGTTCAAGATCCGCGAGGGCGTGAAGTTCCACGACGGCACCGACCTCGACGCGGCGGCCGTCTGCGCGAACTTCGACCGCTGGTACAACCAGACCGGTGACGCCCAGAACTCGGCGGTCACCTACTACTGGAACAACAACTTCGGTGGCTTCGCCGACCAGGCCGATCGCGACTCGCTGTTCGAGTCCTGCACCACCAGCGACGACATGACCGCCGTGGTCAAGGTGACCCGCGTCACGTCGAAGTTCCCCGACATCCTGGCCCACGGCGCCTACGCCATCCACAGCCCGGCCGCCCTCGAGGAGTACGACGCCAACAACGTCACGGCGCAGGGCAGCGGCTTCACCTACCCGGCGTACGCGCTGGAGCACCCCACGGGCACCGGCGCCTTCAAGTTCGCCGGCTACAACGACGCCAACGGTGAGGTCACCCTCGAGCGCAACGAGGACTACTGGGGCGACAAGGCGGGCGTGGCCAAGATGGTCATCCGCTCCATCCCCGACGAGTCGACCCGCCGCCAGGAGCTGCAGGCCGGCACGATCCACGGCTACGACCTACCCAACCCGGTCGACTGGAAGGCGCTCGAGGACGACGGCGCGAAGGTGGAGATCCGCCCCGCGTTCAACATCCTCTACGTCGGCCTGAACGCCACCAAGAACGAGGCCCTCAAGGACGTCCGCGTCCGCCAGGCGCTGTCGTACGCGATCAACCGCGAGCAGCTCGTCCAGTCGCAGCTGCCCGAGGGTGCCGAGCCGGCCAGCCAGTTCTTCCCGAAGGCCGTGTCCGGGTACAACAACGACCTGCAGCCGTACCCGCACGACCCCGAGAAGGCCAAGTCCCTGCTCGCCGAGGCCGGTCACTCCGACCTGAGCATCGAGTTCTGGCAGCCCACCGAGGTGACGCGTCCGTACATGCCGGACCCGGCGTCCATCTTCGAGGCCATCCGCAGTGACTGGGAGGCCGTCGGCATCACCGTCAACCCGGTCGCCAAGCCCTGGACCGGTGGTTACCTCGACGGCACCGAGCAGAGCGAGGCCCCGGCCTACCTGCTGGGCTGGACCGGTGACTACGACTCGGCCGACAACTTCATCGGCACCTTCTTCACCCAGCAGGACAACGCGTTCGCCACGAAGAACTACGACTTCGCGAACGAGCTGACCGAGGCCCTGGTCGCCGCCGACTCCGAGCCGGACGCGGCCACGCGTGACCAGATGGTCTCCGAGCTGAACAAGAAGATCGCCGAGGAGTACCTGCCGGGTCTCCCGATCTCGCACAGCCCGCCGGCCATCGTGGTGGCCTCCAGCGTCTCGGGTCTGGTCACCAGCCCGCTGGCCGCGGAGGACTTCTCCACCGTGACGATCAACGAGTGAGGTTCGCGGGGGCCGTGGGTGAGAACACACCCACGGCCCCTGCCCCTCCCCTGTCCGGGTGAGCCTGTGAGCAGATACATCGTCCGGCGGCTGCTGCAGGCCGTCGTGACCCTCTTCGTCCTGTCCGTGCTGTTGTTCGCCTGGCTGCGCTCGCTGCCGGGCGGTCCGGTGTCGGCGCTCCTGGGTGAGCGCAGCACGCCCGCCGACCGTGCCGCCCTCGAGGCGGCCCTCGGCCTCGACCAGCCGATCCTCGTGCAGTACTGGCGCTTCCTCGAGCGCGCGTCGCAGGGCCAGTTCGGCGTCTCCACCGGCGTGCTGCCCGGACGCGACGCGCTCGAGATCTTCCTGTCCCGGTTCCCGGCCACGATCGAGCTGAGCTTCTTCGCCCTGACGCTGGCGATCCTGCTGGGCGTCCCCCTGGGCTACCTGGCCGCCCGCCGCCGCGGCACCTTCCTCGACACCGGGTCGGTGCTCTTCTCGCTGGTCGGCATCGCGGTCCCCGTCTTCTTCCTGGCGTTCGCGCTGAAGTACGTCTTCGCGATCCAGCTCGGCCTCCTGCCGCCGTCCGGACGCCAGAGCGTCGGCATCAACGCCACCCACATCACCGGCATGTACGTGCTGGACGGGCTGATGACCCGCGAGTGGGACGCCGCGTGGGACGCCCTGCGCCACCTGATCCTGCCCGCCGTCGCGCTGAGCTCGATCCCGTTCGCGGTGATCCTGCGCATCACGCGGGCCTCCGTGCTCGAGGTGCTGGACGAGGACTACGTCCGCACCGCCCAGAGCAAGGGGCTGCGCGCTCCGACGATCCGCGGGCGCCACGTGCTGCGCAACGCGTTGATCCCCGTCGTCACGACGATCGGCCTGCAGACCGGCGCCCTGCTCGCGGGCGCGGTGCTCACCGAGCGCGTGTTCACGTTCCGTGGGGTGGGGCACGCCCTGGCCTACGGCTTCGAGACCCGCGACTACGCCGTGCTGCAGGTGCTGATCATGATGGCGGCTCTGGTGTACATCCTGGTCAACATGGTCGTCGACATCGCGTACGCGGCCATCGATCCGCGCGTCCGGGTGCGGTGAGGGGGCTGCCATGACCGAGAACCCACGTCGCCCGATCCCGGGCACACCGCGCCACAAGAAGGAACGCATCGACGCCCTCGCGGCGAGCAGCGCGCCCGAGGGTGGCGCCGCGACGGCGTCCGGTGGCGGGACCACCACCGCCCTGCGCGAGGCCGGCCGCGTGGCCGGCGGCGAGGGCGTCAGCCTGTGGATGTCCGCGTGGCGCCGCCTGCGCCACGACTGGGTGTTCCTCGTCGGCGCCGCCATCGTCGTGCTGTTCGTCCTCCTGGCGATCATCGCGCCGTTCATCGCGCCCCACGACCCGGCCGGCCGGGTGCTCATCGACCAGGTGCACCGCCAGTCCAACCCCGTCCCCGGTCCCCAGCCCGGCCACCCGCTGGGCGCCGACTACCTGGGGCGCGACCTGCTCTCCCGCCTCATGGTCGGGGCGCGCCAGACCCTCATCGTCGGCGTCCTCGCGACGCTGGGCGGGCTGTTCGGCGGCATGGCCCTGGGCACCCTGGCCGGCGCGTTCGGCGGCTGGGTCGACTCCGTGGTGATGCGCGTGGTCGACGTCCTGCTGTCGATCCCGTCGCTGCTGATGGCGTTCTCGATCGCGGCGATGTTCCGCTCGCCGTCGCAGTGGACCGTCATCCTGGCCATCGCGATCGTCCAGGTGCCCGTGTTCGCGCGGCTGCTGCGCGGCTCGATGCTGGCCCAGCGCCACTCCGACCACGTGCTGGCGGCCCGGGCCCTCGGCGTCCGGAAGGGCACGATCGTGTTCCGGCACATGCTGCCCAACGCCATGGGACCGGTGATCGTGCAGGCCACGCTCGTGCTGGCCACCGCGATCATCGACGCCGCCGCGCTGTCGTTCCTGGGCCTGGGCAACCCCGACGACCGCGCCCCGGAGTGGGGTCAGATGCTCGGCAACGCCCAGTCCTACTTCGACTCCCACCCGCACCTGGCCGTCTACCCGGCCCTGTGCATCATCGTGGTGGCGCTCGGCTTCACCCTCGTCGGTGAGTCGCTGCGCGAGTCGCTCGACCCGAAGTCCCGGAGGTGAGTGGCGTGAGCACGCCCCTGTTGGAGGTTGACGAGCTGTCGGTGCGCTTCAGTGCGCACGGCACCGAGCCGTTCACCGCCGTCGACAAGGTCACGTTCAACGTGAACCCCGGCGAGGTCGTCGGGCTGGTCGGCGAGTCCGGCTGCGGCAAGTCGGTGACCTCGCTGGCGATCATGCGGCTGCTCCCCCGGCGCGGGAACACGGTGACCGGGTCCGTCCGGTTCGCCGGCACCGAGTTGCTGACGCTGCCGGATGCCGCCATGCGCGACAAGCGCGGCGCCGAGCTGGCGATGATCTTCCAGGACCCGCTGTCGTCGCTGAACCCGGTCGTGCCGATCGGCGTCCAGGTGGCCGAGGTGATCGAACGCCACCGCGGCGAGAAGCGGGCGGTGGCGTCCCGGCAGGCCGCCGTCATGCTGGAGAAGGTTGGCATCCCCGACCCCACCCGGCGGCTGAAGGAGTACGCGCACCAGCTCTCGGGTGGCATGCGGCAGCGCGCGCTGATCGCGATGGCGCTCGCGTGCGAGCCCCGGCTGCTCATCGCCGACGAGCCCACCACGGCCCTCGACGTGACGATCCAGGCGCAGATCCTGGCGCTGCTCACCGACCTGGTCGAGCAGTCGGGCACGGCGCTGATCATGATCACCCACGACCTCGGGGTGGTGGCCGGCCTGTGCGACGGCGTGAACGTGCTCTACGGCGGGCGCATCGTCGAGCGCGCCATGCGCCACCCGCTGTTCGCCGAGCCGCGGCACCCCTACACCGGCGGGCTGCTCGGGTCGATCCCGCGCCTGGACGGAGACCGGGACGCGCGCCTGTTCCCCATCCCGGGGTCGGTCGCCGACAACATCCCGTGGGAGAACGGGTGCGCGTTCGCGCCCCGCTGCCACCAGGAGGGCGAGAAGTGCCGCACGGTGGCGCCCGACCTGGTGCCCGACGAGGAGGCGCGCAACGACGGCGGGCTGCGCCTGTTGCGCTGCCACCACCCGCTGACCGCCGCCGACCGTGCACGCACCGAGGAGGGCCGGGCATGACCGGGGTTGAGGTCGACGACGTCCGCGAGGGCGAGGTGCTGGTCGACGTGCGCGGGGTGAAGGTGCACTTCCCGATCAAGCGCGGTCTGCTCATCGACCGCACCGTCGGGCACGTGTACGCCGTCGACGGCATGGACCTGACGATCCGCCGCGGCGAGACCTACGGGCTCGTGGGCGAGTCGGGCTGCGGCAAGTCGACCTTCGGGCGCGCGCTGCTGCAGCTGGAGGACCTCACCGAGGGGTCGGTCACCCTGGGCGGCGTCGACCTGGCCACGCTGAAGGGCGAGGACCTGCGCAAGCAGCGCCGCCACATGCAGATGGTGTTCCAGGACCCGCTGGGCAGCCTCGACCCGCGGCAGACCGTCGAGCAGCTGCTGCTGGAGGGGATGCAGGCGCACGGGATGGCGTCCAACCGAAAGTCGGCCCGCGAGCGGCTCGTGGAGCTGCTGGCGGCCGTGGGGCTGCCGTCCGGGGCGCTGACGAAGTACCCGCACGAGTTCTCGGGCGGCCAGCGGCAGCGCGTCGGGATCGCCCGCGCCCTGTCGGTCGACCCCGAGCTGATCGTCGCCGACGAGCCCGTCTCGGCCCTGGACGTGTCGGTGCAGGCCCAGGTGATCAACCTGCTGGAGAACCTCCAGGAGGAGTTCGGCCTGACCTACCTGGTGATCGCCCACGACCTGGCCGTGGTGCGGCACATCTCCGACCGGATCGGCGTCATGTACCTCGGCGCCCTGGTCGAGGAGGCCGACGCCGACGACCTGTACGCGATGCCGTTGCACCCCTACACCCGGGCGCTGCTGTCGGCGATCCCGGTGCCGGACCCCGTGGTGGAGGACACGCGCGAGCGGATCCTGCTGTCGGGTGACCTGCCGTCGCCGGCGAATCCGCCGTCGGGGTGCCGCTTCCACACCCGCTGCCCGTGGGTGCAGGCATCGCGGTGTTCGACCGAGCGGCCCGAGCTGCGCGTGGTGTCGGTCCCCGGGGCGCCGGCGAGCCACAAGGTGGCGTGCCACTGGGCCGAGCAGATCGCCTCGGGCGAGCTCCAGCCCCACGCCGTCGAGGGCCAGGTCGTCGCTCCCCTGGACATCCCCGAGCCCGCGCCCCACGGCGTCCCGGGTTCGACGCTGCTGCCGGAGGACTGACCCGGCCCCCACCCGGGTGCACTTCCGGAGGAGTCAGGCGGTGACGCCGCCCGCGTGGTCGCTGCTGACGTCGCCGGGCTTGATCGGGCCGGCCGGCGTCCGGGACAGGCGCGGGGCCGGCGCGGGCTGCCAGAGGCCGTCGACGTGCACCATGGTCTGGCGCGCGTCGTTGTGGCGGTCGAGGCGCACCTCGCTCATGCGGAGCACCGGCTCCAGGCAGGCGTCGGTGCCGCGGGCGAGGTCGGTCCACTCGTCGCGGGTGCGACCCTTGATCGCCCCGGCGATCGCCGCGCGCAGCTCGGGCCAGCGCTCGCGGTCGTGCTGGTCGGGCAGGGACGCGGCGTCGAGGCCGAGCACCTCCAGCAGCACGAGGAAGAACTTGTTCTCCAGCGCCCCGACGGCCATCCACTCGCCGTCGGCGGTCTCGTAGCAGTCGTAGAACGGTGCCCCGGAGTCGACGAGGTTCACGCCGCGGCGGGTCTCGTCCCAGACGCCGAGCTGCGCGAAGCCGTGGAACGCGGTCGCCAGCAGGGTCGCGCCGTCGAGGATCGCGGCGTCCACGACCTGGCCCTGCCCCGAGTTCTGCCGCTCGTACAGCGCGGCCAGGATGCCGAACGCCAGCATCATCGACCCGCCGCCGAGGTCACCGATGAACGCCAGCGGCACCGTGGGCGGCTGGTCGACCCGGCCGAGCATGCTGAGCGTGCCGGACGCCGCCATGTAGTTCAGGTCGTGGCCGGCCTGGCGCGCCTTGGGTCCGTACTGGCCCCAGCCGGTCACGCGGCCGTAGACGAGGCGGGGGTTGAGCTCGAGGCACACGTCGGGGCCGACGCCCAGCCGCTCGGCCACACCCGGCCGGTTGCCCTCGATGAGGACGTCGGCGTCCTTGACGAGCTCGAGGAGGCGGTCGCGGTCGGCCGGCTCCTTGAGGTCGAGCTCGATGGTCGTGCGGTTGCGGTGGATGATGTCGGTGCGCCGGTTCCCGATCGGGCCCACGGCGGGAACGCCGCCGGGCCGCTCGATGTGCAGCACCTCGGCGCCGTGGTCGGCGAACATCATGGCCGCGAACGGGCCGGGCCCGATCGTGCCCAGCTCGATCACCGTGAGTCCTGCGAGTGCCCCCGTTGTCATGGGGTCCATCTCAGCAGACAGCACCAACCGGCGGGAACCGGCGCGTCCGGCCGTACAGTCTCTGCGTGACCACGCCGACCGCACCCGACGCCGCCCACCCGGAGCGGTCGCGCGGGCTGGTGGCCGGGATCGGCGCGTACGCCATCTGGGGCTTCTTCCCGCTGCTGTTCCCGCTGCTGAAGCCGGCGGGCGCGTTCGAGATCCTCGCCCACCGCATCGTCTGGTCGCTCGTGGCCGTCACCGTGGCCCTCCTGCTGCTGCGCCACCCCTGGGGCTGGTTGCGCCAGGTCTGGACGCGCGAACGCCTCCCGCGGGTGGTCGCGGCGGCGTTCCTGGTCGGGGCCAACTGGCTGGTGTACATCTGGGCGGTGAACTCCGGCCAGGTCGTCGAGGCGTCCCTGGGCTACTTCATCAACCCGCTGCTCAACATCGTGCTCGGCGTGGTCCTGTTCGGCGAGCGGATGTCGCGGGCCGGGCTCGCCGGGACGTTGCTGGCGGCGGCCGGGGTCGCGGTCATCGCTTGGGAGAACTGGTCCGGCCTGTGGATCTCGCTCACGCTCGCCCTGTCGTTCGGGCTGTACGGCGCGGCCAAGAAGAAGGCGTCGGCCCCGCCGCTGGGCGGGTTGTTCCTCGAGTCGGGGATCCTGCTGCCGTTCGCGCTGGCGTACTGGGGGTGGCTCGCGGTGAACGGCGCCAGCCACTTCGGCGGGGACGCCCGCGCCTCGGGGCTGCTCATCCTGGCCGGCGTCCTCACCGCCGTGCCCCTGTGGCTGTTCGCCATCGCCGCGCCGCGGCTGCCGCTGGGCGTGGTCGGGATCCTGCAGTACCTGGGGCCGACCATCCAGTTCACCCTTGGCATCACGGTGTTCGGCCAGCAGGTGAGCGCGTCCTACTGGGCGGGGCTGGCCCTGGTCTGGATCGGTTCGGTGGTCTACCTCCGCTCGGTGTTCGCGCGGGCGCGGGGGTTGCGGCGGCGGGCGGCCCGACACTCACCGAGGTAACGCGAGACACCCGTGAGGAACACGCTCGGTTGTGACGAAGGTGAGTGTCGGCGCGCCCCCGGGCTGCCACACTGGACCCAGCGCGACACGAGGAGGTGAGCCGTGGACGCCGAGGAGGAAGCCACAGTCCACAAGGCCCTCGTCGCGCCCGACCCCAACGACCCAGCCAAACCCGCGTGGCCGTGGCAGCTCACCGGGCGCTCGTGGCGCTACCTGCTGCGGCGCACCTGGTCGGAGTTCTGGTACCGCCACATCCTCGACAACGCGGGCAACCTCGCCTACATGTCGGTGCAGTCGCTGTTCCCGGGGCTGTTGGCGATCCTCGCCGGGCTGACCCTGTTCGGGCAGGGCACGGCCGCGGTCGAGTGGATGATCGACTTCCTCCGCCACGCGGCACCCGCCACGATCGTCGACCTCGTCGCCGACCCGCTGCGCCAACTCGCCCAGACCGCCGGCGCCGACTGGGTGCTGGGGGTGGCCCTGCTCGCGGCGCTGTGGGCGGCGTCCGGCTACGTCGCAGCGTTCGGCCGCTCGGTCAACCGCATCCACGGGGTGGTCGAGGGACGCCCGATCTGGCAGATCATCCCCTACAACCTGCTCGTCACCCTGCTCATGCTGCTGTTCGGGGCGTTCCTGCTGCTGACGGTGCTGCTGTCGGCCGGCATCTGGGACATCGTGCTCGACTACCTCGGCCTGGGCCTCGAACCGCTGCTCGGCCTGCGCCAGAACCGCTGGGTCGTCCTCGTGGTCGCCTCGCTGGCGGTGGTGCTGACCCTCTATCGCGCGACCCCGAACGTCCGGCAGCCGAAGCTGCGCTGGTCGGTGCCCGGCGCCCTGGTCGCGATGGGGGTGACCGTCCTGGCGATCTTCGGCTTCTCCACGTGGGTGGCGCTGTTCGGACGCCTCCCCGCCAGCTACGGGGTGGTCGGGTCGTTCATCATCCTGCTGCTCGGCCTGTGGATCATGAACATCGCGCTGCTCATCGGGGTGGTCCTCAACGCCGAGATCGAGCGCGCACGCCTGCTGCAGGCGGGGTTCGCGTCCGAGCGGGAACTCCTCGTGGTGCCGCGCAACACGCGCATGATCGACGCGCGCTCAGCGGAGGAGGAGATGCTCGCCGAGCGCGGCTCCCTGCTGCGTCAGCTGGACTCGGGCCAAGACCAGCCGTCGAGGCGTCCGAGGAAGTCGTCGGACGGGTCGCCGTCGTAGCCCTCGTGGAACGGCTGCATGTCGGCCGCGGTGAGCACCTGCAGGGCGTTGTAGACGCCCGAGGCGAACTCCTCGGCGAACAGGGTGGCCAAGGCCTGGCGGTGCTCGGGTGGCAGGGCCGCGAGCAACGTGTTCATGGTGACCTGGTTGGCGTCGGTGTCGGAGTCGGCGTTGGCGTTCCACACCCCGACGCGGACGCGCTCGGCCGACACCTGCCCCGCGCCGGCGCAGGAGACCACCATCGCGTCGATGACTTGTCGGTAAAGCCAGCGGGGATCGTGCTCGGTCATGGCACCATCATGCCCCACGCCGCTCAGAGGTTGGGCGTGAAGGCCCCACGCTCGCGGTAGAGGTCGACCGCCTCGCGCAGCGCGGCGAGCACATAGGGTGGGAAGTCCATGCCCTGGTGCTGGGCCCACAGCAGGCTGGCCTCGAGGCGTCCGATCTCCTTGGCGAAGACCTCGAGCTCGGTGCCGAAGCCGAGCTCGGTGATCACCTCACCCATCTGGGCCTGGAGACGCGGGTCGTGGTGGGTGCCGACCAGCTCGTAGGAGAACGCGCGCAGCTTGCGGGCCAGCCACAGCTGCCACGGCCTGAGGGTGCCGTCGGTGGTCACCTTCTCGGCGCTCATCCGGTAGAAGGCGAAGTGGCCGGGCTCCTGGCGCTTGATCGGGTTGATGATCGTCTCGCGGATGGCCTTCTCGCCCATCGTGTCGAGCTCGCCGGCCAACGCGTTGTACGCCAGCACCGCCTGGCGCTCGGTCGAGGCGCCGGTGAAGTAGTAAAGGGTGCGCGCGACGTCCTGGATCTGCTCGACGTGGGCCATCGCCCCCAGCGCCTTGACCGCGAAGCCGACCTGCAACAGCGGCTCGGACGCCGGCAACCCGATGCGGGCCTTCAGCTCGTCGAGGATGATGCCGTGCTGGATCTCCTGGCCGTACCAGACGTCGGCGTAGAACACCCGGTCGGCCTCGGAGGGGTTCGGCATGATCGTCAGCAGCTCGAGCACGTTGCGCTCGACCTCGAGCTCGACGCGGGCGAGGTAGTCGAGGACGCCGGCGAACCGCGCGCGGACCAGGGCGGAGTCGCTGACGGTGAAGTCGACCGACTCCAGGGGGACGGGCGGGTGCTCCTCCCCCATCTTGTTCACGTGGGAGAGGAGCAGCGCATCGGTGATCCTCGAGGAACGTGCCACGGGCGTCACCCTAGCCGCGCCGGGCCCAGAACAGAATGATCGCTCTGGCGTCTGAGATGGGCGGGCCCTCGGCGTCAGGGGCGCTTCCAGTCCTCGATGGGCCAATACGCGCGGGAGGCGACGCGGTACAGCGGAAGGTCGGGGTTCACCGCGACCGGGCG
>DUOQ01000102.1 GCA_012838755.1 Propionibacterium sp. | reverse complement strand
CAGGCGGCGGACTCCGCCGCCCCCGACGCGACGGCGGACTCGAAGGCCTCGACGGCGGGGGCGAGCGCGTCGACGAGCGTAGAGTCGCCCACGTGGGCCTTGCCCCGGGCGACCACGGCGCCGAGGGCCGCCCGCAGCGCAGGACCCACCCCGCCTTCCAACGCACCGGCCAAGCGCAGCAGGAACGTGCCGTAGAGCGGCCCGGCGGCCCCGCCCACGGTGCTGACGAGGACCATCCCGGCCTTCTTCAGGTAGGCGGCGGCGTCCACGACACCGGACGCGTCGAGCTCGGCCACCGCGGCCATGCCGCGCGCCATGTTGGCGCCGTGGTCCGCATCGCCGATGGCGCGATCAAGCTCGGTCAGCTCGGCCTCGTGCGCGGCCACGGACGCCGCGAAGTCGGCGAGCCAGGCGGCCGCCGCGTCCAGCCCGATCGCCATCATGCCCCCCAGCGCAGGGCGGGCGTGTCGACCGGGGCGTCCCACAGCCCCAGCATGTCGTCGTCGGCGCCCAGGACGGTCAGCGAGCAGCCGGCCATCTCGAGCGAGGTGATGTAGTTCCCGACCAGCGACCGCGCGACGCGCACGCCTGCCCTCTCGAGCAGCGCGGCGACCTCGCCGTACATCAGGTACAGCTCGAGCAACGGGGTGCCCCCCATGCCGTTGAGCAGCACGATCGCCGGCTCGCCGGTGGCGTCGCGGTCGGCGAGGATCGGCTCCACGAGCATGGCCGCGACCTCCCGCGCCGGCGCGAGGGGGACACGGTGCCGCCCGGGTTCGCCGTGGATCCCGATGCCGACCTCCATCTCGTCCTCGCCCAGGTCGAACGTCGGACGCCCGGCCTGCGGCACCGTGCAGGACGTGAGTGCGACCCCCATGGAGCGACCCCGCTCGTTGACCCGGCGCGCCACGGCGAGCACGGCGTCCAGGTCGCGGCCCTCCTCGGCGGCCGCCCCGGCGATCTTCTCCAGCAGCACCGTCACGCCGACGCCGCGGCGCCCGGCGGTCCAGGTCGAGTCCTGCACGGCGACGTCGTCGTCGGTGACGACCGCCTCCACGCGCACGCCCGTCTCGGCGGCCACCAGTTCGGCGGCCATCTCGAAGTTCATCACGTCGCCGGTGTAGTTCTTGACGATGTGCAGGACGCCGGCCCCGCCGTCCACGGCCGCTGTCGCCGCGAGGACCTGGTCCGGGACGGGCGAGGTGAAGACCTCGCCGCAGCACGCGGCGTCCAGCATGCCCCGCCCGACGAAGCCGGAGTGCAGCGGTTCGTGGCCCGACCCGCCCCCGGACACGAGGCCCACCTTGCCGGGGCGGGGTGCGTGCGCGCGGAGCACGAGGCGATGGGCGTGGTCGACGCGCAGCCGGTCCCCGTGGGCCCGTTCCAGGCCGACGAGCCCCTCGGCGACGACGTCGGCCGGCGCATTGATCAGCTTCTTCATCGGTGGCTCTCCTCCAGGGCGTCCAGCGCCTTCCGCATCTCCTCGACGTCGAAGTCGGCCTCGGGCCACCCCAGGTCCATCTCCTCCAGCGTGCGGGTGAGGATCTCGGTGACGGCCAGGCGCGAGTACCACTTCTTGTCGGCGGGCACCACGTACCACGGCGCGTGGTCGGTCGACGTCAGCCGGAATACGTCGGCATACGCCTCCTGGAAGGCGGGCCACTTGCTGCGGGTGTCGATGTCGCCGGGGTTGAACTTCCAGTACTTGTCGGGCCGCTCGAGCCGCTCCATGAGCCGCTCCCCCTGCTCCGCGTAGGAGACCATGAGCGCGACCTTGATGATGGTCGTGCCGCCCTCGACCACCTTCTTCTCCCACGCGTTGATCTCGTCGTAGCGCTCGCGCCACACCTCCTCGGGCACCAGTTCGTCCACGCGCACCACCAGCACGTCCTCGTAGTGGCTGCGGTCGAACACGCCGATGCGGCCGGCCGGCGGGAGCTCCTTCTCGATGCGCCACAGGTAGTGGTGGGAGAGTTCCTCCTCGGTCGGCACACCGAACGAGGCCAGGGCCACGCCCTGCGGGTCGACCATGCCCACCACGTGCCGCACGATGCCGCCCTTGCCCGCGGTGTCGAGCCCCTGGAGGATCAGCAGCACCGAGCGGGTCCCGTCATCACGTCCTTCGGCGTAGAGCCGTTCCTGCAGCTCGGACATCTCCTCACCGCGTTCGGGGAGGTAGGCCTCGCCGTCGTCCTTGTCACCCTCCCAGCCCGGTTGGCCGTTGCGGTCGAGCTCGGCGAGGTCGAAGTCGGGGCCGGCGCGGAGTTCGATGCGCGGGTCTGTCGTCCAGAGGTCCTTGGCTGCCATCCCCCCAGTTTGGCAGGCTCAGCGGCTCACCGGCGTGATGGGGAGCAGGTGACGCCCGGTCGGGCCGATCTGGATCTCGGTGTCCATCTGGGGGCACACGCCGCAGTCGTAGCAGGGCGTCCAGCGGCAGTCCTCGACGGGCTGCTCGTCGAGGGCGTCCTGCCAGTCCTCCCACAGCCAGTCGCGGTCCAGGCCCGAGTCGAGGTGGTCCCAGGGCAGGACCTCGGCGTACTCGCGCTCGCGGGTGGTGTACCAGTCGAGGTCGACGCCGGTGCCCGCCAGCGCGGTCTCGCACGCGGCGACCCAGCGGTCGTAGCTGAAGTGCTCGCTCCACCCGTCGAACTGGCCGCCCCGGCGCCAGGCCTCCTCGATCACCGCGCCCACGCGTCGGTCGCCGCGGGAGAGCAGGCCCTCGATGATGCCGGGGCGTCCGTCGTGGTACCTCATGCCGATCGCCCTGCCGAACTTCTTGTCGGCGCGGATCTTGTCGCGCAGCGCGAACAGGCGCCGGTCGATGGTCTCGGCCGAGGCCTGGGCCGCCCACTGGAAGGGCGTGTGCGGCTTCGGCACGAACCCGCCGATGCTGACCGTGCAGCGGATGTCGCGCGTCCCGGCGGCCTGGCGGCCGGTCTCGATGACGCGGGCGGCCATGTCGGCGATGGCCAGCACGTCCTCGTCCTCCTCGGTCGGCAGGCCGCACATGAAGTAGAGCTTCACGTTGCGCCAGCCGTTGCCGAACGCCGTCGCGACCGTCTGGATGAGGTCGTCCTCGGTGACCATCTTGTTGATGACCTTGCGCATGCGCTCGCTGCCGCCCTCGGGGGCGAACGTCAGGCCGGAGCGGCGTCCGTTGCGGGACAGCTCGTTGGCCAGGTCGATGTTGAAGGCGTCCACGCGGGTCGACGGCAGCGAGAGCGACACGTTGGTGCCGTCGTAGCGGTCGGCCAGCTCCTTGGTCACGTCGCCGATCTCGGAGTGGTCGGCGCTGCTCAGCGACAGCAGGCCCACCTCCTCAAGTCCGGTGGCCTCCAGTCCGCCGGCGACCATGGTGCCGATGGTCTCGATGTTCCGCTCGCGCACGGGCCGGGTGATCATGCCCGCCTGGCAGAAGCGGCAGCCGCGCGTGCACCCGCGGAAGATCTCCACCGAGTAGCGCTCGTGCACCGTCTCGGCGATGGGGACGATGGGCGCCTTCGGGTAGGGCCAGGCGTCGAGGTCCATCAGCGTGTGCTTGGCGACGCTGAACGGGACGCCGGGCCGGTTCGGCGCGACGCGCTGGATCCGGCCGTCGGGCAGGTAGGTCACGTCGTAGAACCGCGGCACGTAGACCACACCGTCGGACGCGAGCCGCAGCAGCAGGCCCTCACGGCCGCCCTCGCGCCCGGACGCCTTCCACTCCCGGATGATCTCCGACACCCGCAGGGAGGCCTCCTCCCCGTCGCCGATGACCGCGGCGTCGATGAAGTCGGCGATGGGCTCGGGGTTGAACGCGGCGTGGCCCCCGGCGATGACCAGCGGGTCCTCCTCGCCGCGGTCGGCGGCGTGCAGCGGCATGCCGGCCAGGTCGATGGCGGCGAGCATGTTGGTGTAGCCGAGCTCGGTGGAGAACGAGACGCCGAGGACGTCGAACGCCCGCACGGCGCGGTGGTTGTCGAGCGTGAACTGCGGGAGGCCGCGCTCACGCATCAGCGTCGCGAGGTCGGGCCAGATCGAGTAGGTGCGCTCGGCGAGGATCCAGTCGCGCTCGTTGAGGATCTCGTACAGGATCGCCAAACCCTGGTTGGGCTGCCCGATCTCGTAGGCGTCGGGGTACATGAGGGCCCAGCGGACCTCGGTGCCGTGCCACTCCTTGGTGATGGAGTTGACCTCACCGCCGACGTATTGGATCGGCTTGCCGACCCGGGCGAGCAGGGGCTCGAGCCGGCTGAACAGCGAGTCGGGGCTGGTGTGCGCGTCAACAGTCATAGGAGCCCCATGGTAAACGAGGACGCCTCAGGAGCGGGGTTCGCGGTTCCCCGGTGGGCCGGGCTCCTCCTCGAAGATGTTCGTGAAGCCGGCGGCCTCGAGGTCCTCGCCCAGCTCGTCGATGCTGGCGTGCTCGTCGTCCCACTGGTCGGTGCGGTACGCCGTGCGCGCCAGCATGTGGCCCGAGACGGGCGCGGTCAGGATCTGCAGGCCCACCGTGAACGCGGCCAGGATCGCCACGTGCCCGGTGCGCAGCGTCAGCGCCACGCCGGTGAGGATCAGCACGAGCCCGAACACCTGCGGCTTCGTGGCGGCGTGGAGGCGGGTCAACACGTCGGGGAAGCGCACGACGCCGACGGCGGCGGCGAGGCAGAACACCGAACCCAGCAGCAGCAGGACGGCACCCAAGAGGTCGAGCACGGCGTTCACGACGTCTCCCCTTCCCCGGCCTGGTCGGCCCGCTCCTGGGCGGCCTCGCGCTCCTGGCGCTCCCGCTCGACCCGCTGGCGCGCCTCGTGGGCGGCGCGGGCCTCGGCCTCGAGGAAGCGGCGCTCGCGGGCGGAGGCGCCGGTGATCAGGCGGGCCAGGCCGACGGCGCTGGTGAAGCCGACCAGGGACAGCACGAGGATGATGATGAGCCCCGCCGAGGTCCGGGTCACGATGGCGTGCGTGCAGATCCCGGCGATGAGGACGGCCAGGATGACGTCGGAGGCGACGCCGCGGTCCAGGCCCGTGGGGCCGGTGGCGAGCCGGTGGAGGGCCAGCAGGGACGCCACGACGAGGATGGCGACGGAGGCGACGACCAGGCCGAGGGTGATGGTCTCGATCACGTCACGTCACCTCCCGGAAGGTGGGCTCGTCCCGCGGGGCCTCGTCGTCGAGCGCCGCGAACTCGGCCCGCGACCCCAGGGCGCGGACGACGCGCCGCTCGAGGGCGAGGGTGTCGGCCACGACCTGGTCGCGGAGCTCGGCGTCGGGCAGGTCGAACACGTGGAGGTAGAGTGTCCGGCTGCGCCGCCGCGCGTCGACCACGATCGTGCCGGGCACCACCGAGACGAGCTCGGCCGTGTTCACTTGGTAGAGGTCGGAGTCCGAACGCAGGTCGATCCGGACGATCCCCGGGGTCGGCATGTTGCGCCCGAACGCGAACACGGCCAGCCGGAACGAGGCGACCGCGAGGTCCTTGAGCAGGTGCCCGACGAGGACGACGGCCCCCCACGGGTGCAGGCGCCCGCCCCACTCGATCGGCAGCAGGGGGAAGACCAGCGTGATCCCCACCGCGACGAGGATGCCGCCGAGGATGGTGACGAGGTTGACCTGGCCCCACAGGACCACCCAGACGACCGTCAGGACGGCCACCTGGCGTGGCTGCCAGCGCAGCCGGGACCGTGCCCGGAGGCTCTCCGGATCGGTCACGGGACCACCTCCCCGATGACGGCGCGGGCGTAGGCCCCGTCCAGCAGGGCGGCCGCCGCGTTGTTGGTGTAGGCGTAGAAGGGGCCGGCCACGAAGGTGAGCAGCAGGCTGAAGGCGGTGAGCGCCAGGGTGGCGGTCACCATGACCGCGGGCATCGGACGCCCCGCGTGGGTGTCCTCCTCGCCCTCGTCGTCCTCGGCGGTGAACGCGATGGGCGTGCCCCAGAACGCCCGGTTCCAGACCTTCGCGATGGCGTACAGGGTCAGCAGGCTCGTCACGACGCTGGCCCCCACGAGGGCCCAGGCCAGCGGCGTCCCGGCCGACACGCCGGCCTTGAGCAGGCCGAGCTTCCCGATGAAGCCCGAGAAGGGCGGGATGCCGGCGAGGTTCATGCCGGGCACGATGAACAGCGCGGCGAGCAGCGGCGAGGTCGTCATGAGGCCGCCGAGCCGGTCGAGGTTGCTGCTCCCGCCGACGCGTTGGATCAGCCCGGCCACGAGGAAGAGCGTGGCCTGGATGGTGATGTGGTGGGCGGTGTAGTAGATCGTCCCGGCCAGGCCGTCGATCGTCGCCAGCCCGATGCCCATCACCATGTAGCCGATGTGGCTCACCAGCGTGAAGGACAGCAGACGCTTGATGTCGGCCTGCGCGATGGCCCCGAGGATGCCGACGATCATGGTCAGCAGGGCGATCCACAACAGCAGGTCGGTCAACGGCTTGTGGGGGAAGATCAGCGTCTGCGTGCGCAGGATCGCGTACACGCCGACCTTGGTGAGCAGGCCCGCGAAGACCGCCGTGACGGGGGCGGGCGCGGTCGGGTACGAGTCGGGCAGCCACGCCGACAGCGGGAACACCGCCGCCTTGATCGCGAAGACCACCAGCAGCATGAACTGGATCACCGACTGGGTGGCCTCGGGGAGCTCCACCATGCGCTCGGCCACCTGCGCCATGTTCACCGAGCCGACCGCCGCGTACGTGGTCGCCAGCGCGATCAGGAACAGGCTCGAGCTGAGCAGGTTGACCACGACGTAGATCGACCCGGCCCGGATGCGCGACGCCGTGCCGCCCATCGTCAGCAGCACGTAGGAGGCGAACAGCAGGATCTCGAAGCCGACGAACAGGTTGAACAGGTCACCGGCGAGGAAGGCGTTCGACACCCCCGCGCACATGAGCAGGAAGGTCGGGTGGAAGATCGAGACCGGCGTCTCCTTGCGGACCTCGTCCTCCTCCTGCCCCGCGGAGAACAACAACACGGCCAGGGTGACGATCCCGGCGACGGTGAGCATGATGGCCGACAGGCGGTCGGCGACCAGGGCGATGCCGAACCCGACCGGCCACGCGCCGATCCACAGGCTCTGGACGCCCCGGGTCTCGGCCTCGTAGGCGAGCACGCCGGCCGCGACCACGACCCCGATGAGCACGATGATCGACACCAGGCGCTGGCTGCGGGGGCGGCGTCCGAGCATGAGGGTGAGCGCCGCGCCGAACATCGGCAGCAGCACGGGCACCGTGAGGAGGTTGTTCATTCGCTCACCCGATCCTCACCGGTGTCGCTGAACACGATGTCCTCGTAGCTGTCGGAGACGTCGTCGCGCTCGGCCAGCTCACGGATGCGCCGGTCCTCGATGTCGTCGGAGACCTCGTCGTTGCCGTGCAACTGGAAGCTGCGGTAGGCCATCGTGACCACGAACGCGGACACGGCCATCGTGATGACGATGGCGGTGAGCACCATGGCCTGGGGCAGCGGGTCGGCCATCCCCTCCCCCGCGAACATGTCGATGAGGGGCGGGTCCCCGGCCGGGCCGGACGCGATCAGGAAGAGCACGTTGACGCCGTTGCTCATGACGAGCACGCCCACCAGGATGCGGGTCAGCGAGCGCTCGGTGAGCAGGTAGACGCCCGCGGCGATGAGCACCGTCGCGACGATGGCCAGGGTCAGGTTGCCCGTCATCGGCCCGCCCCCCGGCGTGCGCTGGCGGGGAGGGCGGTCGTCGACTCGGGGCGTGGCAGGGGCGTGCGCTCCTCCTCGGCCTGGACGTCGATGCCGGCGCCGAGGCTGCGGACCAGGTCGAGCATCATGCCGACGACGATCAGGTAGACGCCCACGTCGAAGACGGTGGTGCTGACCAGGTGCAGGTCGCCGAACAGGTTCAGCGACCCCCAGGGGGTGGACACGTCGGCGAGTCCGGGGATCGTCAGCGAGATGTGGTAGCTCTGCAGGATGCGGCCACCGAAGGCCCACGGCAGCGCCGCGCTGCCGGCGGCGACGAACAGACCGGCGCCCAGCACGCGTCCGGCGTCGATGGGGGCGGCTTCCTCCAGCTCGCGTCCGCCGGCGGCGAGGTAGCGCACGAACAGGGCCATGCCGGCGACCAAGCCCCCCGCGAAGCCGCCGCCGGGCAGGTTGTGGCCGGCCGTGAGCAGGTAGAGGGAGGCCACGATCATGATCCCGAACAGCAGGCGGGTGGTGACCTCGAAGATCAGCGACCGGGCCGCCGGGTTCAGCGACCCGGTGGTGCGCAGCCAGGCACCCTCGCTCTGGCGCCCCGCCACGCGACGGGTCCGCCGCTGCTGCACCCGGGAACGGAGGAAGATGAGGCTGGCCACACCGGTGGCGGCGATGACCAGCACGGAGATCTCGCCCAGCGTGTCCCAGGCACGGGTGTCGACGAGGATCACGTTGACGATGTTCTTGCCGTAGCCGATCTCGTAGGCGGCCGTCTCCAGCCCGGCCGACGACGGGGTCGCCGTGCGGGAGGACGCGGCGACCAGCACCGAGGCGCTCACGGAGACGCCGACCGCCAGGGCGAGCAGCATCCGCCACCAGCGCGAGCTGTGCAGGGGCCGGTCGGTGAAGTACTTGGGCAGGGTGCGCAGCACCAGCAGGAAGACCAGGAGGCTGACCGTCTCGATGAGCACCTGCGTGAGCGCCAGGTCGGGCGCGCCGTGGGCGAGGAACAGCAGGGCCGTCCCGTACCCCGTCACGCCGACCGTGATGATCGCGCGCACGCGGCCCCGGACGAAGATCAGGCTCAGCGCGGCGACGCACGTCACGAGGGCGACGGCGACCTGGCCGAGGTTGTCGTACCACGCCAGGGCGGCCGGCCACTCGCTCATCAGCATCAGCGTGCCGCCGACGCCGACGACGAACACCGTCAGGATCGTCGACAGGTAGGACGCCAGCGAACCGCGCTGCACCCGCGCCGTCACCTCGACGGCCGCCACGTCGAGCATGCGCATGGACCAGCGGTAGAAGTCGTTGGCGGCCGGCACCTGCGGGAACGTCGCCTGCACGCGGGCCACGGTCTCGCGCTGCCAGAACAGCAGCGCACCGCCGGTGAGGGCCACCGCCGACAGGGCCAGCGGCAGCGTGAAGCCGTGCCACAGGGCCAGGGAGTGCGGCTCGGAGCCGACCTGGATCGAGCGGGTGTAGGTGCCCAGCAGGGCCGTGGCCTGGGGCCCGAGGAAGCCCAGCACGAGCGACAGGACGCCCAGCAGCACCGGCCCGGCGATGAAGCCGAACGCGGGGCGCTTCACCCCGTCGAGCTGCACGCTGCGGCGGCGGGTGCCGAACGCCCCCCACCAGAAGCGGAGCGAGTAGGCGGCCGTCAGCATCGACCCCACCACGACGGCCGTGGTCAGCAGGAACGCCGGGGCGGGCAGCATGCCCGTCCCGTCCCCGCCCTGCGTGATCTTGACCAGGGCGTCCAGCGCCGCCTCCTTGGCGACGAAGCCGAACAGCGGCGGCAGGCCGGCCATGGACGCCGCGGCGAGCCCGCTGGCCACCGCCAGGGCCGGCATGCGCCGGGCCAGGCCGGTGAGCTTGGTGATGTCGCGGGTGCCCGCGGAGACGTCGACCACGCCGACCGTGAGGAACAGCGCCGCCTTGAAGATGCCGTGGGCCAGCAGCATCGCCAGGCCCGCCTGGCCGGCCGCCTGCGTGCCCAGCCCCACCAGCAGGGTGATGAAGCCCAGTTGGCTCACGGTGCCGTAGGCGAGCAGCAGCTTGAGGTCGGTCTGGCGCAGGGAGCGCCAGCCGCCCAGGATCATCGTGGTCGCGCCGAGGATCGTGAGGACCTCGCGCCACAGCGGCACGCCCGCGAAGGCCGGGGCCAGCGCGGCGACGAGGTACACGCCCGCCTTCACCATGGTCGCGGCGTGCAGGTAGGCCGACACCGGCGTGGGCGCGGCCATCGCGCCGGGCAGCCAGAAGTGGAAGGGGGCCAGGGCTGACTTGCTGATCGCGCCGACCAGCATGAGCAGCGCCGCCACGGTCGCGGCCCCCTCGGTCGGTCCGGCGGCGAGGATGGCCTGGAGCCGGAACGTCCCGGTGATCGTGCCGAAGGTGACGATCCCGACCAGCATGGCCAGGCCGCCGGTGGTGGTGACGATCAGGGCGGTCGTCGCCGCCGCACGGTTGGCGCGGCGGGAGGAGTCGTGGCCGATCATCAGGTAGGAGAACACGGTGGTGAGCTCCCAGAACACGTACAGCACCACGAGGTCGTCGGCGGTGACGAGGCCGAGCATGGCGCCCGCGAAGGCGACGAGGAGCCCGAGGGTTCGGGCGGGCGGGTTCGCGAAGTACCAGCGGCAGTAGGCCAGGACGATGACGCCGATGCCGGTCACCAGCAGCGCCAGCAGCCACTGCAGCAGGCCCACGTGGAAGCTCAGCGAGACGGCCAGGGACCGGATCCACGGGGTGACCTCGACGAACGCCGAGCCGGCCATGACCGCAGGGCCGAGGGTGAGCAGCCAGCCGAACCCGATCGCGGGGGCGATGGCGACGACGAGGAAGGCGTTGCGCCCCAGCAGGCGCGTCCACCATGACGCCGTCATGCCCAGCGCGAAGTGCAGGGCGATCAGGCTGAGGAGCACGCGGTCACGCCTCTCGGTGGGATCGTGGCTGGGACGACCGTCATCCTACCGTGGCCCCCCGGGCTGGGGCGGGCCCCAGCCGAATCCCGGGCGGGGTGCGGTGAGGGCGTCCCACTGGGCCCGGCCGGGGGCGGACCGGACGGTCCGGGGCGAGCGGCGGGCGAGGTACTCGACCACGCCGGCGCCGACCAGCAGCAGCGTCATCGGGATCAGGACGGTGGCGTCCCCGACCCCGGCCTCGCGGTTGAACATCTCGGAGAAGTCGACGAACGGCAGCAACGCCATGGAAACCGTGTTGTGCACGGCGTGGATGGCGATGGCGGCCTCGAGCCCGCCGGTGCGCCAGGTCAACCACGATCCGACGGCGGCGAACACCACGTAGAAGGCGTTCAGCCACGGGTCCCCGGCCCCGTGCATCGCCATGAAGACGGCGGCGGTCACGACCGTGGAGGCGACGAATCCGATGACGGGGGCCCGGAACCACGACCCCACGATCCGGCCGAGCAGTCCGCGGACGAGGTACTCCTCGCCGGCCGCCTGCAGCGGCGTGGTGAGCAGGATGCCGACGACCATCACCAGCGTGTGGTCGCGGAGGCGGACGTCGTCGAGCGGGCCCAGCAGGTGGCTCCCGCCGATCACGACGACCCACAGGGGCACCAGGAAGACCAGGAGCTTGCCCAGCCAGCCCCAGCGCAGGCCGCCCACCACGGACGACAGCCAGCGGGGGCGCTGCTGGACGCACGCCCAGGCGGTCACCATGGCGATGGGGATGCACAGGGCCAGCGAGAGGTTGTTGGCCAGGAAGAAGCCCGGCCCGACCGGCGGGATCGTCCCCTCGAGGAGCACCGACAGGTCCACCCCGTCGATGGTCCAGCCGATGAACTGGAGCACCGTGCTGACGGCGAGGAACAGGAAGGTCGCCATCAGCGCGGCGAGGATCGGTTTCCACCACCGCAGCCGCGGTGCCCGCCAGAACGCGTAGTAGTCACGCTCCTCGATGGGCAGCGCGGGCTGCAGGTGCGTCGGCAGGCGCCGAGGGTCGGGCGGCGGTGGCGGCGTCCAGCCCTGCGGGCCCGGGGGCATCCCACCGGGGGGCGGCGGGAAGGACGGGGGCGGGGGTGACCACCCGGGTGGGGGCTGCTGTGTCACAGGTTCGGGAACCAGAGCGCGATCTCGCGGGCCGCGGACTCGGCGGAGTCGGAGGCGTGCACGATGTTCTCGGACTTCGACAGGCACAGGTCGCCACGGATGGTGCCGGGCGCGGCCTGGACGCCGTCGGTGGCGCCGTTGATCGCACGGACGGCCTCGATCGCCCGGTCGCCCTCGAGGACGAGGGCCACCAGCGGGCCCGAGGTGATGAAGTCGCGCAGCTCGGGGTAGAAGGTGCGCTCCACGTGCTCGGCGTAGTGCTGGTCGGACAGGGCGTCGTCGACGGTCCGCAGCTCCATCGCGCGGATGGCGAGCCCCTTCGCCTCGTAGCGGGCCAGGACGGTGCCGATGAGACCACGGGCCACTCCGTCAGGCTTGATCAGGACGAGACTCTTTTCGCTCATGCCCCCACCCTACTGGCGCGACTCGATCTTCTTGCCCAGGATGAACTCGACCAGGAACAGCGCGGCGAAGCCGCCCCCTGCGATGAACATCCACGGGCTCAGGAAGCCCAGGGCGATCGAGGCCACCTGGGCGGCCCACGCCAGCGGCCAGCCGATCGGGCGCCGCAGCATCCCGGCGGCGACGCCGGCCAGCGCCGCGGCGCCGAGCCCGGTGAGGAACGCCGGGGCGAGGGGCACCGCGTCCACCTGGATCATGCCGGGGATGGCCAGGACGTTCACCACCACTTCGAAGATGAGGGTGAGCATCAGGGTCTTGGTCATCGGGTTGCCCTCGGCGAGCCTCACCGCTGGTCCTCCTCGTCGTCGTGGTCGCGGGACTCGCGGACCAGCAGGGCGCGGGCCTCGCCCGCCAGGATCACGGATCCCGCGATGAGGATGCCGGCCCCGGCACCCGCCTCGTCGGCCAGGGTCACGGCCGCCTCGATGGCGTCGGGCAGGGACGCCCGCACGTGCACCCGGTCGGCGCCGAAGGCCTCCTCGGCCAACTCCCCCAGCTCGTCGGCCGGAAGACCCCGGTCGGTGGAGGCCACCTGGGTGCAGACGATGGTGGTCGCCTCCTCGGCGATGACGTCGAGGACGCCCTCGACGTCCTTGTCGGCCATCATGCCGACCACCGCGATCAGGGGGGTGAAGTCGAAGGCCTCGCGCACGCCCGCCAGCGTCGCGCGGGCGCCGTGCACGTTGTGGCAGGTGTCGAGCACGATCGCCGGACCGGAGCGGACCAGCTCCAGGCGGGCCGGCGCGCGGACGGCGGACAGGCCCTCAGCGATGACGTCGTGGACCAGCGGCTTGCCGCCGAGGAAGGCTTCGACGGCGGCGACGGCGAGGGCGGCGTTGCGCGCCATGTGCTCGCCGTGGACGGGAAGGACGAGGTCGCCGGCCGGTCCGCTGGCCGTCTCGACGCGCAGCACCTGCCCGCCGACGGCCGGCGTGCGCTCGATGAGGCCGAAGTCCTCGCCCTCCCACAGGACGCGGGCACCCACGTCGGCCGCGCGCGCGGCGACGACGGCACGGGCCTCGGGCTGCTGGGCGGCCGAGACCACGATCGAGCCGGGCTTGATGATCCCGGCCTTCTCGGTGGCGATCTCCTCCAGGGTGGTGCCGAGCAGGTGCGTGTGGTCGAGGTCGATCGGGCACATCACGGCCACCTGGGCGTTGGCCACCGAGGTGGCGTCCCAGGTGCCGCCCAGCCCGACCTCCACGACGGCGACGTCGGAGGGCGCCTGGGCGAACGCCTCGAAGGCGAGGCCGGTCATCACCTCGAAGAAGGTCATGCGCACGCCGTCCAACTCCTGGGCGTCCACGAGGTCGACCAGCGGCTGGACGTCGGAGACGAGCGCGTCGAAGGCCGCGGCGTCCATCGGCTCGCCGTCGAGGTTGATGCGCTCGGTGAGGTCGACCAGGTGGGGCGAGGCGATCCGCCCCACGCGCAGGCCGAGCGCGAGCAGCAGGGCCTCGATCATGATCGCGGTGCTGCCCTTGCCGTTGGTGCCGGCGACTTGGATGACCGGGTACCCGGTCTGGGGGTCGCCCAACAGGTCGGTGAGGGCACGGATGCGCGCCTGGCTCGGCGCGATCCGGTGCTCGGGCCAGCGCGACTGGAGGGCGCGGGAGATCTCGGCGTGGCTTGTCATGGCGGGCACAGCCTACCGGGGCGCCCCGGAGGGTGGGCGGTCGGTATCGTGGGCGGCGATGAGTACCAGGGCGAACCGCAACGAGCAGGCACGACGGCGGCAGGAGGCGGCCTCCCGGCAGCGCCGCACCCAGCGCATCCGGGCGATCGTCGCGGGAGGCGTCGCCGTCGCGCTGGCCGGCGGCATGGGCCTGGCGGCGCTCGGGTCGCTCAACACCCCGCGTGCCACCACTCCCCCGGCCGGGACGCCCTCCGTCGCGCCGGCGGCCGCCCCGATCGTGCCGCAGGGGGCCAACGCCAGCGGCGATGCGCTCGTCGTGGCGTCCGGGCGCGACGGGACGCCGACGCTCACCCTCTACCTCGACCACCAGTGCCCCAACTGCGCGGTGTTCGAGAAGGAGTTCGGCCCCCTGCTGGCCGACACCGCCCGTGCCGGCGACTGGACGCTGCAGCACAAGACCATGACGTTCATGGACGACAACCTGGGCAACGACTCCTCGACCCGCGCGGCCATCGCCGCGGCCTGCGCGGCCGACCACGGGCAGCACGGGCCGTTCACCGACGCCGTGCTGGCGCGCCAGGCGGGGCGCGACGGCTTCCCCGACGCCGTGCTGCGTGAGGAGGTCCCGGCTCAGGTGGGCCTCCGCGGGGACGCCTTGGCCGCGTTCCGGGCCTGCTACGACGGTCGCGCCACCGCCGGGTTCGTTGCCACGGTCAACGAGTCCGCCCTTGCCGACGGGGTGAAGGGCACCCCGACGCTGGCGGTGGACGGCACGCCGGTCGACCTGGATGCTGTCGACCCGTTCACCCCCGAGGGCCTCAAGGCGTACATCCTCGCCAACGCGTGAACCCGGTTCGGGGGTCCGCAGCCGGTCGCACTAAGATCGCGCGCATGACTTCTGAAGCCTCTCGCACCGTGCCCACGTCGACCCCGTCGACGTGGGTCGTACCCGAGCGTCCGGTGCTGGAGGGGCTGGAGGACAAGTGGTCGGCCGCGTGGAAGGAGCAGGGCACCTACGCGTTCGTGCGGCCCGAATCGCGCGAGCAGGTGTTCAGCATCGACACGCCGCCGCCGACCGTGTCCGGCTCGCTGCACGTGGGCCACGTCTTCTCCTACACCCACACCGACCTGGTGGCCCGCTACCAGCGCATGCAGGGCAAGCACGTCTTCTACCCGATGGGTTGGGACGACAACGGCCTGCCGACCGAGCGCCGCGTCCAGAACTACTACGGCGTGCGCTGCGACCCGTCGATCCCCCACGACGCCGACTTCACCCCCCCGACCAAGCCCGACCCGAAGCGCCAGGTGCCGATCAGCCGCCGCAACTTCGTCGAGCTCTGCCACGAGCTGACCGCCCTGGACGAGCAGGTCTTCGAGGACCTCTGGCGCCACCTGGGCCTGTCGGTGGACTGGGACACCCTGTACGCCACCATCTCGGACGAGTCGCAGGCCGTGGCCCAGCGCGCGTTCCTGCGCAACCACGCCCGCGGCGAGGCCTACCTGTCCGAGGCCCCGACGATGTGGGACGTGACGTTCCAGACCGCGGTGGCGCAGGCCGAGCTGGAGTCGCGTGAGACCGCCGGCGCCTACCACCGGGTGGCCTTCCACGGTGCCGACGGCCCGGTCTACATCGAGACGACCCGTCCCGAGCTGATCCCGAGCGTGTGCGCCCTCATCGCGCACCCCGACGACGAGCGCTACCAGGCGCTGTTCGGCACCACGGTCACCTCGCCGATCTTCGGCGTCGAGGTTCCCGTCGTGGCCCACGCCGCCGCCGAGAAGGACAAGGGCGCCGGCATCGCGATGTGCTGCACCTTCGGTGACCTCACCGACGTGCTGTGGTGGCGCGAGCTGAACCTGCCCACCCGCACGGTCATCGGCCGTGACGGGCGCCTGGCGCGGGAGACCCCCGAGTGGCTCACCGACGCCAGCTTCTGGGGTGAGGTGGCCGGCAAGACCGCGTTCTCGGCGCGCGCCGCGATCGTGGACAGGCTGAAGGAGACCGGCGACCTCGACGGGGAGCCCAAGCCGATCAGCCGCCCGGTCAACTACTTCGAGAAGGGCGACAAGCCCCTCGAGATCGTCTCGACCCGGCAGTGGTACATCAGCAACGGCGGCCGCGACGACGCGCTCAAGCAGCAGTTGCTCGCCCGCGGCGAGCAGATCGCCTGGGTGCCCGACCACATGCGGCACCGCTACAGCAACTGGGTCAACGGCCTCAACGGCGACTGGCTGATCAGCCGCCAGCGCTTCTTCGGCGTGCCGTTCCCCGTCTGGTACGCGCTGGACGCCGATGGTGAGCCCGACCACGACCACCCGATCGTGGCCGACGAGGCCGACCTGCCCGTCGACCCGGCCTCGCAGGCGGCGCCGGGCTACTCCGAGGACCAGCGGGGCGTGCCCGGCGGCTTCATCGGCGACCCCGACGTCATGGACACCTGGGCCACGTCCTCGCTCACCCCGCAGATCGCGTGCGGCTGGGAGCGCGACGAGGAGCTGTGGAACCTCACGTTCCCGATGGACATGGCCCCGCAGGCCCACGACATCATCCGCACCTGGCTCTTCTCGCGGGTGGTGCGCTCGCACCTCGAGCACGACACGCTGCCGTGGGAGCGGGCGACCATCTCCGGCTTCGTGGTCGACCCCGACCGCAAGAAGATGTCGAAGTCGAAGGGCAATGTCGTCGTGCCGACCGAGATCCTCGACAAGTTCGGCGCCGACGCCGTGCGCTGGCGCGCCGCGATGGCCCGCCCCGGCATGGACTCGCCGTTCGACGAGACCCAGATGAAGGTCGGCCGCCGCCTCGCGATGAAGATCCTCAACGCGTCCAAGTTCGTGCTGGGCATCGCGGCCGCCGGCGAGGCCGCGCCCGCGGCGTCCGACGTGGCGGCCCCGGTCGACCTGGCGGTGCTCGCCGCACTGGCGGGCGTCGTCGAGGATGCGACGAAGGCGTTCGAGGCGTACGACTACTCCGCGGCGCTCGAGGACGCCGAGCAGTTCTTCTGGACGTTCTGCGACGACTACCTCGAGCTGGTCAAGGAGCGCGCCTACGGCGCCCAGGGCCCGGACGCCGCGGCCTCGGCCCGCGCGGCCCTCGCCCTCGCGCTGGACGTGCAGCTCCGCCTGTTCGCGCCGTTCATGCCGTTCGTGACCGAGGAGGTGTGGTCGTGGTGGAAGCCGGGCTCGGTGCACCACGCGGCCTGGCCCACGACGTCCGAACTGCCGACCGGCGGCGACGCGGTACTGCTGGACGACGTCGAGGCGGCGCTGATCGGCATCCGCGGCGTGAAGTCGAACGCCAAGGTGTCGATGAAGACCGAGCTCGCCTCGGTGACCATCACCGGCCCCGAGGCCTCGCTGGCGCACCTGCGCGACGCCGAGGCCGACCTGCGGGCCGTGGGGCGCATCGTCTCCCCCATCACCTGGGCGGCCGGCGACGCCCTGGCGGTGGACGCCGAGCTCGCTCCCGCCGCGGAGTGAGGTCGTCGTGATGCGCCGCGTGCGCGCCGCCGCGGTCGTGGCGGCGCTCACCACCCTGTCCGGCTGCTCGCTCCTGCAGGAGGGCGCCGGGCAGGTCCTGCTGCCGCAGGTGGCCGTCGGCGAGTGCACCGACCTGGCGTTCGCCGAGGACGGGTCGACCTCGGAGGTGAGCGAGGTCGCCACGGTCGACTGCGCCGAACCGCACAAGTACGAGGCATTCGCCGAGGTGCAGGTCGACCTCAAGGGCGACTACCCCGGTGAGGGCGCGATCACGGCGATGTCGGACGACTTCTGCTACGACTCCTACGAGCCGTACGTCGGGGTGGCCTTGGACGACTCCGAGCTGGTGATGACGTTCCTCGCTCCGACGGCGGAGGGGTGGAAGCAGCTGCGGGACCGCACGATCACCTGCTTCGTGGGCCTCGAGGACGGCGGCATCACCGGCTCGCTCAAGGGCTCGAAGCGCTGACCCCCGACCGCCCGGACGGGGGCGGTCAGGCCGAGCGCGACCGTCGCTGGGGACGGGACGCCGCCGCGCGCGGGAGCATGCGGGGCTCGGCGCCCTCGCGGACGACCTCGGCGGTGACGACCACCTGGCCGACCTTGTCGTCGGAGGGCACGTGGAACATCACGTTGAGCAGGATCTCCTCGAGGATCGAGCGCAGGCCGCGCGCCCCGATGCCGCGGGCCAGGGCGAGCTCGGCGACGGCCGTGATCGCGTCGTCGGTGAACTCGAGGTCGACCCCGTCGAGCTCGAACAGCTTGCGGAACTGCTTGGTCAGGGCGTTCTTGGGCTCGACCAGGATGCGGTTCATGGCCTCGAGGTCGAGCGGGTTGACCGTCGAGATCATCGGCAGGCGGCCGATGAACTCGGGGATGAGCCCGAACTTGTGCAGGTCCTCGGGACGGACCTCCTCGAAGGGGTTGGCCTTGTCCTTCTTCCGCAGCTCGGCGTCGTTGTTGAAGCCCAGCGGACGCTTGCCGATGCGGGCGTTGATGATCTCCTCCAGACCCGCGAAGGCGCCACCGACGATGAACAGGATGTTCGTCGTGTCAATCTGGATGAACTCCTGGTGCGGGTGCTTGCGCCCGCCCTGCGGCGGCACCGACGCCGTGGTGCCCTCGAGGATCTTCAGCAGGGCCTGCTGGACGCCCTCACCCGACACGTCACGGGTGATCGACGGGTTCTCGCTCTTGCGCGCCACCTTGTCGATCTCGTCGATGTAGATGATGCCGGTCTCGGCCTTCTTCACGTCGAAGTCGGCGGCCTGCAGCAGCTTGAGGAGGATGTTCTCCACGTCCTCCCCCACGTAGCCCGCCTCGGTGAGCGCCGTGGCGTCGGCCATCGCGAACGGGACGTTCAGCATGCGGGCGAGGGTCTGCGCGAGGTAGGTCTTGCCGCAGCCGGTCGGGCCGATGAGCAGGATGTTGCTCTTACCGAGCTCGACGAGCTCGTCCTCGGCGGCCCGACGCGGGCTGCTGGCCTGCGCCTGCACGCGCTTGTAGTGGTTGTAGACGGCGACCGCGAGGGCCTTCTTGGCAACCTCCTGGCCGATGACGTAGGAGTCGAGGAAGCCGACGATGTCGCGCGGCTTGGGCAGTTCCTCCAGCAGGCCGACGTCGGTGGCCTCGGAGAACTCCTCCTCGATGATCTCGTTGCACAGCTCGATGCACTCGTCGCAGATGTACACCCCCGGGCCTGCGATGAGCTTGCGCACCTGCTTCTGGCTCTTCCCGCAGAAAGAGCACTTCAACAGGTCGGAGGTCTCCCCGATGCGAGCCATGCCCCACTCCCCTCTCTCGTCACCCGGCCGGCCAGGACGTCAGCTGATGTCCTTCAACGACGTGAAGATCTCGTCGACGATGCCGTACTCCTTGGCCTCCTGGGCCGTCAGGTACTTGTCGCGCTCGATGTCGCGGCTGATCTGCTCGACGCTCTGCCCGGTGTCGTCGGCCAGCATCTGCTCCATCAGCGACCGGATGCGCAGGATCTCCTTGGCCTGGATCTCGAGGTCGGAGCCTTGGCCATAGCCGCCCTCGGTGGCCGGCTGGTGGATCAGGATGCGGCTGTTCGGCAGCGCGAAGCGCTTGCCCTTCGCGCCCGCGGCCAGCAACACGGCGGCAGCGGAGGCCGCCTGGCCCAGGCAGACGGTCGACACGTCGGGCTTGATGTACTGCATGGTGTCGTAGATCGCAGTCAGCGCCGTGAACGAACCACCGGGGCTGTTGATGTACATGGAGATCGGGCGCTCGGGATCCATCGACTGCAGCACGAGCAGCTGGGCCATGACGGCGTTGGCGATCTCGTCGCTGATCGGGGTGCCGAGGAAGATGATCCGGTCCTCGAACAGCTTGGTGTAGGGGTCGACGCGGCGGACGCCGTAGCTCGTCCGCTCCTCCCACTGCGGGATGTAGTAGTTCATCGACGGGACGCGCGGAGCGAGCCCCTCGGGCATCTGGTTCATCTGCATGTCAAAGGTCCTCACTGGTTCGGTGCGTCGTTGCCGGCGATCTGCGCGGCGCGCTCGTAGACGTGGTCGATGAACCCGTACTCGAGGGCCTCGGCCGCGGTGAACCAGCGGTCACGGTCGGAATCGGCCTCGATCTGCTCGACGCTCTGGCCGGTGTGCTCGGCGATGAGCTCGGCCATCTCCTTCTTGGTGGCGATGATCTGCTCGGCGAGGATCTTGATGTCGGACGCCGTGCCGCCCAGGCCACCGGAGGGCTGGTGCATCATGATTCGCGCGTGCGGCAGGGCGTAGCGCTTGCCCTGGGTGCCGGCGCTCAGCAGGAACTGGCCCATGGACGCCGCCAGGCCCATCGCCACGGTGGCGACATCGTTGCTGATCCACTGCATGGTGTCGAAGATCGCCATGCCGGCGGTCACCGAACCGCCCGGGGAATTGATGTAGAGGTAGATGTCCTTCTCGGGATCCTCCGCATTCAGCAGCAGCAGCTGCGCGCAGATCGCGTTGGCGTTCTCGTCGCGCACCTCGGAACCCAGGAAGATGATCCGGTTCGCCAGGAGCGCTTGGTACACGGAATCGTTCATACCGGCCCCGCTGGCGCCGGCCGCGGCCACCAGGCCGGGAAGCTTGTTTTCGGTCACGGAAGTGACGCTACCCGCTGCCGCCGACAATTCGGAGAGCACGGGGCCGGTGTTCGCTGACGGCAGACGGACGACGACGCGCGGCCCCCGGAGCGGGGACCGCGCGTCGTGGCTGGGGTCGAACCTGTCAGGCTCAGGCCTCGTCGGCCGGGGCCTCCCCGGCGTCCTTCTCCGCAGCCGCCTTCTTGGCCGGCGCCTTCTTGGCGGGCTTGGCCTCCTCGGCCTCACCCTCGGCAGGAGCGTCGGCCGGGGCCTCGGCGTCCTTCTTCGCGGCCGCCTTCTTGGCCGGGGCCTTCTTCGCGGGGGCCTTCTTGGCCGGCTTGGGCTGGGGGGCCTCGACCGACTCGTCGATCGAACCGTCGGGGCGGACTGCGGCGACGTTCACGAGGTTGCCCTCGCTGTCGGTGACGGAGGCGCCGAGCACGACCTGGCGCAGCATCTTGCCGCGGCGGAGCTCACCCATCCACTCGGGAGCGTGGTTGTGCTCCATCATGTGCTGCATCTCGGCCTCGGGCGAGGTGCCGGCCTGCTGGGCGCGGCGGAAGATCAGCTCGGTGAGCTCCTGCTGGTCGACGCCGACCTGGTTCTCGTCGGCGAGCTTGTCGAGGATGATCTGGGCCTTGAGCGAGGTCTCGGCGTTCGTGGCGACCTGCTGCCAGAACTCCTCCTCGTCCTCGGCGGTCTCGTCCTCGTTGTCCTCGAGGTAGCGCTCGAGGGTGTAACCGGCGCGGGCGAGCTGCTCGGTGATCTGCTGCTTGCGGCCCTCGATCTCGTTGGCGAGCATCGCCTCGGGCAGGTCGAAGGAGGTCTTGGCGACCAGGTCGGACACGATCGCGTCGGAGGCGTCGTTGACCTGCTGGGCGCGGGCCATGCGGATGACGGCCTCGGTGAGGTCGGCCTTCATCTCGTCGACGGTGTCGAACTCGGACACCATCTGCGCGAACTCGTCGTCCAGCTCGGGCAGCGTCTCGGTCTGCACCTTGGTGACGGTGACCTTGATGTCGGCGGTCTGGCCCTGCGCGGGGCCTCCGACCAGCTCGGAGCTGAACTCGGCCTCGTCGCCGGCGGACTTGCCGGTCACGGCCTCGTCCAGGCCGTCGAGCATGCCGCCGGAGCCGACCTTGTAGGTGAGGCCCTCGGCCGACCCGTCCTCGACGGGCTCGCCGTCGACGGAGGCGACCAGGTCGAGCGTCACGACGTCGCCGTCCTCGGCCGCACCGTCCTTGTCGGCGCGGGTGGCGAAGCGCTGGCGCATGACCTCGATGCGCTCGTCGACCTCGGAGTCGGACGCCGCGACGGCGTCCACCTCGGCCGACAGCTCGGAGAAGGCGGGCACCTCGAAGTCGGGGCGCACGTCGAGCTCGGCGGTGAACTCCACCAGGTCGTTGTCCTCGAGCTTGGTCACGTCGACCTCGGGCTCGCCCAGGGGGACGAGCTCGTGCTCGGCGACGGCCTTGCCGTAGGCGTCCGGCAGCGCGGCGTTGATGGCCTCCTGCAGCACCGTGCCGCGGCCGAAGCGCTGGTCGATGATCGCTGCGGGCACCTTCCCCTTGCGGAAGCCCGGGATGCTCACCTGCGCGGCGATGTCCTTGTACGCCTTGTCGAGGTGGGGCTTGAGGTCGGCGAAGGGGATCTCGATGGTGAGCTTGACCCGGGACGGGCCGAGCTTCTCGACGGTGCTGGGCACTTGGTTGACTCCTGTGTGTGGACGACGATTCGGGTTGAACCTTCGGAGCGGATGACGGGAATCGAACCCGCGTAGCCAGTTTGGAAGACTGGGGCTCTACCATTGAGCTACATCCGCATGCGCTCACGCGCCGCTACAGCCTAGCGGATTCTCAGAAGCTCCCGCGCGGCCAACTCTCCGCCGAACCATGGTCGTCGAAGCGGGCCTCCCTGCTCGTGACACCCGTCCGTCGGTGCACGAAGGCGACCACCTCGGCGCGCCCCACCCCGTCGTGCTGCGGGGCCACCGGCAGCCCGGACGCCCCGGGCTCGGCCCGCTCCACCGGCTCGGCGCCGGACTGGAGCAGCCACAGGCGCACGTCGGCGCCCCGCGGCCCGGACGGGTCGAACGCGACGCGGGGGCGGGCGCTCACCGGTAGTCCCCATCCCGCTCGTGGCCGCGGACGAGGGCGAGCGGGACCACCACCCACAACACCAGGAACACGACCGCGGCGACTCCCCCGGCCGCCAGGCCCACCCGCACGCCCAGCAGCGACCCGAAGACGACGACCACCACGAGGGCGAGCGTGACGCCCAGCAGGGCGAGGCCCGCCTTGGCGAGGTTGTTGCCCACGGCGACCAGGGCGTCCTTCACGTTGCCCCTGAAGGTCAGCCGGTGCGCCGCCACGGGGGCGACAATGAGGGCGGTGCTGCCGATGCCGGCCCCGAGCGCGGTGAGGTAGACGCCGACCAGGAGGGGGTCCAGGTCGGCGAAGCGCGGCTGGAACGGGAAGGCCAGCATGAAGCCGACCAGGATCTGGATGCCGGTCTGGGCGACGCGCAGTTCCTGCAGCAGCTCGCCCCAGTTGCGGTCGAGCCGTTCGGCCGGGGTCTCGTTGCGTGCAGGCTCGGCCGCTGGGGTAGACTCCGGGGGGTTCACGGGGCGTAGCGTAGTGGCTAGCGCGCCTGCTTTGGGAGCAGGAGATCGCAGGTTCGAGTCCTGTCGCCCCGACCACATCCGCTCAGTCCATCATCCTCACGGCGCCGGTGCCGGGGAACTCGTGCGCCCGGGAGGCCCGGGCGGCCGGGTCGGCTCGGAAGTGGGTTCGGGTTCCGGCGGTTCGGTCGGCTCCGGGGCCGGAGGCTCCGAGGGTGCCGGGGGCTGCGTCGGGGCCGTTGGTTCGCTGGTGGGTGCGGGTGGCTGCGTCGGGGCCGGCGGATCGGTGGTCGGTCGCGGTGCCGGCGGACGGGTCGTCGGGGCGGGACGGACGGGCTCCGTCGTCCGGCGCGGCGCGGTGGT
>DUOQ01000101.1 GCA_012838755.1 Propionibacterium sp. | reverse complement strand
GCCCCGAACGCATCATCGACACCCCGATCTCGGAGACCGCGTTCATCGGGTTGGGGATCGGGGCCGCCACCGAGGGGATGCGGCCGATCGTCGAGCTGATGTTCGTCGACTTCATGGGTGTCTGCCTGGACCAGATCTACAACCACATGGCGAAGATCCACTTCGAGTCCGGCGGCAACGTCAAGGTCCCGATGGTCCTCACCACGGCGGTGGGCGGCGGCTACTCCGATGGGGCCCAGCACAGCCAGTGCCTGTGGGGCACCTTCGCCCACCTTCCCGGCATGAAGATCGTGGTGCCGTCCAACCCCGCCGACGCCAAGGGGCTGATGACCTCTGCGATCAGGGACGACAACCCCGTGGTCTACATGTTCCACAAGGGCGTCATGGGGCTGCCCTGGATGGCGAAGAACGCGCGGTCGATCGGGGTCGTCCCTGAGGGCGAGCACGTCGTCCCCATCGGCAAGGCCTCCATCCCGAAGTCCGGCGACGACGTCACGGTCGTCACCTTGTCCCTGTCGGTGCACCATGCACTCGACGTTGCCGAGAAGCTGGAGGGCGAGGGCATCTCCGTCGAAGTCCTCGACCTGCGGACCCTGGTGCCGCTCGACCGGGACGCCATCCTCGAATCGGTCGGCAGGACGGGACGCCTGGTGGTCGTCGATGAGGACTACCAGAGCTTCGGGCTGACCGGCGAGATCATCGCCACCGTCGCCGAGCAGGGCGTCCAGCTGAAGGCGCCGCCCAAGCGCGTCGCGATGCCGGATTCGCCCATCCCCTACGCGCACGTGCTCGAGTACGCGGTCCTGCCCCGGCACGAGCGCATCGAGGCCGCCATTCGCGAGGTGCTCGGATGACCGAGGTGCGGTTCCCGCAGATGAGCGAGGAGCGCCCGGACGCGACGGGCGTCCTGGCCACGTGGTACGCGGTCGAGGGGGACGCCGTCGCCGAGGGCCAGCTCATCGGTGAGGTGCAGCTCGACAAGGCGGACGCCGAGGTCGTGGCACCCGTCGCCGGGACCATCACCCTCCGGGTCGCCGAGGGCGACGAGGTGGCCCAGGGGGCGGTGATCGCCGAGATCGGCTGAGCGGCTCAGCCGCGCGCGAGCGTCGCCGTCGACCGGATCACCGGCGTCGACGGGAGCGCCGACACCAGCGGTACGGGCTGGTGTCGGTGCTCGCGTTCGCCCGAGTCCAGGTGGGCGAACAGCGCCCCGAAGGCCGCCGACGTGAGCGCACGCAGCGGCCAGTGGGCGGTGGTGAGTTCGCTGGCGAAGTGCTCGGCGATGTCGTAGCCGCCGAAGCCGACGATGCTGATGTCCTCGGGCACCGACAGGCCGAGTTCGCGGCATGCCCGCAGGGCGCCGAGGGCCAGCAGGTCGTCGGCGCAGAACAGGGCGCCGACGCGGGGGTCGTCCAGCAGCAGCGCGCGGGTGGTCTCGGCGCCCGCGTCCGGCAGCCACGACGACGCCTCGACCAGGAAGGAACGGTCGCCGAACAGTTCCTCGGCGACCCGCAGCCGTTCGGGGCGGTAGGTCGGCCCCACCATCACCGCCAGCGACTTGCCCTCGGGCAGCTGCAGCCGTTCCAGCACGGCCCGGACGCCCGGCTTCTCGTCGGCGTACACGTGCGCAACGCCGGGCAGGCGGTCCTCGGGGGTCTCCAGCGACATCCACACCACGGGGATGTCGAACTTGGCCAGTCGGCGTCCGGCCTCGGCGTTGCGGGGGGTGTACTCCATGGACGGCTGAAACAGCTCCTAGCCTGACCGTAAACCCAAGCCTCGCATGCGACACTTTGACGAATGCGACGGAAGGTCTAGATGTGGGTGGACGGGTGTACGGATATGCGCGAGTTAGCTCGAAGGATCAGAACCTGGAGCGCCAACGTGAAGCGCTCGCCGGCGTCGATGTGCTGGTCGAGGAGCAGGTCTCTGGGAAGAATGTCGCCGATCGCGAGAAGCTCCGTACGCTGATGGCGTTCGCGCAGGCGGGGGACACCATCCGGGTGAAGTCGATCGACCGGCTCGCCCGTGACACTCGGGATCTGCTGCGGATCGTGGACGAGCTCCAGGCCAAGGGCGTGGCGATCGAGTTCCTGGACTCACCCATGCTCAACGTGACCACCAAGGAAGGGCGCGCGATGCTGACGGTCTTCGCGGCCTTCGCCGAACTCGAGCGCGAGGCCATCCGCGAGCGTCAGGCCGAAGGGATAGCCCTCGCGAAGGCTGCGGGCAAGTACCGCAAGGCCCGAAGGCTCACCGCTGAGGAGATCGCTGCCGCGCGGTTGCGCATCGAGGTCGGGGTGCCCAAGGCGCGGGTGGCCAAGGACCTCGGCGTGAGCCGCCAGACCCT
>DUOQ01000100.1 GCA_012838755.1 Propionibacterium sp. | reverse complement strand
TCGCCTCGTGCACGGTGACCAGGCCATCGTGCGACACCGTCTCGCCGTCGAGCAGGCGGGAGATCACCGAGACGCACTCCTCCAGCCGCGCCTGGCGCACCTCCTTGCGCGGCCACGCGTCGCCGGTGACGTGCTCGTTGGCGTTCTCGCCCGACCCGAGGGCGGTCCAGAACCGGCCCGGGAACATCTGCCCCAGCGTCGCGATGGCGTGCGCGACGATCACCGGGTGGTAGCGCTGCCCGGGCGCGGTGACGGTGCCGAACGAGAGGTTGGTGGACGCCAGGGCGGCACCCAGCCACGGCCAGGCCATGCCCGAGTGCCCCTGCCGTTCGGACCACGGCTCGAGGTGGTCGGAACACATGGCCGCGGTGAAGCCGACCTGCTCGGCCAACTGCACATCGGCCAGGAGCTGGCGCGGCGAGATCTGTTCGTGTGACGCATGGAATCCATAGGTCGTCATGTCTCGTGTCTACCAGACCGCTCGCCCACGACAAGCCCGGACGCCACCGGTCGGGTGTGCAGTTCGAGGCGGGGTCAGACCCCGTCCAGGTCGTCGACGGCCGGCCCCTCGAGCCGCTCCCCCGTCGAGGAGAACCGCGACCCGTGGAGGGGGCAGTCCCACGACTTCTCGGCGTCGTTCCAGTGCAGCACGCCACCCAGGTGGGTGCAGATCGCGCGCACCCGGCAGGTCCGGCCGCCGACGGTGGCGACGCCCTCGGGCAGGCCGTCGGCGCCGCGTCCGACGACGCCCTCCCCCTCGTCGGGCGACGCATCGCCCAGGGCGCGCAGTTCGGCGCCGACCCAGTCCTTCACGAGTTCGCCGGCCACGCCGACGTTGGGCGCGACCGCACCGACGACACCGGCGACGGTGGGCGTCCGGTCGCACAGGGTGTCGGCCCACGGCAACGAGCCGCCGGTGAGGTCGGCGGCCAGCGCGAGCCCGGACGCGACGGCGTTGGTCATGCCCCACTTGTTGTAGCCGGTGGCGACGTGGACGCGTCCCTCGCTCCAGGCCAGCGGGCCCACGAACGGGACCCGGTCGGAGGAGCGGTAGTCCTGGGCCGACCAGGCATGCAGGGGCTGCGCCCCGGGGAAGCTCGCCTGCGTCCAGGAGACGAGGTCCTCGACCAGCGCGGCGGCGGAGTCCTCCCGCCCGACGACGTGGCCGTTGCCACCGACCATGAGCAGTTCCCGGTCCCCGTCGGGCACCGTGCGCAGCGAGCGGCTGGGGTCGTCGGCGCTGAGGTACATCCCCTGCGGGATCGCCCCCTCCACGGCATGGGTCGTGGCGTAGCTGCGCGACGGCACGAGGCGGGCGAAGTGGCCGCCCCGGTCGAAAATGGGCGCCCCGGTGGCCAGCACGAGGTGCCCGGCCCGCGCGGTCCCCCGCGACGAGGTGACCTCCACCGACCCGTCCCGCACGTCGACCCCGGTGACGCGGGCCCCCTCCACCAGCGTGCCGCCGTGACGGTGCAGCTCGTCGAGCAGGGCGTCCAGCACCTTCAGCGGGTGGATCTGCGCCTGGTCGGGCAGCAGCAGGGCGGTCGCGGGGAACGGCAGCTCGGTCCGGCCCGTCCACGTGACCGGGACGCCGGCCCGCGCGCTGGCGTCCGCCTCGGCCCGCAGCGCCTTCTCACCGGCCTCGGTGGTGGCGAACGTGTACGCGTCGCGGCGCTCGTACGGAACGCGCTGGCCCTCCATGAACCGCATCAGCCACTGCTGGCCGGCGTGCTGCGCGTCGACGTAGGCGCGCAGCACCTCGTCGCCCTGGTGGGACGCGATGCCGGACAGGACCGTCCCCTGCAGCAGGGAGAGCTTGCCGGTGGTGTTGCCCGTGGCCACCGCGCCGACGTTCCGGGCCTCGAGGACGAGGACGCGTTGGCCCGAGCGGGCCAGCAGGACGGCCGTGGCCAGACCGGTCAGCCCGGCGCCGGCGATGATCGTGTCGTGGCCCGACCCGTCGAGCGACCCCACGAAGGGCGGGACATTGATGGTGTGCGTGCTGAACCAGACGGATTCCATCGCCCCATCGTCACCGGTTGCCACACGCGGTCACCACACCCGCGGGGGTGGCCCGGTGCACCGGTCAGGGGTGCTCAGCAGCCCGCGGCGCGCTGGAACTCCTGGTGGGCGGCCCGGACCTGCCGGCTCACGGCGTCGACGGTGCCCTCGGTCGCGAAGGCACCGAAACGCCCCGCACGCAGGAAGAGGTTCTCGCCGACGAGGACCAGTTCGGGGTCCACGGGGTCGGCCCAACCGAGCCCGTCGAACGAGCCCTCCAGCCGGGCGACCACCTCCACGTACACCTCGTCGCCGTGCTGCTCGATCGTGACGGGCGTGGTGACCCGATCCCCCACCGTCATGATGCCTCCCCCGGGGTTTCTGAGAGGCACACTAGGGACGCCACCACCCTCCGGCGCCGTGGGTCGCCGGACTCGTCCGGTGATTGACCGAACGGGTCAGGGCAGCGGGTGCTCGACCAGTTCGGGACGCGTGCCGGTGTGGCGTTCGACCAGGTCGGCGAAGGCGGACTGGACCGCCCGCGCGTACAGGTTCGCGCCGCGCAGGCTCGGGTGCTTGCGGTCGGACTGCACCGCCCGCGGGTCGTCACGCACAACCTGCTGCCAGTCGGCGACGGCGACGTTGGACCGCCCGGCAACGGCCTCCATCAGGGCCGCGTTGTCGGTCTCCACGCGGGCGAACGTGCCGTAGAGGTTGACCAGCACGACCATCCGGTCGGGGCCCAGCGCGTCGAGCACCCGGGTGACGTCCTCGGGCGTCGTCCCGGCGTTCAGCCCGAAGTGGACGACCACGGCACGCCGCGTGTCCTCGCCGCGGGCATCGATCGCCTCCTGGCCGGCCGCCCAGCGCCGGTTCGACGTCGCGTCGATCCGGATGCCCGGGAAGTACAGCTTCAGCGCGTGCACGCTGGAGACCATCATCGAGTCGCCGAAGCCGTCGACCTCGTCGCCGGCGGGCATCGTCCAGTTGCCGGTGGTCGCCGGCGCGACGGGGTCGGACGCCGCGGGCTCGGCCGGGGCGTCCGGCTCGGTGGCCTCGGCCGCCTCGGCGTTCGCCAGCAGCACCCGCGCGGTCTCAGTCATGGCCGGCGCGGTGGCGACGACGGTGGTGAAGCACAGCGCGAGCAGGAGCGAGGCGGCGACGAACCCGCGGGCGCGGGCCAGGGGGAGGTCCCCCGCCCACCGCAGCACGCGGCGTCCGGTCTCGCGGAAGCCCGCCTTGCGCATCGGCTCCTCCACGTAGCGGAACGACAGCTCGGCCACGCCGGCGGTGACGCCGACCGCGAGCGCCCGGGAGACGAAGAACTGCCACGTGTTCGGCGCGGCCGGCCACAGCTGGTCGACGACCACGATCGAGGGCCAGTGCCACAGGTACAGGCCATAGGAGCGGCGTCCGATCCAGGTGACGACCGTGCCGTCGAGGACGACCTGCAGGGGCGTCCGGTCACCGCCGCCGCGCGTGATCGCGCTGAGCACGAGGATGCCGGTCGCGGCGCTGACGACGGTGAAGCCGCCGCGGTAGGTCAGCGGCGAGGACTCCGACAGCAGCACCATCCCCGCGGCCACGACGGCCAGCGCGGCCGGGCCGACCCACTGGCGGTGGCGCAGCAGGAACACCTCGAGCGGCGCACGGCCGGCGCCCGCCCACACGAAGGCCAGCGTGGCGCCGAGCATGAGCCCCATGAGGTGGGTGTCGGTGCCGTAGTAGACGCGGGTGACGTCGGCGCCGGGCTGGTACAGCAGGGCCATCGCGAGCGTGGACGCCGCGGCCACCCCGAGCGGGACGCCCCAGCGCGCGTTGCGGTGCAGGCGCACGACGAGCACGAAGGTGATGATCGGCCACAGGAGGTAGAACTGCTCCTCGACCGCGAGCGACCACAGGTTCATGAACAGGATCGGCGCCGTCTGCTCGAAGTAGCTGTTGCCGGTGGCGATCTCGACCCAGTTCGTCGAGAAGGTCGCCGCGCCGAACACCTGCCGGCCGATGCCGACCGTGAGGTCGGGGCTGACGAGCCGGGCCACGAGGGTGGCCGCGACCACGCACAGCACCAGCGCGGGGATCAGGCGCCGGGCGCGACGCGTCCAGAAACCCTTGAGGTCGACGATCCCGTGGTCGGCGATCTCGCGCGCCAACAGGCTGGTGATGAGGAACCCGGAGATGACGAAGAAGACGTCCACACCCAGGAAACCGCCGGGGAGCCACCCGTCATGCAGATGGAACACCAGCACGCTGATGATCGCGAGCGCCCTCAGACCGTCCAGCCCCGCGTAGAACTCGCGTGGCCGAGCCGTCTTCGAGGGAACCGCGGGCCGGGGAAGGACCTGCGAGGTCGGCATGGGAACGAGCGTAGGCTCGCGCCCCGACATTTCGGGACGCCACGCCGCACCGATCCCACCCCGGGCAATACTGGCGGGGTGACACCCCCACCCCCGGCACGCAAGCCGGCACCCTCGAAGCTCGCCGGATGGGCCGTGCTCGGACTGGGCGCGCTCGGCGCCGTCCTGCTCCTGGTCTCGATCATCGGCGAGGCCCGGACGGCCGACCGCTTCGTCAACCGGGCCCTGACCGTCGACGCGCACATCGTGCGCACGGTGAAGCTCGGCTGCTTCGGGCCCATCGGGTCGGGCACGGGCATCGGCCGCGGGGACACGATCTACGAGGTCACCTTCCCGCACGCGCACGGCGTCCACACGACGACGGTCACCCGCCCGTGCGACGTGGTCCCGCCCGACTTCGGGCGCGGACGCGGCGCGATCTGGATCCAGTACGACGTCGACGACCTCGACCGCACCCGCGTGCTGACCGACACGCGCGCCGAGGACTCGGTCCCCCGCCTCGCGATGGTGCTGGCCGCCTGGGTGACGGCCGTCGTCGTCTTCTGGCTGACGCTGCGGCGTCGCTGAGCGCGGCCGGTCCGCCGGTGGTCAGGCCCCGATGAACGCGTCGAGCGGGACGCCCGGGTCGGCGAGGCGTCCGCGGTCGACCGTCAGGCCGACGACCTGGCGGAGGGGTCCGGCGAGCCGGGGTTCGTTGACCTGCATGGCCGCGGTGATGGTGTCGCCGTCGAGCCAGTAGGCCGAGAAGTGGTCGTCGTCGAGGCTGCCCCGCACCACGATGTCGTCGTCCTTGGTGCCGTGGCCGATGTACTCCATCGACACGTCGTACTGGTCGGTGTAGAAGTACGGCTGCCAGTCGTAGACGTCGTCGCGGCCGAGCAGCACGAGGGCGGCGAGGCGTCCCTGGCGGCGGGCGTTGTCCCAGTGCTCGACGCGCAACGGGCGGCCCAGCGCGGTGTTGTTGGCGTGCGCGATGTCCCCCACGGCGAGGACGTGGGGGTCTTCGGTGCGCAGGTGTTCGTCCACGCGGACGCCGTTGTCGACGGGCAGCCCCGCTGCCGCGGCCAGGTCGGTGTTGGGGATGGCGCCGACCCCCACGAGCACGACGTCGGCGGGGATCACCTCACCGTCGCCGAGCCGGACGCCGGTCACCGTGCCGCCGTCGCCCTCGAAGGCCTCGACGTCCACGCCGGTGCGCAGGTCGACCCCGTGGTCGCGGTGCAGCTTCGCGAACCACGGCGCGATCTCGTCGCCAAGGACGGTGAGCAGCGGCAGCTCGAAGTGCTCGAGCACGGTCACGGACGCCTCGGCCTCGATCGCCGCGGACGCCGCCTCCAGGCCGATCCAGCCGCCGCCGACGATGACCAGGCGGGTGCCGGGGCGCAGGGCGTCGGCCAGGGTGAGGGTGTCCTCGAACTTGCGCAGGGTCAGCACGCCGTCGAGGTCGGACCCGGGCAGCGTCAGTCGGCGCGCCTCCGAGCCGGTGGCGAGCACGAGCGCGTCGTAGGGCAGTTCGGCCCCCGACGCGAGCGTGACGGTTCGGGCGTCCCGGTCGATCGCGACGGCGGCGTCGCCGAAGTGGGTCTCGATGCCCTTGTCGTCGTAGAAGGACGCCCTGGCGAGGTACAGGTCGTTCGGCTCGGCGTCCCCCAGCAGCACGGCCTTCGACAACCCGGGCCGGTCGTACGGCCGGTGCTGCTCGTCCCCGACGAGCGCGATGCGCCCCTCGAACCCCTCCTTGCGGAGGTTCTCCACGACCTTGTGGGCTGCCAGTCCGGCGCCCACCACGACCACGCTCTCGACCATCACGCGATTCTACTCATCAGGGTGTAGTTATGTCTCCACCCGCGGCCGGGGCAGCCGGCGTCACCGGTCGCCCCACCCGTGCCGCACCAGGTCCATCGACCGCACCGGGTCGAGGGCGGCCAGGTGCTTGACCGGGCTGATCCCCAGTCGCTCGACCACGTCGGTCAGCAGCCTCCGGACGACGGCGTCCAGCTCGGCGACATCCCAGGGCTTGGCGATGTAGTAGTCGAGCCCGCCGAGGTTGACGGCCTTGATCGTGTCCTGCTGGTCGGCCTGCCCGGTGACCAGCACGGTCGCGACGTGCTCGGTCTCCGGGTCGGCGACCAGCTCGCACAGGAAGTCGACGCCGGTGGTGCCCGGCATGCGGTGGTCGGCCAGGACGAGGGCCAGGACGTCACCGTCGGCTTCGACCTGGGCCATCACCTCCCGGGCGTCATCGACGTCCTGGGCGGGCTCGATGCGCACCGTCCGGGCCAGCGGCTCGAGGTCGCGCTCCAGGGCGGCGCGCACATCGGGCTCGTCCTCGAGGACCAGGATCGTCAGCTTCATCTCTCCTCCTCCGCGGCCGGCAGCCGTACTTCGAAGACCGTGCGGCCCGGGCGTGACTCCAGGCCGATCGTGCCGTGGTGGTTGTGCACGATGGTGTGGGCGATGCCCAGGCCCAGGCCGAGTCCGAAGCGCACCACCCCGTGCTTGGTCGTGAACCGGGGTTCGAACACGTGCTCCTGCAGCTCGGCCGGGACGCCAGGCCCGTTGTCCTCGACGCGCACGCGCGCCCACCCGACGCGGCGCTCGTCGGTGACGCGGTCGAGGGTGATCCGCAGCTCGCCGGCGTCGGACATGGCGTCGACAGCGTTGGTGACCAGGTTCGTCCAGACCTGCACCAGGTCGGCCGACGCCCCCAGCACCGCCGGGACGTCGGGCGCGGCGTCCACCCCGACCCGCACGTCCTGCAGCCGGTGGCCGAGCAGGAGCAGCGCGGCCCGCACCGTCTCGAGCACGTCTATCGGCTGGTGCTCGGTCTCCTCGCTGCTGTCGGGGCGCGCGTGCCGGCGCAGGCCCTCGACGAGCGAGGCGATGTGGGACGCCGCGATCTCCAGCGAGTGCAACGCGGCCCCCACGCCGGCCGCGAGCTCGACGTGCTGGAGGGCATCGTCCTTCTTGCCACGGACCAGCCGGCGCACCTGCAGGGGGTCGGTGACCCCGGCGGCGACGAGCCGGCGCGCGAGGACGGGGTCCTTGACCACGGCGTCCACGGCGCGGCGGGCCGCGCGCTCGTCGCGGGCGTCCAGTTGCCGGCCGGAGCGTGCCTGCTGGAGCACGTCGGCGGCGACCGGGTCGGAGCCGAGGAGCCGGGGCAGGTCCTCGGCGAGGTGCTCGGCCGTGCGCGTGAGTGCGGCGACGGGGTTGTTGAGCTCGTGGGCGATGCCGGCGGCGATCTCACCGAGGGTGGCCATGCGGGCCTGGGCGACGAGGTCGGCGCGGGCCTGGCGCAGCTCGTTGAGGGTCTGCTGGAGCTTGCGGTTGAGCTCGGTCTTGGCGACCCTGTCGGACTGGGCGCGCCGCAGCCGCGCCGACAGCGCCCGGAACGCCAGCGTCGCCAGGATCGCGCCGACCCGCGGGTTCGAGGCGAGCGCCTTGTCGAGCTGTTCGACGGTGAGCTGCACGATCTCGCAGGGGGTCGTCGTGCGCGCGGTCACCATCGACCCGCGCCGGTCGGTGAGCGCGAGCAGGCCGATGATCGGCCCGGTGGAGGTGTGGTTCAGCGTGAGGCTGCCGCCCGTGGACGACCGGACCGCCAGCGAGACGCGCCCGGAGACGACGATGAACAGCTGGTCCATGTCGAGGTCCTCCCGCGAGATGCGGACCCCCTCGGGCAGGTGGATGCGCGGCCGCGGGCCGAGCGCCTCCTCGAGCGCCTCGAGCAGCTCGCGGGTGGCCTCGGCCACCGGCAGGCGGAGGTGGCGCAGCAGGTCGCTGCCGACCGGCGGCAGCTCGGGGACGGTCTCCCCCACCGGGTGCAGCCGCAGCCAGCGGGCCACCTCGGCGCGGGTGTAGCGGGCGAGGCTGCCGGGGGTCCAGGGCGTGGCGACGACGCCGGCGACGTCGCGGCGGTCGAGGGCGCGGCTGATGTCGTCGAGGTGGGGCCGGTCGGTGACGAGCAGGATGCGCGGGTCGGGTGAGGAGGGGTGGGCGATGACCGACTCGATGAGGTCGTCCACCACCTCCTCCTCGCCGGGGACGAGCACGACGAGCGCGACATGGGTGGCACCCGCGGCGGGACCGGGCCACGCGGCCAGGTCGGGCGTGCGCTTGAACGCGTGGACGATCGCCTCCTCGCCGATGTCGTCGCTGATCTCGCGCATGGCCGCCCGGGCCAGGGGCCCCTCACCGATGACGAGGACGGTGCTGATCATCCGACGACCCCCAGCAACACCCACAGGTGCGGCAGCACGAGGCCGAGCAGCAGCACGCCGATGAACCCGATGAGGCCGCCCATGATCGCCAGGTCGGAGGTCTTCACGGTGCCCGTGGCGTAGGCGATGGCGTTCGGCGGGGTCGAGACCGGCAGCATCATGCCCATGCTGGACGCCGCGGCGAGCAGCAGGCCGACGACCACGATGTCCTGCCCGATGGAGACGGCGAGCGCCAAGCCGATCGGGATGATCAGGTTGGCCGTCGCCGTGTTCGACAGCAGGTTGCCCAGCACCCAGGTGATCGTGGCCAGCGCGAGCAGCAGCAGGACGCCGGGGACGGCCGCCCAGTCGACCAGACCGACCAGCCACTCGTCGAGGCCGCTGGCGACGACGCCGCCGCCCAGGGCGATGCCGCCGGCGACCAGCCAGAGCACGGGCCACTGGAGGGCGCGCAGGTCGTCGCCGGTCATCACCTTGCTGCCCAGCAGGATCACCACGGCCACGAACGCCGACGCGGCGGACGGGATGCCGTGGAACGGCTCGGTGAACCACAGCAGGATCGTGAGCCCGGAGGCCAGGTAGTAGACGCGTGCCGACAGCCGCGTGTCGAAGTCGCGCTCGATGTTGAGGTCGAGGGCCAGGCCCTTGGGCACGTAGCGCACCACGAGGTAGAGCCAGCCGATCGCGAGCAGGACGATGATCAGCGGCCACATCGCCAGCATCCAGCTGACGAACGAGATCGACTCGCCGCGGCCGGCCACCGCGGCCACCGCGATCGCGTTGGGCGGCGAGGCCACGGGCGTCCCGAGCCCGCCGATGTTGGACGCCAGCGGGATCGACAGCGCGAACCCGGCGCGCGCCCTCAGGTCGGGCAGGGAGTGCAGGACCGGCAGCATGACCGCGAACATCGTCGCGGCCGTGGCCGTGTTCGACATGAACTGGCCGAGCACGGCCGTGAGCAGCATGAGGGCCAGCAGGGCGGTGCGCGCGTTGTGCTTGAACGGCGTCAGCACGAGGCTGGCGAGGTTGCGGTCGAGCCGGTACTTCGCGGCGCCGTCGGCGATCAGGAACCCACCCAGGAACAGGATGACCACCGGGTCGGCGAGCGCGGCGTAGAACGAGCGCGCCGTCCCGGCCGGCTCGGCCAGGGGGACGAGCGCCTGCTCGGACAGCATCAGCACCTGCAGCAGGATGATGAGCGCCGCCGTCGCGAACAGCGGGATCGCCTCGGTCACGAACAGCACGAGGGCGACGAGGAAGATCGACAGCATCCGCTCGCCGGTGGTGTCCAGGTTGGGGACGTCGACGAGGAGCGGCACCCAGAACAGCGCGAACGCCACCAGCAGGCCGATGGCGTTGAGGCGCGTGAGCTCGAGGCGCTCCAGCGACGCCCGACCGGGTCGCCTGCTGATCACACGTGTTCGACTCACGGCCTCACAGTATCCGTGAGTCCGCCGGGGCGCCGGGGATCGCGCGGTCAGCGCGTCCCCGGGCGCGGGGTCAGGCCTGGGCGGCGCGCGACTCGGCAACCTTCGCGTGGACCTCGTCCATGTCGAGGTCGCGCACGGCCTGGATCACCTCGTCGAGAGCCGAGGCCGGGAGTGCGCCGGCCTGGCTGAACACGAGGACGCCCTCGCGGAACGCCATCAGCGTCGGGATCGACATGATCTGGGCGGCCGCGGCGAGCGACTGCTCGGCCTCGGTGTCGACCTTGCCGAACAGCACGTCGGGGTGCTTCTCGGACGCGGCTTCGTAGGTCGGGGCGAACATGCGACAGGGGCCGCACCAGGCGGCCCACCAGTCGACGAGCACGATGTCGTTGTCGGTGAGCGCCTGCTCGAAGGTGTCGCCGGTCAGGTCGGTCGTGGCCATGAAGAACTCTCCTCAGTTGGGTACAACACCCCAAACATATACCCCCCGGGGTATATTCCCCAGCCCGGGGCGCGCTCAGTACTTGTTGGGCAGCCAGGCGATGCCGTACACGAGCCCCACTCGCGGGGTGAACTCGTGCCGGACGCGCCCGACGGCGGGCTGGGCGTCCGGCGGCACCTCGAGTTTCCCGGCCGGGCCGAGCTGGGTGGGCAGGACCCCGTCCAGGACCCAGTACGACGTGGCGGCGGAGGCGGCCCCGAAGTCCACCTCGACCGCGGCGCGGGAGTACTCGCGCACCGGCGCGAGCGCCACGTAGGGCTCGAGCGCCGATGCACGCGGCACCAAGACGCGGACCGTGGTGTCGAGCGTCTCGCCGGGACCCATCTCCCGCGGCAACTCCATGCTGAGGCGCCAGGAGGTCAGGCTCGGCCGCTCGACCTGCACGATGTCCACACCCGCGACGGCCTCGAAGACCGGTTCCTCGCCGGCGGTCAGGCCGGGGATCGTGAACATCTCGTGGATGAACTTCTGCTGCGCCGACAGCGCCAGCACCTCCTGGTCGAGGGTGACCACGGCGTCCTCGCGCAGCACGAGGCGGACGCCCACCCCCATCCACTGCCAGCCCTTGGAGTCCCACCAGTTGCCCCCGTCGCCGCGCACGTGGAGGATCGCGTCCGCGATGAGCACCTCGGCCTCGCGCAACCGGCGGCGCAGGACGCGCGGGCTGCGGTCGAGCTCCTCGGCGACCAGGGCGATGCGCTGCTCCAGGAGGGGGAGGTCCGCCTCGAGGCCGACCGCCGTCCGGAACAGGTGGCGCAGGTCGCGGGGCAGGGAGTGCGTGTGGCGCGCGAGCAGGCGGGCCAGCGCCACGCGGAGTTCGGCATCCGTGTGGTGGGGGGCGGCATCGAGCGCCTCGAGGAGGTCGGGCCCCACCCAGGAGCGGACATGGGGCCGGCGCAGCCCGCGACCGTGGTGGAGGGCCTTGAGGTCCTCCAGGAGTCCGTCCCGGTGCATGAACGCATTATGGTGCACGGCCCGCGACCGGCCCGCGGGTGGCCAACGGACAGTCGGCGGACGTAACGACGTTATCCCTCCCGCTGTGCCGTGCCCGGGGCAATGATCGAATCGGAGCACCCCCAGCCCGAGGAAGGAGCCACCGGTGGCCACGTGGATGAACGTCAGGGACTACCTGTTGTCGAACTACCCGTGCGACGCGTCCGGGGACGACGGCCTGACGGTGACCTTCTCCACCGGGGAGGGCCGCTCCCAGGAGATCCACGTGCGGCCGGCGGGGCCGGCGCCCGGCGAGACCACGTGGGCCGACTTCCAGACCCCGCTCGGCAGGCTCGAGGAGTTCGACGTCGGCGCCGCCCTCGCCCGCACGGCCTCCTTCGAGGTGGGCGGGCTGTCCCTGATGGGCGACCGGGTGACGCTGCGCACGTGCGTCCCGCTGGAGAACCTCGACCGCAACGAGATCGACGACCCCCTGCACCGCCTGCTCACGATCGGGGACCTGCTCAGGCGCGAGCTCACCGGGAAGGACGAGTCCTGATGCTCACCCAGCAGACCGACTGGGCCGTGGCACCCATCACCGGCGACCCGCGCTGGCAGCGCCTGGAGGCCCCGCGTCCCGACCTCGTGCAGGTGGCCACGGACGCCATCCGCGTGAGCGGCGCCGACCCCCGCGAGGTCAACCGCGTGACCTGCGTGGCCCTGGTGGCGAACCTGGTCAAGGGGATGGGCACGCACTACCTGCGGGTGGGCGGGATGCCCGAGGCGGCCGACGGGTTCGAGGAGGTCGCCTCGCGCCCCGACTACGACGTGGACCACCTGTGGAACTACTTCTCCCACCACGGCGCCGTGGGCGTGGCCGCCCAGAAGCAGGTCGTCGAGCACCTCACCAACGGGGACGCCGCGGGCATCGTCGCCGACCTCATCCGCAACGGCGAGTGCGGGTTCGGGTTCGGGGGAACCGACCGCATCTGACCCGTGCCGGACCTGCTGTCCGCCCCCCTTCTGCGTGGATTTCCACCGACGCCCGGATTTCAACAGTCCCCTTGTAGGAATTGCGTGGAGTCACTAGTGTGCCGCGACATGGCCCACCGGCCATGACCGACCGTCCCCGGATGCCCAGGTGGTGGAGCAGTGAGTCACACGACCAACAACCCCGACCTCAAACCCTCCAAGGCAGAACTGGTGATCTCGAAGGGCTGGGTGCAGGGCGTTGCCCTGGTCATGGTCTTCGGGTTCTTCGTGATGGGCTTCCTGGCCTACCGCACGTACACCGACAGCATGCCGCTCCCCCGCCAGGCCACGAGCCAGGCCGGCGACGTCATCTACACCCAGGAGCAGATCACCTCGGGTCAGGAGATCTTCCTGCGCCGCGGCCTGCAGCAGTACGGCTCGATCATGGGCCACGGCGGCTACCTCGGCCCCGACTACACCGCCGAGTACCTGCGCCTGTCCAGCGAGCACGTCACGGAGGCGCTGCGTGACCAGGGCGTCCAGGACCCGACGGCGTCCACCGTCGAGCACATGCGCGAGAACCGCTACGACGAGACGACCGGCGTCCTGACGCTCACGCCCGAGCAGGTCAGCGCGTTCGAGGAGATCAAGCAGCACTACGCCGACTTCTTCGGCACGCCCACCACCGAGCACGGCCTGATCCCCTCGAAGATCACCGACCCGCAGCAGATCCACGACCTGACGTCGTTCTTCGCGTGGACCGCATGGGCCGCCGCCGCCGAGCGCCCCGGCCACGAGTACTCGTACACCAACAACTGGCCCGCCGAGCCGCGGGTGGCCAACGCCCCGACCGCCGACATCCTCGTGTGGTCGGCGATGTCGCTGGTGGCCCTGCTGGCCGGCCTGGGCCTGCTGTTCGCGATCTACGGCCGCTGGAGCAAGAAGATCGGCTGGCAGTCCAGCGAGATGCCGAGCCTGTCCTTCCTGCAGCCCGGCAAGGTCGGCATCACCAAGGCGCAGAAGGCCACCGCGTGGTTCTTCCTCGTCGTGTCGCTGCTGTTCCTGATCCAGTCGACACTCGGAGCCGCGGTCGAGCACTACCGCGTCGAGCTGTCGGGCTTCTTCGGCCTCGACCTGGCCCAGCTGCTGCCGTTCAACCTGAGCCGCACGTGGCACGTCCAGCTGTCGCTGCTGTGGACCGCGGCCGCGTTCCTCGCCGCGGCGATCTTCCTCGCGCCGATCATCTCCGGACGCGAGCCCAAGAGGCAGCACTGGCTCGCCTACGGCCTGCTCGGTGCCCTCGCGATCGTCGTCGTCGGCATGCTCGGCGGCACCGCGATCAGCACCTTCGGCCCCGCGTGGGCGGCGAACGGCTCGATCTTCTTCGACCAGCAGTGGGAGTACCTCGACCTGCCCCGGTTCTTCCAGATCCTGCTGGTGATCGGGCTGTTCCTGTGGATCCTGATCATCTACCGCGCCATCCGTTCGCGCCTGCGGACCGAGTCGAAGTTCAACATGCCGTGGCTGTTCTTCTACGCGGGCCTGGCGATCCCCGCCTTCTACGCGGTCGGCCTGCTCGCCACCAACGAGACGCACCTCACCGTCGCCGAGTTCTGGCGCTTCTGGGTCGTGCACCTGTGGGTGGAGGACTTCCTCGAACTGTTCACCACCGTGATGGTCGCCTACATCTTCGTGATGCTGGGCGTGGTGCGGCGCAAGATCGCGATCCAGCTGATCTTCATGGACGTGATCCTCTACTCCGCCGGTGGCGTCATCGGCACGATGCACCACCTGTACTTCTCCGGCACGCCGGTCGAGCACATGGCCCTGGGGGCGTTCTTCTCCGCGCTCGAGGTGATCCCGCTGACGTTCCTGACCGTCGAGGCGTGGTCGTTCCTGCAGCTCGGCTCCCAGCAGGAGTCGCGCAGCAGCGCCCCGTTCCCGCACCGCTGGGCGGTGATGTTCCTCGTCGCGGTCGGCTTCTGGAACTTCGTCGGCGCCGGCGTCTTCGGGTTCCTGATCAACCTACCGATCGTCAGCTACTACCAGATCGGCACGGCCCTGACCGCCAACCACGCGCACGGCTCCATGATGGGCGTCTACGGCATGCTCGCCGTCGGGATGGCCCTGTTCGCGCTGCGCTACATCATCAAGCCCGAACGGTGGCCCGACAAGCTGGCCAAGCTGTCCTTCTGGTGCCTCAACATCGGCCTGGCCTGGATGGTGTTCGCCACGCTGCTGCCGCTGGGCGTCCTGCAGCTGTGGCACTCGGTCAACGACGGCTACTTCGAGGCCCGCACGCTGGGCTACATCACCGAACCCGGCAACGTGATCCTCGAGTGGATGCGCATGCCCGGTGACGTGATCTTCCTGGTCGGCGGCATCCTGCCGTTCGTCTGGATCACCTGGCTGGGCGTCCGCCACGCCATCCCCGCGACCGTCACCGCGATGGAGCCCGAGACGCTGTTCGTCATCGAGAGCGCCGAGGCCCGCGAGGACCGCACCGGCGTCGCGCCCGCGCCGGGCCGGTACGCCTCCGACCGCCGGATCGCCGAGGCGCACCGGCCCGCCGACGACTTCCCGGGCGGTGACCCGACATGACCGACATCGAGCTGATGGCCTGGCTGGCCGCCGGCTACGGCGTCGTGCTGCTGCTCGTCGCCTACGGCATCGACCAGCTCGCCCGGCGCGCCCACACGAAGATGAACGACGACCGCGCCGGCGGGTTCGTCTACCACGAGAACCACGACGCCTGGCTCTGCCCCGAGGACCAGTGGCTCTACCCCCGCTCGTTCGACCCCGACAACCGGGTCATGCGCTACCGGGGGCTGCCGCTGGTGTGCAACGCGTGCCCGGTGAAGGAGACGTGCACCACGTCCAGCGACGGTCGCGAGGTGAAGCGCGCGGTCGACCCGTGGCCGGCGTCCGAGGCGGCCCGGTTCCACCGCGGGATCGCGTGCGCGGTCACCGTGATCGCCGTGCTGTGGCCGGCCTTCACCGCGCTCGTCGTCACCACTTGGCCCAGCCAGGTGCTGGTGCTCGGCACGGCCGTCCTCGTGGCGGTGGCGTCCCTGCCCCTGTGGTCGCACCTCCGGCGGACGCCGGCCGACCCGATGGGCGCGGTCGTCCGCAGCCTCGACCAGACCCTCGCCGACCGCGAGGCCGCCGCCGCGGCCCTGGCCCGCCAGCGCAGTAGCTACGCATCCGACCGGAGAGAACAAGAACATGCCAACTGAGGTCGTCCTGGGGATCCTGGTCCTCCTGTTGCTGATCGCGTTCGCGTTCGCGTCGATCCGTGTCGTGCGCGAGTACGAGCGGGTGGTCGCGTTCCGCCTCGGCCGGCTCCGAGGTGCGCTCGGGCCCGGGCTGGTGTTCATGCTGCCGTTCCTCGACAAGCTGATCCGCGTCGACCTGCGCACGGTCACGCTGACCATCCCGCCGCAGGAGGTGATCACCCGCGACAACGTCACCGCTCGCGTCAACGCCGTCGTCATGTTCAAGGTCGTCGACCCGGTGCTGTCCGTGATGTCGGTGGAGAACCACGCGATCGCCACCTCGCAGTTCGCGCAGACCACGCTGCGCTCGGTGGTCGGACGCGCCGACCTCGACACCCTGTTGGCCCACCGCGCCGACCTCAACGAGGACCTCGCCCGGTCCATCGCGCGGCAGACCGCCGAATGGGGCGTCGAGGCGTCCGTCGTCGAGATCAAGGACGTCGAGATCCCCGAGATGATGCAGCGCGCCATGGCCCGCGAGGCCGAGGCCGAGCGCGAGCGCCGCGCCAAGGTCATCAGCGCGCGCGGCGAGCTGCAGGCCTCCCAGGAGCTGCGCGATGCGGCCCTCACGCTGAGCGAGGCGCCGGCGTCCCTGCAGCTGCGTTACCTGCAGACGCTGCTGGAGCTGGGCGCCGACCAGAACTCCACCGTGGTGTTCCCGCTGCCGATGGACATCGTCGGCCCGATCGTCAAGGCGGTCGAGCGGTTCAACGAGGTGGACGCCGCGCCTGCCAGTCCCCAGCGCCCCGGCCTGACCGTCATCGACCGATCCAAGGAAGGTGAGTCCCGATGACCGACCGCGACCACGTTGCCACCCCCGAACTCGACACGTCGGACTTCGACGTGATCCCCGGACGCCCCATCCGCCTGGAACCAACCGCGCCGGGGTTCTGGATGACCGCCCTCGGCGTGGTGGTGGCCGCACTGGCCCCGCTGTTCGGGTTCCTGTTCGGGGTGATGTCGGGGCGCTCCGACACCGGCATGTTCAGTCCGCTGTACTGGGGGCTGTTCACCGGCGTCATCATCGGCGGCGTCGGTGTGCTGGCGGCCGTCGCCGGCGGCGTCCGCCTGTGGCGGCACCACCAGGGGGCCCGGGCTGCGAATGCCGGGCCCACGGCGTCCGAGCTGCGGCCATGAGCACCGCCGCGACGCCGCAGCGCACCGAGCGCGCCGGGGTCCTGCCCAGTTCGCGTCGAGGGCCCGCGTTCCGGTCCGACGCCGCGCCCGATCGGCTCATGCGCCGACTGCTGGGCGTGGGCGACCGCCGGGTGCGACCGAGTGCGGAGGCGCACCGGGCGTTCCGGGTCTCGGTGGTGGTCTCGGCGGTGCGCTGCCTGATCACCTACGTGCTGGTGCCGGTGCTGGTGCCGATCCTCAGCCTGTCGGGCTGGGTGGCCGCGCCGATCGGCATCGCCCTGTGCGTGTACGCCGTGGCCAACGGCATCGTCAGCCTGCGCCGCTTCTGGGGATCGGACCACCCCAAGCGCTGGATGTACACCGCCTTCATGTTCGTCGTGTTCGTCATCCTGGCCATCGCCCTGGTGTCGGACCTCAGCCGGTTGGGAGCCCTCTGATGAACGCCGGGACGCCACACGAGTTCGACGTCGAGCAGTACGCCGCCGAGCACCAGCAGCCGAGCGAGGCCGAGAGCGCCGTGCTGACCATCCTGCTGTTCGCCGCCATGGTCGTGTTCGCCATCGGCTGCACGATGTTCGGTTGGTTCGGCTGAGGCTGGTCACCGCGGAGTTGACTGTCCCTGCCTGCCCGGGGACAGTAGTTATGTGACTGAAGCATCCGGCGTGGCGGCGGCGGCGACCCCTGCCCCGGGGTTCCGGTCCGACTCCGTCGCCGACCGGTTCATGCGGCGGCTGCTGGGGGTTCGCGGCCGTCAGGTGCGGCCCAGCGCGGAAGCCCACCGGGCGTTCCGCATCTCGGTGGTCGTCTCGGGCGTGCGCTGCATCATCACCTATGTGCTCGTGCCGATCCTGGTGCCGATCCTCAGCCTGTCGGGCTGGGTGGCCGCGCCGATCGGCATCGCCCTGTGCGTGTACGCCGTGGTCAACGGCGTCATCAGCCTCAAGCGCTTCTGGGGGTCGGAGCACCCCAAGCGCTGGATGTACACCGCCTTCATGTTCGTCGTGTTCGTCATCCTGGCCTTCGCCCTGGTG
>DUOQ01000099.1 GCA_012838755.1 Propionibacterium sp. | reverse complement strand
GGTGGACCCAGGGGGACTCGAACCCCCAACCCCCTGCTTGCAAAGCAGGTGCGCTACCAATTGCGCCATGGGCCCGGCGAGGGACAAGTGTATGCCACGGCGTCGGGGAGCCAGCAAATGGCTGGAGTGCAGCACGGGCGCACGGTGGCAACCCGGTTCTGATTTCTGGGGCAGCTCCACCTATTCTGGATCGGGTGTGGTATGGCACCCCTGCCGCCGCACGAGAGTGAGGATCGCAGATGTCTGACCCCAAGCGCGCCGTCAGCGGCGCCTCGCGAGCCCCGTCGGGACGCGGCACACGCCAACGTGGCAAGCGCACCGGCGGCCAGATCGCGTTGGGCGTGTTCACGTGGATCGGCATCGTCGCGCTCGTCCTGGGCCTGCTCGGGGCCGGCGCGCTGGCGTTCATCTACGCCAACACGACGATCCCCGACCCCAACAAGGACTTCCAGACCAACGTCTCGACGGTCTTCTTCAGCGACGGCGAGCAGGCGATCAGCACGTTCGAAGAGCAGAACCGGGTCTCCATCTCGTTCGACGAGATGCCCGAGAACGCCAAGGAGGCGATCGTCGCCGGCGAGAACGAGAGCTTCTGGGAGGACCCGGGCATCTCGATCCCCGGCCTGGCGCGCGCGGTGCAGACGGCGCTGACCCCGGGTGTGGACACGGTGGGTGGCTCGACGATCACGCAGCAGTACGTCAAGGTCCTGTACCTCACGCAGGACAAGACGATCAGCCGCAAGCTCACCGAGATCATCATCGCGCTGAAGATCGGTCAGGACGTGCCCAAGGAGCAGATCCTCGAGGGCTACCTGAACACGGTCTACTTCGGGCGCGGCGCGTACGGCCTCCAGGCCGCCTCGCAGGCGTTCTTCGGCATCGACGCCAAGGACCTCAACGACCCCCAGGCCATCGCCCTGACCGCGATGATCAACGACCCCGGACGCCTCGACCCGCTCCGTGGTGACCAGCAGCGCGCCGACCTCCTGGAGCGCTACCAGTACACGATCAACCAGATGGTGAAGGTCGGCTACCTCACCGAGGCCGAGAAGTCGGCCATCTACGACCAGCTCCCGGACTTCCCGAAGCTCGCCAAGGAGAACCGGCTCGGTGGCCCCAACGGCTACCTGATGACCAAGGTCCAGAAGGAACTCACCGACAACGGCTTCACCGAGGCCCAGATCAACGGCGGCGGGTACCGCATCATCACCACGGTCGACAAGCGCCTGCAGGACGCCGCGATCACCGCGTCCGCCAACATGGCCGAACGCATCGCCAAGGTGTCGACCGAGCAGGACCCGCTCTGGTACCACCCGGCCTTGGCCTCCATCGACACGAGGACCGGCGCGATCCTCGCGATGTACAACGGGCCGGACGCCGTGTCGAGCCCCTTCCCCTGGGCCGAGACCGCGCGCCCGACCGGCTCGACCTTCAAGCCGTGGGCACTCGTCGCCGGCCTGCGCGAGGGCGCCACGCTGAACACCAAGTTCAACGGCAACAACAAGCTCGAGATCGGTGGGAGCACGGTCTCGAACGCCGGCAACGGCAACTACGGGACGATCTCCCTGCAGGACATGACCACCAAGTCGGTCAACACCGCTTACGTCGACATGGTCGCCCAGATGGAGGACGGCCCGGCCAAGGTCGTCAAGGCCGCCCAGGACGCCGGGGCGATCGTGGGCGACGTGGACCCCGTTCACCTGCAGCCCAGCATCCCCCTCGGTTACCTCGAGGTGAGCCCGCTCAACGCCGCCCGCGCCCTGGCCACCCTGGTCAACGGCGGGCAGCGCACCACCCCGCACATCGTCGCCGAGGTGCAGGACCGCAAGGGTGAGGTCATCTACCGCGCCGCCGTCTCCCACGAGCAGACCATCGAGCCCGACGTCGCCCAGAACACCGCGTACGCCCTGACCAAGGTCGTCGAGGACGGAACCGCCCGGAGCGTGCGCTCCCTGGGTCACCCCGTGGCGGGCAAGACCGGTACCTACTACGACTCCGACAAGGAGGAGACGAAGGCGACCTGGTTCATCGGGGCCACCCAGCAGATCTCCACGGCGGTCGTGCTGACCGGCGGCGAGCGCGGGACCGGCGACCTCGGCGGCAAGGTGTACGGCTCGACCTACACCGCGCCGGGCTGGCTCGAGTACATGCGGGTCGCCATGGAGGGCAAGGAGCGCCTCACGTTCCCCGGCGCGACGCGCATGACGGACTCCGGCAAGTTCAGCGCGCGTCCGACGCCGCGGCCCAAGCCGACCGAGGCACCCGTGACGAGTACCACCCCGGAGCCGACGCCCGAGGAGACGCCCGAGCCCGAGGAGACCCCCACTCCTGAGCCCGAGCCGACGCCCGAGCCGGAGCCGTCGCCTGAGCCCGAGCCCACCCCGGACCCGACTCCCCCGGAGGCCAGGCCCCAGCCCACCAAGCCCGGCCCGACCCCGCCCGGGCGCGGGGGTCGCGAGACCATCGCGCCGCCGCCGCGCGACGAGGGCTGACCGGCCCCGTGCCCGCGACTCGGCGGCGTCCGGCCGATGACACCCTGCTGGTCGTCCAGGTCTGGCTGGTCACCCGGCTGCTCTTCGCGACCATCGCGGTCTGGCTGGCCGTCTCCGGACGCCGCAGCCTCGAGTCCGTCGTCGCCCAGTGGGACGTCGCGCACTTCCTGCTGATCGCCCGCGAGGGCTACGCCGACCCGCAGGAGATGGCGTTCTTCCCCGGCCTGCCCCTGGTGCTGCGCGGCTTCATGGAGATCGGTCTGAACCCGATCCTCTGGGGTTCGCTGCTGGCCCTGGGCTGCTCGCTGCTCGCCGCGTTCGCGCTGCGTCGTCTGGCCGGGACGTGGGCCGCCATCGCCTGGCTGCTCGCGCCCACGGCCGTGTTCACCGCCGTCCCCTACACCGAGTCGCCCTTCATGGCCGCGGCCTTCTGGGCCTGGGAGCGTGCCACCCAGCGCCGCTGGGGCCAGGCCGCCCTGTTCGCCGCGCTGGCGTGCACCCTGCGCGTGTCAGGCCTGTTCCTCATCGGTGCGCTGGTGATCCTCGCCTTCACGCAGGGACGCCGTCCCTCGCGCCGCAAGGGGGTCCAGGACGGGGGTCTGGGCGCACGCCTGGCGTGGATGGTTCTCCCAACGGCCGTGCTCGCCGCGTACGTCGTCTACCTCTACGGCCTCACGGGGTCGTGGACCGCCTGGTTCTCCGCCCAGGAGGCCGGCTGGGACCGTGGGTTCCACTGGCCCTGGGAGGCCCTCCGCAACCACTGGGAAACCCTCTGGCGCCCCAACGCCGACCACCCCGAGTGGCCGTGGCTGTTCCGCGCCGAGATGCTCTCGTGGATCGTCGGACTCGTCGTCACGTTCGTCGCCCTGTTCCGGCGCCGCGTCGCCGAGGCGGCCTGGGTGGGCGTCCAGGTGCTCGCCTTCTCGCTGTCCTACTGGCTGATGAGCGTGAACCGCGCGGTGCTGCTCTGGTTCCCGCTGTGGCGGCTGGTCGGCGAGTTCGTCGAGGCCCGTCGCACGAGCCCCGGCTGGCGCGTGGTGGCCGTGGTCGTCGCCGTGGTGGCCGTGGGCGTCCAGTGCCTGTGGGCCTGGCTGTACTTCACCGGTCGGTGGGCGAGCTGATCCTCCTTCGGGCCGCCCGCGGGGGCGTCACACCTGGGGCTGAGTCGTCCCCGACCTCCGGATGAGGGCGCGCAGGACGCTCGCCAGCAGGTGCCCGTCGCCGTCAGCCGCGATCATGTCGGTGCCGATGAGCTGGCCGAGCATCCCGTAGTCGTGGACGGCGTGCAGGGCGCCGACGGCCTCGGGGCCCGTGGTGGCCAGCTCGTAGCCGAGGGTCGCCAGGGCCAGGCTGATCGCGGACGCCACCGCGTCGGAGCCGCGCCGGTTGGCCTCGCGGTAGGCGCTCGCCAGCTCCGGCGAGCGCGCGGCGTGCAGGCGGAGCTCCTGCCCGGTGAGGACCCAGTCACGGTCGGTCGGGCGGGAGGCGAAGAAGACGCCCAGCGCGGCCCTGATGAGGTCGTCGATGTCGACGGTCCCCGTGATGTCGACGGTGGCCAGCGCCTTGTCGAGGGCGCTCATCTGGTCGGCGATCTGCCGGTCGAGGACGGCGATGCACAGGTCGTCCTTGCTGGAGAAGTTCGAGTAGAAGGCGCCGCGCGTGAAGCTGGCTGCCTCGCAGATCTCCTCGACCGAGGCGCCCAGGACGCCCTTCTCGGCGAACACCGCGATGGCGGCATCGACGAGCCGCTCACGGGTGGCTGCACGCCGGACGGTCAGTTGCTCGGTCACGCCTGCTCCTCCTGGTGCCCAGCCGACTTGGGGCGGCACACTCGATACAGTACTGTATCCGATACAAACTTGTATCGAGAGGTTGTCCCTTGTCCACGTGGATCTACCGGCTCGCCCGCTTCTCGTGGCGGGCGCGCAAGCGCGTCGTCGTGGCGTGGCTCCTCGTCCTCGCCGTGCTGGGCGGTCTGGCCCTCACCGTCGGAGGCAGCTTCAACGACGAGTTCGACATCCCCGGTGCCAGCTCGCAGATCGCCTTGGACGAGCTGAAGATGACCTTCCCCGAAGCCGCGATGAGTTCGGCGTCGATCGTGGTGCTGGCCCCCGAGGGGCAGAAGGTGACCGATGACGCGGTCCGCAACGCGATCGAGGACGAGATCGTCGAACTCGAGCAGATCGCCTGGGTCGCGATGGCGCAGTCGCCCTACAACGAGTACGTCGACGGCCTGATCAGCGACGACGGCACGGCGGCCCTGCTCAACGTGCGGGTCGACGGCTACAGCATGAGCACGTTCACCGACGACCAGCGCGCGCTGCTCCTCGAGTCGGGGGAGCGGCTCGAGGCCGCCATCCCCGCCGGCGAGGTGCACGTCGGTGGTGACCTGTTCTCGTTCTCCATGCCGCACGTGTCGCTCATCGAGGCCATCGGCGTGGTCATCGCGATCATCGTCCTGGTGGTGGTGCTCGGCTCCCTGCGGGCCGCCCTCATGCCCGTGGCGAGCGCCTTGATCGGCGCCGGCGCGGCGATCCTCATCATCGTCATCGCCGCCGGCGTGGTGCCGATCATGTCGACCACGCTGCTGCTCGCCCTGATGCTCGCGCTCGCCGTGGGCATCGACTACTCGTTGTTCATCGTCAGCCGACACCGCGACCAACTCGCCACCGGCATGGACTCCGAGGAGTCGGCCGCCCGCGCCACCGCGACCGCCGGCTCGGCCGTCGTCGTCGCCGGCGCCACGGTCATCGTCGCCCTGGTCGGCCTCAGCGTCGCCGGCATGCCCTTCCTCACCATCATGGGCGTCTTCTCGGCCGTCGCGGTCGCCATCGAGGTCGCCCTCGCACTCACCCTGCTGCCGGCCATGCTCGGCTTCGCCGGCGAGAAGCTGCGGCCCAAGCCCGCGAAGGACGACGCCAAGCCGAAGTTCAACCCCAGCCGCTGGTGGGTGGGCGTCATCACCAAGGTCCCCGCCCTGACGATCGCGATCGTCGTGGTGCTCCTGGGCGTGCTCGCGATCCCGACCACCCAGCTCACGATGGCGCTGCCCAACTCGGGCCAGAACCCGCCCGGCGCCCCCGACCGGATCACCTTCGACCTCATCGCCGACCGGTTCGGCCCCGGCTACAACGGCCCGCTGGTCCTCACCGGCACGATCGTGGAGTCCACCGACCCGATGGGCCTGGTCACCGACCTGGCCGCCGAGGTCGAGGAGGTGCCCGGGGTCAAGCTCGTCGCCATGGCGGTGCCGAACGAGAACGCCGACACCGGCCTCATCCAGCTGATCCCGACGACCGGTCCCGACGACGCCGAGACCTCCGAGCTGGTGCGCCGCCTGCAGGACCTCACCGCGCAGTGGAAGCAGGACCGCGGCATCGACATGGCCATCACCGGCTACACCGCGGTCGCGCTCGACGTGTCCGCGCAGCTCGCGGGCGCCCTGTTGCCGTTCGGCCTGTTCGTGGTCGGGCTCTCCCTGGTGCTGCTGACGATCGTGTTCCGCTCACTCGTGGTGCCGGTCAAGGCGGCGCTCGGTTACCTGCTGAGCGTCGGCGGCGCCTTCGGGCTCACCGCCCTGGTGTTCAACCTCGGGTACTTCAAGGAGGTCATCAACCTCCCCGAGGCCCTCCCCGTGATCTCGTTCCTGCCGATCATCCTCATGGGCATCCTGTTCGGCCTCGCCATGGACTACGAGGTCTTCCTGACCTCCCGCATGCGCGAGGAGTTCGTGCACGGCAACCGCACCAACCCGACCGAGGAGGGCTTCGTCCACTCCGCCAAGGTCGTCGTCGCCGCCGCGCTCATCATGGTGTCGGTCTTCGCGTTCTTCGTGCCCGCCGGCACCGGCGTCATCAAGCCCATCGCCTTCGGCCTGGCCATCGGCGTGGCGATCGACGCCTTCCTCGTCCGCATGACGCTCGGCCCCGCCGTCATGAAGCTCCTGCGCGGACGCGCCTGGTGGCTGCCCGCATGGCTCGACAAGCGCCTGCCGTCCATGGACGCCGAGGGCGAGGCCATCACCCACCAGCTGTCCCTGGCCGACTGGCCGTACGCCGGGGCCGACCACGCCATCTACGGCGAGGGCCTCGGGGCCCAGACCGACGGCTCGTTCCTGTTCGGCGGCATCGACCTCGACGTCGCGCCCGGCCGCACCCTCGTGCTCGACGGGCCCCCGGCGTCCCGGCGCGCCCTCACCCTCGCCCTGACCGGACGCCTCGCGCTCACCTCCGGCGAGCTCAAGGTGCTCGGCCTGGTGCTGCCCCAGCAGGCCCGCGACCTGCGCCGCCGCGCCGTGTGGGTGGACGCCACCGATCCCGACGCCGTCCGTGTCCTCGAGCGGGTCGAGGCCCGGGCCGAGGACAGCGGCATCGCCCTGGTCGCCATCGACGACGCCGACCGGCTCTCGGGCCCCGGCCGCACTGCGGTCGCACGCCTGGCCGCCCACCCTGACCTCACCCTCGTGCTCGCGGGGGCGGACGCCGACGCGCTGTCCGCACTCGACCCCGACCGCACGCCCACCCTCGTTGGAGGTACCCGATGAACCGCTCGCGCTGGACCACCTGGCTGGCCCTCCTGCTCGTCCCGCTCCTGGTGGCGGGAAGCTTCCTGTGGGGCACCGCGCACGCCGACACCGGCCTGCGCGGGGTGCAGGCCGCCGTCGTCAACAACGACGAGATGGTCGAGGTCAACGGCCAGATGATGCCGCTGGGACGCCAGTTCGTGGCCGAGCTCGTCGACTCCGACCGGGAGCAGAACTTCCACTGGGTCCTCGCGACCGAGGAGAAGGCCGCCGAGGGCCTGAAGACCGGCCGGTACGCCGCCGTCGTGCGCATCCCGAAGGAGTTCTCGGCCGCCGCGACCTCGTTCGGTGGTGACCCCGCCGACGCCCGGCAGGCCACGATCCACGTCGAGACCTCGCCCGTCGCCGCCCTCGACGAGACCGCCCTGGGCCAGACGATCGCCGATGCGGCCGCCAACGCGCTCAACCGGTTCCTGACCGGGGAGTACCTCAAGAACATCTACATCGGCTTCAACCAGATGTCGGCCCAGATGCTCGAGATGGTCGACGGCACGGCCCAGCTGGCCGACGGTGCCGGACTGCTCGCCGACGGCGCACGCCAGTCCGCGGACGGCGCCCAGGAACTCTCCAACGGCCTCGGGATGGCCTCGGCCGGCTCGCCGCTGCTGCGCGCTGGTGCGGCCGAGTCGGCCTCCGGCGCTCGGGCGCTCGCCGACGGCCTGGGTCAGGCCTCCGCCGGGTCC
>DUOQ01000011.1 GCA_012838755.1 Propionibacterium sp. | reverse complement strand
CGACTCCGCCGCCGACGGCTGCCAGTCCATCGTCCATCTGGCCGCGCTCGGATCGGTCCCCAGAAGTGTCGCGGACCCGGAAGCCTCCCACGCAGCCAACGCCACCGGCACGCTGCGGGTGCTCGACGCGGCCCGGCACAACGACAACGCGCACGTCGTCCTGGCCTCATCCTCCTCGGTCTACGGGGCCAACCCGACCCTGCCGAAGGTCGAGACCCTGCTGTGCCAGCCGATGAGCCCCTACGCCGTCTCCAAACTCGCGACCGAGCAGTACGCGATGGCGTATGCCGCCTGCTACGACCTGCCGGTCCTGCCCTTCCGGTTCTTCAACGTCTACGGACCCGGACAGCACGCCGGACATGTCTACGCCGCCGTCGTTCCGGTGTTCCTCGATGCTGCCCTCGCCGGTCGGCCGCTTCCCCTGAACGGCGACGGGGAGCAGAGCCGTGACTTCACCTTCGTCGGCACGGTCGTCGAGACGCTCACGCGGGCAGTGACCGACCGCGTCACATCGGGACCGACGAATCTGGCCTTCGGCACCCGGACGACACTGAACGAACTGATCCGGCTCATCGAAGCCGCGCTCGGTCACCCGGTGCAGATCGAACGGCGCGATCCACGCCCCGGCGATGTGCGCCATTCCCAGGCGGACAATGCCCAGTTGCGGGGCCTCTTCCCCGACATCACCGCCGTCCCGTTGCAGGCCGGGATCGCGCAGACCCTGGATTGGTTCCGGTCGCGTCGCTCCTGACCGCGCCCGTGGTGACCGAGCCTTCCCACGGATGACAACTCCGCGAGATCGGTTGAACCATCAACGAATTCGCGTTTCCGGTGACCACGTCATGGCGTGGTGGGGTCTTCGGGCTCTTCGGACTTGAGTGTGGGGTCATGGGATGAGTCCTCCTCCGACGAGGAGCATCCGGAGCCTGTAGTTTCGGCGGTTTCTGAAGCCTCTGGCCACCCTGCGGTGCAGCTCGATCAGGCCGTTGATGGCTTCGGCGCCGCCGTTGCTGGAGCGGCCTGTCTCGAAGTAGGCGAGGAACTCTCGACGCCACTTGCGCAGGGTGCGGCCGAGGCGGGCGATCTCCGGGATCGGGCATTTTGGGAAGGACTTGAGCACGGCCTTGGCGGTCTTCTTGCCGGCGGCCAGGTCCTCGGCGGTGTAGGCGGAGCGGAGCTGGTGGATGGCCTGCCAGGCGATGGCGACCTCGTCGTGGCGGGGGTTGGCGGCGAACGCGGCGTCGATGCGGGCCTGCTGCTTCTCCGAGAGGTGCTCAAGCCCGAGGCGCAAGATGGTGCGGATCCCGTACAGCGGGTCGCCCTTGCGGCCGCGGTGGCCGTGGATGGCCTGCTGGACCCGGCGCCGGACCTCGTCCAACGCTTGCATGCCGAGCTTGACGACATGAAACGCGTCGAGGACGGAGGCGGCCTCGTCGAGCTGGTCGTCGATGGCGTTCTTGTACCCGTGGAACGTATCGAGCGTGGCCACCTCGATCCCGCACCGGAACTCAGGCCCCCGGTCCAGGAGCCACGCCT